>DASYSU010000032.1:0-18953 GCA_036002925.1 Gemmatimonadaceae bacterium | reverse complement strand
ATTACCTCGACGCTCGATCTCGATCGCGTCCTCCGATCCGTCGTGAATCTTGCCAATCGAGCGCTCGACTTCGATCGCGGCGCAATCGCGCTCTACGACCATGGCGTGTGCGACATTCGTGCGGTTGCCGGGGCAGACGCCGTCGATCCAAAAGATCCAGCGCTGCAGGATCTGGCTGTGCGCGCGGCATGGGCCGCGGGACTCGGCGAGGGGTTTTACCTGTCCGATCGGTCCGATCCGGCATCCGACGCCGAGCGAACCTTCGTCCAGATTTTCGGCGAAGATCTCGCGCGTGATGGCGCGATGAGCGGCTTGTATTTGCCGCTCAAAGATGAGGAAGGGATCGTCGGCATTCTGCTGTTCGAGACGGCGAACACGGACTTCGCATCGACCCGGCAGCGCGAGCTTGCGGCGATCCTCGCCAATCAAGCGACAGTCGCCGTGCGAAACGCGCGGCTTTACCATCAGGTCCCGCTCGCGGAGACGCTGGGAGCGATCAGCGCGCGGAAAGAGGCGTTTCTCGGGCTCCCGCGCCAGCGCCGGATTGCGTATGTCGCAGTTCTCATACTCGGCGTCGCGGCCGCCACACTGATTCGCTGGCCGCTGCGCGTTTCCGGAAACGATCCAGTGCTCCGGCCGCTGTGGCGCGCCGACGTTCGCCCGACGGTGTCCGGCGTCGTCGACCGTGTATTCGTGCGCGAAGGGAATGTTGTGGATCGTGGCGCACCGATCATGCATCTGCGCGACGACGAGCTTCGCGCGCAACGCGAGGCGGCCGCTGCCTCCGCCGCCGCCGCCGATCGTGCCGCTGCGATCGCCGCCTCACGCGGTGACGCAGCCGACGAGCGCCTGCAGCGTCTTCGCGCCGACGTCCTGCGCCGGGAAACCGATCTCCTCGACGAGCAGATTCGTGCGGCGATTGTCCGCTCACCGGTGCGCGGTATCGTGCTCTCGGCGCGGCCGGAAGAGCGGGTCGGGACTCACGCTGACGCCGGCGATTTGTTGGTGGTTGTCGGCCGCACCGATTCGCTCGAGCTCGAATTCGGCGTCGAGCAGCAGGATATCGCGCGACTGCGGTTGAACGATGAGGTGCGCTTACGCGTCGCGGCATTGCCGCAGCACACGTTTTCGGGACGTCTCACGTCGATTGCGTCCATTGGGTCGAACGTCGACGGGGCGACGGTGTTTCCGGTGCGAGCCGTCGTCGGGAATGGCGACGCGCTCCTCCGTCCCGGCATGGCGGCTTATGCGCGCGTTCTGACGGAGCCTGCTTCGCTGGTATGGCGGATCATGCGCGGACCGGCGCGCGCGATGCGACTCCTGTGGTGGAGGATGTGGTCGTGAGAGTTCTGTATTGCATGAAATGGCTTGGCAGCTCGTGCGGCATTGCATTGCTGTGCGCGTGCGGCGCCGAAGCGCGGTCGGCGAGCCCGCAACAAGCCGGCGCGCAGCAGATTCTCGTAGGAGTGTCGACGAAAGTGGAATTCACCGTCGACACCATTACGGTGCAGCTGCCGCTGGAATTGCCGACGCAACTGTACGTCGAGCATGACGCGGCGGTCGTCGCGCGCTCGTCCGGCACGATCGATTCTCTCTTTGGCGAACTAGGCGATCACGTTTCCGCCGGTCAAACGTTGGCCCGGCTCGAGAGCGCTGAGCAGGAGATCGCGTTGGCGAGCGCGGAGGCGTCGTATGAGAATCTCAGTCGAGCGGCGACACGCGCGCGAGCGCTCACGAAGTCCGGCGGTTCAACGGCGGCGGATTCGGAGCAGGTCGAGTTTCAACTCCGCCAAAGCGACATTGCGCGGCGCAAAGCACGGCGCGATCTCGAGCTGACACGGATCACGGCGCCGTTCGACGGAGTCGTCACGGCTCGCTCGGCGCGTCCGCGACGTTTCGTCGCCGTTGGCGACACGCTGTTTCGCATCACGGAACAGGCGCCATTGTTCGCCCGGATTCGCGTGCCGGAGGCGAACGCTCGTCGCCTTCGGCCCGGCGACGCGGCCGTCGTCGTCGCCGCTTCCGGGGAAAACGTCGCGGCCCACGTTGTTCACTCGGCCCCGTTCATCGATGCGGCCAGCGGGACTCGCGAGGTCGTGTTGCGACTGGCCAGCGAGCGTGGCGACCTGTTGGCGGGTAGCAGCGTCATCGTGCGATTGGGCCACGAGGCGCGCCGAGCGATCAGCGTGCCGCGCGAAGCCATCGCGGCGGACGGGTATGCGATCGTCGTCGATGGTGGCCGCAGCACGCTGCGTCCGGTCACGCTCGGACGCGATCTTGGCGGCGGGAGAGTCGAGGTACTGAGCGGATTGTCGCCGGGCGAGCGGCTCGCCCGTCCGGCGCGATGATCGCATGAGTGCCGCCGCGCCCTGTCTTCGGTCGGACCTGTCGATCATCGCCCAGGTCTACCGCGGGAAGGAGTCGTACGTCGTGAAGGACGTCACCGCGCAAAAGTACTTTCGCTTCGGCAAGACTGAGGTGCGAGTCATGCGCTCCTTCGACGGGAGACGAACGCCGGCGCAAATCGCCGAAGCGTTGGCAAGCGAAGGTCTGCGGGTGTCCGTGCAAGCCGTCGAGGCGTTCGCGCGACAAATGTCGAGCGCGGGTTTCCTCGAGCGGTCGATCGCAGAACGGTCAACGCTGCAGATGGAGCGCCTGCGGGCACAGCGCCGCACGCGCCAACGTCCACGCTTGTTCCGCGGCGAAGTTCTGCGCATGCGATGGACCTTCGGTGACCCGGACGCACTCCTCGGCCGCGTGCTCCCGCGCATCCGATGGATGTTCACTCCGGGGTTCATCATCGCGTCGATAGTGCTTTTTGGCATCTACTTGCTCTTGCTCGGTCAACACTGGGGTGAGTTCACCGCGGCGTTCCGGTCGACCTACTCATGGCACAACATCACACTGGCAAACGCCGTCACTCTGTGGATCACTGCCGCCGCCGTGATCCTGATCCACGAGCTCGGTCATGGATTCGCCTGCAAGTATTTCGGCGGCGAGGTGCGCGAGATGGGATTCATGCTGTTGTATTTTCAGCCGGCGTTCTACTGCAACGTGAGCGACGCGTGGAGCTTTCCCGAGCGTCGGGCACGGTTGTGGGTGACGGCCGCCGGATCTTGGATTCAGATCGTCGTTGCCAGCCTGGCAGCGATCATGTGGTGGGCCGCGGCCCCGGGCACGCTCATCGCGGATATCGGAGTAGCGGCGATGCTGGTGGGTGGCCTCACGACCCTGCTCACCAATGCCAATCCGCTGTTGCCGCTCGACGGTTATTTCGCGCTCGCCGACTGGTTAGAGATCCCTAATCTCCGGCATCGCGCTTTCGCCCACTTCGAGTGGTGGTTCAAGTCTCGCGTGCTTCGGCTCGAGCTGCCGCAGCCGCCGGCGGGTGAGCACGAGCGGCGAATCTTCCTCACTTACGGACTGCTGGCCACGCTCTATGTGTCAGCGATCTTCGTCTTCCTCGCCGCGCTGCTGCTTGGGTGGGCGCGAGAGGCATTCGGCACCTTCGGTGTTGTGCTGACCATCGGTCTGCTGTTCGCGCAACTGCGCACGAAGATCGCGCAGTGGGGCCGCACCGTGGCGTTGTCGATTCGCGCCCGACTCGACCCACGGTCGGCGAAGTCGCGTCGGTTGCGAATCGCAATCGCTCTCGGTGTGATCACGCTCGTGATGTTGCTGCCGTGGACGTTGACGAGCGGAGGCTCCCTCGTTGTCCGTCCCGCCGAGAGTCAAACGGTGACGGCCGCCGATAGTGGCGTTATCGATCAGGTGTTCGTTTCAGAGGGCGCTCGTGTCGACGCCGGTGCGCCCTTGATCCGACTGGTCAATCGTGCGTTCGAAGGCGAGTTGCTCTCCGCCGGGCGTTTGCTGGACTCGTTGACTTCCTCCGAGGCCGCGGCGCGAGCGGCGGGTCGCGCGGGTGATGCCGAACGCTTTGCGGCCGAGCGAGCCTCGGCACTTGCCCAGTTCGGGGGGCTCGAACGCCGAATGGCTGCGATGACCATTCGCGCCTCGGTCCGAGGTGTCGTCGCATCGCCGCGACCCGAATACCTGCTGGGGCGAGCCGTCGGTGCGGGCGATTCCCTGCTCACGCTGGCCACGCTCGATTCAGTCGAGCTGCGCATCGCATTGTCTTCCGGCGGTGCAACGCGCGTCCGACCCGGTCAGACCATACACGCGATCTCTTACGGCGACGGCTCTTCTTCGTGGACGGGCCGCGTCTCCGAAATCGCGGCCACGGCGGTCGCGGTTCAGGGATCGAGCGGTGTGATCGAGGCTCGCGTCCGCCGCGCGGCGAGTGAGTCGTGGAAGCCGGGCGTTATCGGCGAAGCAAGCGTGGAGATCGAGCGCTCGACGGTGATCGGCGCGCTATGGTGGAAAGCTCGGCAGCTGCTGCGAACGGATCTGTGGTTGTAGGAGCGGCTGTCGCCCGTCAGCCGCCGCTCTTCGTTTTGAAGTCGCGAATGTAATCCATCACGTCGATCGTCGGCCGCCATCCGAGCTCGTCGCGCGCTCGGGTCGGATCCTCCGCGACATCCTGACGTCCGGGATAGCCGTTGACGAGACTGATCTTCCCGCCGAAAGCGCGCGCGATGTCGAGGACACTGTAGCTGGCATCGGCGCGGAGAGCGTAGCCGTCGCCATGTCCATTCTCACCGACGAGAATGATCCCGCGCGCGAGGTCCTTCACGAACGTGAATGCGCGGCGCTGCGTTCCCGGAGCGTGGACTTCGAGCGGCTGGCCGGCAGCGTGGGCGGCTTCGAACTTGGCAATCAGCGTTGCGTATTTTCCCGTCCCTACCTCGCGCGGACCGAACGCATTGTAGAAATAGCAGATCGCGTAGTCGAGCTTGAACCAGCGTCCATAGTCGTTCACGAGATCGACATTCGTCGCCTTGGTGAACGAATAAGGATTCTGATGACGGCCGTCGCCCTCGATTGCGAACTTGGTGCTCGACGCCGCGTACACGAGTTTTGGAACCGACCGCCGACGGCAGAACTCGACCACGCCGAATGTTCCGACGACGTTGTAGTCATATACTGTCGCGACGTCGTCGAAGCTCGTCGCAATGCGTGCGTATTCGCCGAGGTGGTAGACGACGTCCGGCGTCTCGGGAACCAACCGCTCGATGTCTTTCGTGTGGCCGTCTCGATACTCGGCGCCGGTGATGTGATTCTCGCGCCGGCCGTTCGAGTAGTTGTCGAGCGAGATGACGCGATTGCCGGGATCGGCGACGAGAAGCTCGATGACGTGCGAGCCTACATGGCCCGCTCCGCCGGTCACCAGAATCGTGCGATCGGTCACGACGAGCTCACCCGATCACCTGTCGGCCAATCGAGTGATACGTGAAGCCCAGCTCCGCCATGCGGTGGAGCGCGTAGAGGTTGCGGCCGTCGACAATGATCGGACGGCGCAACGTCCGCTTGATGCGAGCGAAGTCGGGATGCCGGTACTCGTTCCAGTCGGTGACGACCGCGAGCGCGTCGGCATCGGTCAGCGCGTCGTAGCTCGATGCAGCGAAGTGTACGCGATCGCCCAAGCGTCGCTTGCCTTCGTCCATCGCGACCGGATCGTGGGCCGCCACCGTCGCGCCCGAACCGAGCAATTTGTCGATGAGAGCAAGCGACGGTGCGTCTCGCATGTCATCGGTGTTCGGCTTGAACGCGAGACCCCACACGGCGACGCGCGCGCCTGTGAGATCGTCGCCGAGCGCCTGGCGAAGCTTCTCGAACATGCGATGCTTTTGCTCGTCGTTTACCGCCTCGACGGCTTCGAGAATGCGAAGGCAGCTCGCCTGGTCGCGCGCCGTTTTGACCAGCGCCTTCACGTCCTTCGGGAAACAAGAGCCGCCGTAGCCCGGCCCGGGAAACAGGAACGCCGGCCCGATACGATCGTCGCTGCCGATGCCTTTTCGCACCAAGTCGACATTGGCGCCGACACGCTCACACAGATTCGCGATGTCGTTCATGAACGAGATGCGCGTGGCAAGCATCGCGTTGGCGGCGTACTTCGTCATCTCGGCCGACGGAATGTCCATAAAGATGATCGGCTTGCCCGTGCGCACGAACGGAGCGTACAGCTCGGCCATGACGCTGCGCGCGTGATCGGTTTCAGCACCGAGCACGACGCGATCGGGCTTCATGAAATCGTCGACGGCCGCGCCTTCTTTCAGAAACTCGGGATTACTGACGACGTGAAACGGAAAGCGCGCGTGACGGCTTACGCACTCGGATACTTTCGCCGCTGTGCCCACCGGAACCGTCGATTTCGTGACGATCACAGTTTCCCGCTTCATGTGTTGACCGATCGTCTCAGCCACTGCCAACACGTGGCGTAGATCCGCCGAGCCATCCTCATCGGGCGGCGTACCGACGGCGATGAAGACGACGTCGCCTTGCCCGATCGACTCCGCGACGTCGGTCGTGAACGACAACCGCCCCGCCGCTTGGTTGCGCTCGACCAGACGATCGAGGCCCGGCTCGTAGATCGGCAAACGGTTTTGCTTGAGCCCGTCGATCTTGGCGGCGTCGACGTCGGCGCCGACCACCTGATTACCCGTCTCAGCGAGACAGGCGCCGACCACGAGGCCGACGTATCCGGTACCGACGACGCTGATGTTCATCGATGAGCGGGCCTCAGTTGTTCGTCGCTGCGTTCGACCGCGACGCCGAGAGAGAGACGACGCGCGCTTTTCCTTTCTTCAATCCGCGTGTCACGTTGCGGCTGTCGACGATGAGCCCCGCGTTGTCTACCACCAATTGATAGTCGACCGCGCGGTGGTCGGTCACCACGACGACGGCATCGGCCTGGGCAAGTTGCTCCGCCGTGAGCGCCACTCCTTCGCGCATACGCCCGTCCTCCCGAACGCATTTGATGAACGGATCGTGGAACACGACCGTCGCACCCTGCTCTTCGAGGAGTCGAATGACGTCCAGCGCCGGGCTCTCTCGCACGTCGTCGATGTCGCGTTTGTACGCGACGCCGAGCACCAGGATACGACTTCCATTGACCGGCTTTCGATCCTCATTCAACGCGTGTGCGACCTTCTCGACCACGAAGGCAGGCATCTGACTGTTGATCTCACTCGCGAGATCGATGAAGCGCGTCTTGTAGTTCAACGTGCGCATCTTCCAGGCGAGATAGTGTGGGTCGAGCGGGATGCAGTGTCCGCCGATGCCCGGGCCCGGCGTGAACTTCATGAAGCCGAACGGCTTTGTCGCAGCGGCTTCGATCACCTCCCAAACGTCGACACCGAGTTTATCGCACACGATCGCCATCTCGTTGACCATGCCAATGTTGACCGAGCGAAACGTGTTCTCGAGCAGCTTCACCAACTCGGCCGCTTCGGGCGACGAGACGGGCACGATCTGATCGATGCACGTGGCGTACAATTTCATCGTCAGCTCGGTGCACGCCGGCGTGATGCCGCCGACCACCTTCGGCGTGTTCTTCGTGTGGTAGACCGGGTTGCCCGGATCCACCCGTTCGGGGCTGAACGCCACGAAGATGTCCTTGCCGACCGTGAAGCCGAGGTTCGTCAGCGCGGGAAGGAGCACCTCGCGCGTCGTCCCGGGATAGGTCGTGCTCTCGAGCACCACGAGAACGCCTGGTCGCGCCTGACGCGTCGCCGTCTCCGCGGCGGCAATGACATAACTCATGTCCGGATCGCGCGTTTTGCTCAGCGGCGTCGGGACGGCGATCGAGATCGCGTCGGTCTCATGTAAACGCTTCTCGTCGGTCGTCGCCACGAACAGACCGTCCTTGACCAACGCGGCAAGGTCCGAAGCCGGAACGTCTTGAATGTGTGACTCGCCGCGCATGAGCAGCGCTGTCACTCTCTCGCTTATATCGTAGCCAATGACGTGAAATCCCGCCTTCGCGAATTCCACCGCGAGGGGCAGGCCGACGTAGCCAAGCCCGATCACGCCGATGACGGCCGACCGATCCTCGATACGCCGCAAGAGCTCGTCCTTCATCGACGGCTTATCGGCCATAGAATGCTCGCACGCCTTCGATGACTTCGTTCAGCTGGTTCTCCGTCAACTCAGGATAGATCGGCAGTGAAAGCACCTCGTTCGCGGCACGCTCAGATTCCGGGCACGCACCCTTCTTGTAGCCGAGGTAAGCGAAACAGGGCTGGAGGTGGAGCGGTAACGGATAGTAGATCGCCGTTCCGATGCCTCGCTCCTTGAGGAAACGCTGAAGTTCGTCACGGCGGTCAGTGCGAATGGTGTATTGATTGAAGATCGATTCATTCGCGCGCTCGACGAACGGCACCGTAAGCCCGGCGACATCGGCGAGAGCACTCGAATAATAGGCCGCGTTGGCGCGTCGCTTCGCGCTCCACGCCGCGAGATGCGGCAGCTTTGCGCTCAGCACCGCGGCCTGCAATGCATCGAGTCGGCTGTTGAAACCCACCTCGTCGTGAAAATACTGCTTGGCGCCACCATGCATGCGGAGCCGTTTGAGCCGCGTCGCGAGACCTTCGTCTTGCGTGACCATCATTCCGCCGTCGCCATAACCGCCAAGGTTCTTCGACGGAAAGAAACTGAATGTCCCGATGGTCGCGACCTCGCCCGCCATGCGCCATTCACCATCGATCGAGCGGCGCGCCCCAATCGTCTGCGCCGCATCTTCGATGACCGGGACTCCCGGCAGCGACGTCATCACGTCCTCGATCGGCGCCATCTGCCCAAACAGATCCACGGGGATGACGGCCTTGGTCTTGGACGTTCTCGCCGCGGCGGCAGCATCAGGACGAATGTTGAAGGTCGTCGGATCGATGTCGACGAACACCGACGTGGCGCCGACGTTGTGCACTGTTCCCGCCGTTGCGAAGAACGTGAACGGCGTGGTGATGACTTCGTCCCCGCGTCCAATGTCCAACGCACGCAGTGCGAGCAAGAGAGCATCGGTCCCGCTGGCGCACCCGATTGCGTACTTCGTGTGTGAGAGGGCGGCGACTTCGCGCTCGAGCTTCTCGACCGCCGCGCCTAGAATGAACAACTGCGAGTCGACGACGTCCATCATCGCGGAAACTACTTCATCGCGGATCGTGGCGTGCTGTGCGCGCAGATCCAGCAAGGGAACGGGCATTGGTTGGTTACTGGTTACTGGTTGCTAGTTACTGGTTGCTAGTTACTGGTTGCGGCTCTTCGACGTTTGCTGTTGCCAGCAACCAGCAACCAGCAACTAGCAACTAGTAACCAGCCCCCTCTCATCGCACGCCACCCAGCGGAATCGGCACTTCGCAACCCGATTTCGCGGATTCATACAATCCCAGAATCAGCTCGAGCGATTTGCGACCGGCGCGGCCGTCGGTCTCCGGCTTCGCTTCGCCGCGAAGCACCGCGAGTACGTTCCGATAATAGCCCTCGTGCCCGTACCCATACACGTTCGGAGGATTCGTGTTCGCCGAATCGACGAGCTTGTCGTCGTCATCGTAATCGGCGAAGAGCCAATGCTCGACGCGATTCACGGCGGTACCGCCGATTTTCACCGAACCCTTTTCGCCCAGCACGGTGATCGATCCCTCGAGATTGCGAGGGTACGTCAGCACGTTGACCTCGATGACTCCAAGCGCGCCGGAGCGGAATTTCACCAGGCCGACGCCGGAATCCTCCGCCTCGATCCGCCGCGCCTGGGTCGCGGTCTTGGCGAGCACACTCTCGACCGGACCGACGAGCCACTGAATCAGATCGACGTAATGCGATGCCTGGTTCATGATCGCGCCGCCGTCGAACTCCCAAGTCCCGCGCCACGGCTCGGCGTCGTAATACTCCTGCGGGCGCTGCCAGCGGACGGTGACGTTCGCCATGTAGATCCGCCCGAACCGCCCCTTGTCGACCGCACGCTTGAGCAATTGGATCGGCGGGTTGAGGCGGTTCTGCTTGACCACGAAGAGCTGCACGCCGGCGTCGTCACACGCGTGCACCAATTCATCAGCCTGGGTCAGCGAGATCGCCATCGGCTTTTCGGTGATGACGTGCTTCCGCGCGCGCGCGGCCGCCGCACCATGCGCCGAATGAAGACCGGACGGCGTGCACACGGCGACAACGTCGAAGGGCGCCTCCCCCTCGCCGGCCCGGAGCATGTCGTCGATCGCACGATAGCTGGGAACTCCCTGCTCCTCGCCGGCGCGACGCGCGCGCTCCGCATCGATATCACACACCGCCGCGAGCGACAGCCCGTCGACCTTCCGAATGGCGTCGAAGTGATTCTTGCTGATTCGTCCGCATCCGACGAGCCCGATCCGAAAGGTCTGAGCGGGCGTCATGCCTTTTCCTTCGCGACTCGCGACGGTGCGCCTGAACGCGACTCACTCCGAACCTGATCGATCCCGTCGCCGCGCCGCTCGTAGACGGTGCCGCACGCCGCGCAGCGACCGACGCCCGAGTCGGGAAGACGCTCGCCGCACTGACACATCCATCCCACTCGACGCGCGGGCACGCCGACCATCAGCGCGTACGGGAGGACGTCCTTCGTGATCACCGCACCGGCGGCAACGAACGAGAACTCGCCCAGAGTCACGCCGCACACGATCGTCGCGTTGGCGCCGATCGACGACCCACGCTTGACCAACGTCCGCTGGTACTCGTGCTTTCTCGAGACGTGACTTCGCGGATTGAGCACGTTCGTGAAGACCATCGACGGGCCGCAGAACACGTCGTCTTCGAGCTCGACGCCTTCGTAGATCGACACGTTGTTTTGGATCTTGCAGTTGCGTCCCATGCGCGTCCCGTTCATCACGACCACGTTCTGGCCGAGACTACATCGTTCCCCAATCACGGCGCCCGGCATGACGTGACAGAAATGCCAGATCTTTGTACCGGTGCCGATCTGCGCACCGTCGTCGACGTACGCTGATTCGTGGATGAACGTGTCGGCGCTCACGCCGGCACCTGCGACGAATCGGCACGTGATTCGGCCAGCATCGCGTGCCATTCCTGAAGCGATCGGACCGTTGGCGGTCGCGACCGCAGCGAGCTGATTGCGTACGATGCGGCATCCGCCGCCGACATCGTCGTCGTGTATGAGACGCGATGCACGATCGCGGCTTGGCGCAATAGGTAATCGTCCAACTGCGCATGTTTGCCGAGCGGCGTGTTGATCAAGAGTTGCGCGTCGCGGTTCACGATCATGTCGAGACAGTTCGGGCGGCCTTCGTGGACCTTGAAGATGCGGGTCGCGGGAATGCCGCGGCCCCGGAGGTAGGCAGCCGTTCCCGCTGTTGCTACGACGCGGAAACCCATCTCGTGGAAACGACGGGCGATCGGCGTGACCGTGGGCTTGTCCGAATCGGTGACCGTGATCAGAACCACGCCCTCGAGCGGCAGGCCGTTGGAGGCGGCCAGCTGCGACTTCGCGAACGCCGAACCGAAGGAGTCCGATATTCCCATGACTTCGCCGGTCGAACGCATCTCCGGGCCAAGCACGGGATCGGTGCCGGGAAACTTGTTGAACGGAAACACCGCTTCCTTCACCGAGACGTACGGCGGGATGATCTCTTCCGTCAGCCCGACGTCGTCGAGCGATTCGCCGACCATCACGCGGGCGGCGAGCGACGCAAGCGGAACGCCGATCGCCTTCGATACGAACGGAATGGTCCGGCTCGCGCGCGGGTTCACCTCGAGTACGTAGACGATGCCATGCTTGATCGCGTACTGCACGTTGATCAGGCCCACAACACCTAGGGCCAGTGCAAGCGAGACGGTTTGCTCTCGCATCGATTGCATGTCCGGCTCTTCGACGAGGTAGGGCGGGAGCACACACGCCGAGTCGCCCGAGTGAATACCGGCATCCTCGATGTGCTGCATGATGCCGCCGATCACGACTCGAGTTCCGTCGGAGATCGCATCGACGTCGCATTCGAACGCATCCTCGAGGAACCGGTCGATCAGCACAGGGCGCTCCTCGGACACGCGGACCGCCGTGGCAAAGTACTCTTGCAGCGACGGCGGATCGTAGACGATCTGCATCGCTCGCCCACCGAGCACGTACGACGGACGCACAAGAACCGGATACCCGATCCGCTCCGCCGCGTCGAGCGCTTCTTCGACGCTCGTCGCTGTGCCATTCGGCGGTTGGATCAGCCCGAGCTCGCGCGCGATCTTATCGAACCGCCGCCGATCCTCGGCAATATCGATTGCGTCGGGCGACGTACCGAGGATGCGCACCCCGGCTGCCTCGAGCCGCCGCGTCAATTTGAGCGGCGTTTGTCCGCCGAGCTGCACGATCACACCCTCCGGCTGCTCGCGCTCGACGATCTCTAAGACGTCCTCGAAGGTGAGCGGCTCGAAGTACAACTTGTCGGACGTATCGAAGTCCGTCGACACCGTTTCGGGATTCGAGTTGATCATGATCGTCTCGAACCCGCGCTCACGGAGCGCGATCACGGCTCGAACGCAGCAATAATCGAACTCGACGCCCTGCCCAATGCGATTCGGTCCGCTGCCGAGGATCACGACCGACCGTTTTCCTGTGCGCGGCGCTTCGCTCTCTTCGTCGTAGCTGCTGTACAAGTACGGCGTCGCCGAGGGGAACTCACCGGCGCATGTGTCGACCATCTTGTAGGCCGGCCGTACGTCGAGCGACCAGCGTCGCTCGCGCACCGAATCCTCGCTCTCACCGCGCAACTCGCCGAGTTGTCGATCGGAGAAGCCCATGCGCTTCATGCGGCGCAGATCGTCCGCACCGATCGTGTCGAGCGCTGCATACTCACGCTCGGCCTCGATCAGCTCGAGCAACTGGTTGAGGAACCATGGATCAATCGCCGTCAGGTCGTAGACGTCGGCGACGGAAAGTCCACGTTCAAGCGCGCGCTTGACTTGAAAGATTCGCTCGGGCGTTGGCTGGCGCAGCGCGCCTCGCAACGCCTCGACCGATTCATCGGGAAGCCGATCGTCAATTGGGCGCGGCGCGGTCACCCATCCCGCCCGTCCTGTTTCGAGCGCGCGCAGTCCTTTCTGGAACGCTTCCTTGAACGTGCGTCCGATCGCCATCGACTCGCCGACCGACTTCATCTGCGTCGTGAGATATGGGCTCGCCGATGGAAATTTCTCGAACGCGAAGCGCGGCACCTTCACCACGACGTAGTCGAGCACGGGCTCGAACGACGCCGGCGTCGTCTTGGTGATGTCGTTGGCGATCTCGTCGAGGCGATAGCCCACCGCGAGTTTGGCGCCGATGCGCGCGATCGGAAACCCCGTCGCCTTCGACGCCAGCGCCGACGACCGCGACACGCGCGGATTCATCTCGATCACTAGCATCTCGCCGTCGCGCGGATTGATCGCGAACTGAATGTTGCACCCGCCCGCGTCGACGCCGACCTCGCGGATGATCGCGACCGCCGCGTCACGCATGGTCTGATACTCGCGATCGGTCAACGTCATGGCCGGCGCGATCGTGATCGAGTCGCCGGTGTGCACGCCCATCGGATCGATGTTCTCGATCGAGCACACGATCACCACGTTGTCGTCGTGGTCGCGCATCACTTCGAGCTCGAACTCTTTCCATCCGATGACGCTGCGCTCGACCAGTACTTGATTGGTCGGCGACTGGTCCAAGCCGTGGCGAACGATCTCCTCGAATTCCTCACGGTTGTAGGCGATTCCGCCGCCGGTCCCACCGAGTGTGTATGAGGGACGGATGATTGCTGGAAACCCAGTTGTCTCCAGGATGTCTTCGGCCTGATCGTAGCTCTCGGCGATGCCACCCGCCGCGACGGCGAGACCGATCCGGTGCATCGCCTCGGAGAACTGGCGGCGATCCTCGGCGAGAGCGATGGCTTTGGCCGTCGCCCCAATCAACTCGACGCCGTATTTCTCGAGCGCGCCCGATTCCGACAACGCCATCGCGACGTTGAGTGCCGTCTGACCACCCATCGTCGGTAGAATCGCATCGGGCCGCTCCTTCTCGAGAATCAGCTCCACGAACTCCGGCGTCACCGGCTCGACGTACGTCCGATCGGCGAACTCCGGATCGGTCATGATCGTGGCCGGGTTCGAGTTGATCAGAATGACCTCGAAGCCCTCCTCCTTGAGCGCTTTCGTCGCCTGCGTTCCGGAGTAATCGAATTCGGCGGCCTGCCCGATGATGATCGGCCCGGAGCCGATCACGAGAATTCGATGGAGATCAGTCCTTCGCGGCATTCAACAAGTCGTCTATGATGTCGGCGTGCGTCTTGAGAGGAGTCCAGCCTGTATCGTGTTTCAGCTTTGCCGGAGAGCCGATGTTGACCGCGACGTCGGCGGCGCGGACGAGTGCGGGATCCGTTGAAATGTCGACTGGTGCTCCCACGCGCAGCAAGACGTCCTCGGCAAGCTGTCGTGCGCTCACGCCGCGGCCGCTCGAGACGTTGTACACCTCTCCGGCGACGCCGCGTTCCACAAGAAGAAGATAGGCCCTCACGACGTCGCTCACATGCAGGTAGTCGCGAACGACGTCGTTGCCCAGCGTGAGCCGCCGTTCGCTGCCGCCTCGGACTCGGAGCGCGCGTGCCACGAGAGACGGCAGCAAATACTGGTCGGCTTGGCCCGCGCCTGAGTGGTTGAAGCTCCGGGTGCACACCACGCGCAGCCCGGACGCGCGGAAGAACTGGAGCGCCGCTACCTCCTGTGCCCCCTTCGACGCGGCATACGTCGTCGTGGGTCGTTGCTCGGCTGTCTCGCGAAGCGGCATCGCCGCGATCGAATGCGTGCCGTACTGCATTCCGCTGCCGACGATGAGCGTGACTGGATTCATGACGCCGGCCGCAACGCTGCGCTGGATCGCGCCAAGAAGACGGACCGAGCCGAGTACGTTGACGTCGTAGGTGCTTGCCGGCGACTTCTCGGCATCAGGCGGAAAGCTGACGCCAGCGAGGTGAAACACCACGTCGGGTGCGCTCCGCTCCACGACCGATTCGACTTCGTCGACGTTGCGCATGTCCGCCGGCAGCCAACGCGTGGCGCGGCGCTCGTCCGGGGTGAGCACGTCTGGGCCAGCGAACGTTGCGCCAAGGCCGGTGAGGTCGACGGAATCGCCGCGCTCGAGCAGTGACCGAGCGAGCCATTGCCCAACGAACCCGGCGCCGCCCGTGACCAGAGCCCGCATCTCAGGCGCGAGCTCGCTGTCTCTCGAGGTCGGCCTCGACCATCATCTCCACGAGACTTTTGAAGGAGACCTTCGGAACCCAGCCCAGCTCTTCCCGCGCCCGCGTCGGATCGGCGACGAGCAGATCGACCTCGGCGGGTCGGAAGAATTTCGGATCTTGCGTGACGTGGTTGCGGTAGTCGAGCCCCACGCAGCCGAACGCCGCCTCGCACAAGTCCCGCACGGAACAGGTGTGACCCGTGCCGATGACGTAGTCGTCCGGCTCGTCACGCTGCAACATGCGCCACATCGCGTCCACATAATCGCCGGCGAATCCCCAGTCGCGACGCGAATCCAGATTGCCGAGCTTCACTTCCTTGGCGCGACCGAGTTTGATCCGGGCGACAGCGTCGGTCACCTTGCGCGTGACAAACTCCAAGCCACGGCGCGGGCTTTCGTGGTTGAACAGAATTCCCGAGACGGCGTAGAGTCCGAAGCTCTCGCGGTAGTTCACCGTGATCCAGTGGCCATACACTTTGGCGACGCCATACGGGCTGCGCGGATAGAACGGCGTAGTCTCGCGTTGTGGCGACTCATGGACTTTGCCGAACATCTCGCTCGAGCTGGCCTGATAGAAACGCGCCTTCGGCGCCGCCTTCTTCATCGCCTCGAGCATCCGCGTCACGCCAAGCGCGGTGAACTCGCCGGTCAACACAGGCTGCGTCCATGAGGTCTGCACGAAGCTCTGCGCGGCGAGATTGTAGATCTCGTCTGGAGCATACTCGCTCACGGCATCGGTGAGCGACGTCTGGTCCAGAAGGTCAGCCGAGACCAGCTCGATGCGGTCAACGAGGTGGCCGATGCGCTCGTACGGCGTCGTCGAGCTTCGCCGAACGATCCCGACCACTCGATAGCCTTTCTCGAGGAGAAACTCAGCCAAGTACGATCCGTCTTGGCCCGTGATTCCGGTGATGAGCGCGGTCGGCATTGCTGGTGACTGGTTGCTGGTTACTGGTTGCTAGTTGTTCAATGCCAAAGTTGGGCGCTGATGCGCGGCCTCCAGTTGCCAGCAATCAGCAACCAGCAACTAGTACCAAAAAAAAGGGAGCCCGAAAGCTCCCTCGTTCACCGCGCGGTTTGGATCGTTGGCGACTTCACGCAACCGCCGCTTGTCCGCGCGGTGCGCGCTTGATTTTGCCGGCACTCAAACAGCGCGTACAAACCTTCACCTTCTCGATCTTACCGTCGACGACGGTGCGTACGACTTGCAGGTTCGGCTTCCATGTGCGACGCGTCTTGTTGTTCGCGTGCGAAACGTTATTGCCGAACGTGACGCCCTTATCGCAGATGAAGCAGCGATTTCTTCGAATGGCCATGGCTCACGTCTCCATCAGCTCGATGCGCGCCATCTCGGCACCGTCACCCTTGCGGTGACCAGTCTTGAGGATGCGCGTGTATCCGCCCTGCCGCTTCGCGAGCTTCGGCCCGAGCTCCTGGAAGAGCTTGTCCGCCGTCTCGCGTTTATGAATGTGGCGCACGGCCTGACGACGATCGTGCAACGTACCCGAGCGCGCCTTGGTGATCAATTTCTCGACGAACGGGCGTAGCTCCTTCGCCTTGGCTTCCGTGGTCTCGATCGCACCGTGCTCGATGAGCGACGAGGCGAGATTCCGCATCAGCGCGAGCTTTTGCTCGCTGGTCCGGCGAAGCTGACGCCCCGCTTTCCGGTGCCGCATTGCCTTATTCCTCCATGTCGTCGGGCGCCGCAGCGGCGGCCCGACTCGGCGCCGTTCCGAAATCCAGCACTCGAACGCTCGAGTCGCCGTTCTCTTCGAAGCGCATTCCGAAGTTGAGTTTCTCACGCTCGAGGAGATCGGCGATCTCTTGGAGCGACTTCTTTCCGAAATTCTTGACCTGCAGGATCTGGCTCTCCGTCTGCCGGACCAGATCGCCGAGCGTGCGGATGTTGGAGTTCTTGAGCGAGTTCACTGAGCGAACCGACAACTCGAGATCGTCGATCGGCGTACGGAGCAGCGCGCCAAGGCGTGCGCCGTCAGCCGCACCAACATCGTTCGACTGACCGATCGGCGCCGAGGAGTGCGAGCCGAAGTCGGCGAAGTACTGGAAGTGCGTTTGGGCCAGGGCTGCGGCATAGCTGACCGCCTCTTCCGGCGAGATGGTGCCGTTGGTCTCGACCGTGAGCACGAGACGATCGTAGTCCGTGCGCTGGCCAACGCGGGTCTCGGCGACCGTGAAGTTGGCGCGACGAACCGGATTGTAGATCGAATCGATGCGGACCAGATCCACCGGCAGACCACGATCGATCGGGTGCTGATCGGCTTCGACGTAGCCGCGGCCTTTGTTCACGTATAGGTCGACGTTGAGGTCGCGGTCGTCCTGGAGCGTGAACAGGTGATGGCCGGGATCGACAATGCGCACGCCGCCCGAGCTCGAGATGTCGGCCGCGGTGACTGCGCCAGACTCCGACTTGGAGATGTGAAGAACGACGTCTTCGACATCTTCGGGAAGTGTGAGCGTCAGGGTCTTGAGGTTGCCGATGATTTGGTGGACGTCTTCGACGACACCTGGAATCGTCTGGTGCTCGTGGACAACGCCGTCGATGCGGAACGCCCACACGGCCGCGCCACGTAGCGACGACAGCAGCATGCGCCGCATGGCATTGCCGAGCGTGTGGCCGAAGCCGCGCTCCAGGGGTTGGAGGCGGAACTCGGCGACATTGGGGTTATCTTCGCGCTTGGTCGCTTCGACCAGCTGCGGGCGGACGAGTCCGCGGAGATCAATCGTGTTTGCCATTGAGAATTTCCTGTATGGTCTTGCCGGTTGCCCGGCATCGCTCTGCCCCGCCCCTTACGCGCGGCAGACTCGAATGGGAGTAAGGGTCCCGACCGAAACTTCAGGGTGGAGGGTACAGGGTGGAGGGCTAAGGGGAGGTGTGTGGCGCTGCGCGCCACTTTTTGAACGGCGCCATCAAATGCCGTTAAGCGCCGAAGGCGCCATCCTTCCCAGTACCCTCAACCCTTCATCCTCAACCCTGTCACTGCACTACTTCGAGTACAACTCCACCACCAACTGTTCCTGTGCTGCGATCGGAATATTCGGGCGCGACGGACGCTCGAGCATCCGCCCGCTGAACGTGTCCCGATCGACGGCGAGCCAGGAGAGTGCCACACCGCGCGACGACTGCTCCATCGCTGCCAACACCGGCTGGACTTCGCGCGACTTCTGGCGAATGCGGACTTCCTCGCCCGGCGACACGTTGTAGCTCGGAATGTCAACCGACTTGCCGTTGATCTCGATGTGGCGATGTCGAATGAGTTGACGCGCCGCTTTACGGCTGGCGGCGAAACCCATGCGATACAGCATGTTATCGAGGCGGCTCTCGAGTGCTGCGAGAAGGTTGTGGCCCGTGATGCCCGGCAGCTTGGAGACCTTCTCGAAGGTGTTCCGGAACTGCTGCTCACTCACGCCGTAAATGCGTTTGATCTTCTGCTTCTCGCGGAGCTGCTTCGAGTACTCCGACGACTTGCGGCGACGTGCCGTGCTCTGGCCGTGCTGACCCGGAGCGTACGGACGGCGCTCGACGGGGCACTTGTCGGTGAAACACTTGGTGCCCTTGAGAAACAGCTTGGTTCCCTCGCGCCGGCACTGTCTGCAGCTCGGCCCTGTGTAGCGACCCATTGTCTCAAACTCTCCGACGCTTGGGAGGACGGCAACCGTTGTGCGGAATCGGCGTCACGTCCTTGATCGACTTGACCTGGAGACCAGCGGTCGCCAGCGCCTGGATCGCAGATTCGCGACCCGAGCCCGGGCCCTGCACGCGCACGTGCACTCGCTTGACACCCAGTGTCAACGCCTC
>DASYSU010000031.1:0-6085 GCA_036002925.1 Gemmatimonadaceae bacterium | reverse complement strand
TTCGTCCGGATCCACCGATCGGCGCTCGTCGCCGTGGATCGCATCCAGTCGATCGAGGCGCGGGAACAGGGGGAGTACGTCATCACGATGCAGAACGGGTCAAAGCTCGTGTCGAGCCGAGGGTACAGTGATAGGGTGAGGCGCCTATTGCGGTAGCCGGTTCCGGTTGGATCCCGGGAGATTCTCGCCTCGCATCGGCGGAAGGCCGCCATCAGGCAACCTCAACCGACTTGTCAGAGTGTTTGCCCTTGACTCCCTTGCCCACCGGGGTCACTCTCCCAAACAGCAGAGTGAGGAGCCAATGCCGACTCAATCGACTCGCGACATAAACCAGCGCCCGTCGGGCGGTGCGCGCGTGATCGCCGATGACAAGGGGAGACTATGGACCGCCGTGCATATCGGCGATGCCATCGTTTTCGCCTGCATCAGCGACCGCCGCCAAACCGGACGGGCGCTCGTCGTGGATTTTCCGAGCCTCGATGATTCGATCGGTGATGACACCCTGCGCGCGTGGCTGAATGAAGCTCCGCGAATCGGTACTTTGTCGTAACGGCGGTACCAGCCGTCACTGCCCTTCGCGCACGGAGTCATGCTTATGAGGGAGTACAAAGGATCGGAAATCCGCAACATCGCGGTAGTGGGACACGGGGCGAGCGGCAAGACCAGTCTGGTCGATGCGCTCGCCTTCGTGTCAGGAAGCTCGAAGCGGCACGGATCCGTCAAAGACGGTACCGCCCTCACCGACTACTCGCCCGAAGAGATCGAACGCGGTTACTCGATCAACCTCGGTCCAGCCTACGCCGAGTGGCAGGACACCAAGATCAACCTCATTGATACACCAGGGTATTTGGACTTCCACGGCGACGCGGTCGCCGGACTCGCTGCCGCCGACGGGGCGCTCGTGGTTGTGCCGGCGACGTCGGGCGTCGAAGTCGGCACCGAGCACATGTTCCGGGAAGCCGTCGCGCGCCGCGATCCTGTGATGTTTGTCGTTTCAATGATGGACAAAGAGCACGCCAACTTCGATCGCATATACCAGCAAATCAAAACGCGGCTCACCAACAAGGTCATTCCAGTCGAAGTCCCGATCGGCGAAGGGCCGGACTTCCACGGCGTCGTCAACCTCTTCACGAAGAAGGCGCATCAGTTCAAGCGAGGCGCGAAGACCGGTGAGTACACGGAGACCGACATCCCCGACGAAGCAAAGCCGTTGTTCGACAAGTACTACAACGAACTGATCGAGTCCATCTCGGCGACGGACGACTCGCTGCTGGAACACTACCTCGAGGGCGGTGAGATCACGCGCGAAGAGGCGGTCACCGGAATGAAGGAAGCGATGAAGCGCATGGAGTTGTTCCCGCTCTTCTGCGCGTCCGGTGAGTTGAACTACGGAATGCAGGCCGTGCTGAGCACGATCGTCGAGGTCATGCCGAACGCCTTCGAGATGGAGGAGGTCCACGCATTCAAGGGCGCCGAGGGCGACGCAACGGTCGAGATCCACGCGAAGGACGACGGACCGTGCGTCGCGCACGTTTTCAAGACGATGTCCGAGCCGCACGTGGGCGACGTGACGTACTTCCGCCTCTTCTCAGGCACGATCAACAACGGCGACGAGCTACACAACGCGACGCGAAGCGTCGCCGAAAAGTTGAATCACCTCTCGATCTCGCAGGGCAAAGAGCGGACGGAGGTGCAGCGGCTGCATGCCGGCGACATCGGATGCGTTGCCAAGCTACGCAACACGCACACGAACGACACGCTGTCGTCGCGACAGCATCCCGTGCGGTTGCCGCAGATCGAATTCCCGGAAGGCGTGGTGCAAATGGCCGTCCACGCGCCAAACCGCGCCGACGAAGAAAAGCTGCAAGCGGGATTGCATCGTCTCCACGATGAAGATCCGACGTTCGAGGTGCACTACAATGCCGAGACGCACGAGACGATCGTCTCCGGACTCGGCGAGCGGCACCTCGAGGTCGCATTGTCGAAGCTCAAGCGGAAATTCGGTGTGGGAGCCGAGCTCTCGAAGCCGAAGATCGCATATCGCGAAACACTCAAGGGCAAGGGCGAGGGGCAAGGACGCCACAAGAAGCAATCGGGCGGTCGCGGACAGTTCGGCGATTGTTGGGTGCGGTTCGCGCCGCAGCCGCGCGGCTCTGGCTACAGCTTCGTCGATCAGATCGTGGGCGGATCCATCCCGCGGAATTTCATTCCGGCGGTCGATCGGGGAATTCAGGAAGCATCGGTGCGCGGCGTGTTGGCCGGCTATCCGCTGGTCGATTTCCGCGCCGAGCTGTTCGACGGGTCGTATCACACCGTGGACTCGAACGAAATGTCGTTCAAGATGGCCGGCATTTTGGCGTTCAAGACCGTGGCGCCCAAGTGCAAGCCGACGTTGCTCGAGCCGCTCGACGAGCTCGAGATCACGACGCCCGACGACTACATGGGCGACGTGTTGGGCGATCTCTCGTCGCGTCGCGGACACATCTTGGGGACGGAGCCCGGTGATGTCGTCGGCACGGTGATCCGCGCGATCGTGCCCCAAGCCGAGCTGCACAACTACGCGAGCTCGATCTCGTCAATGACGCAGGGTCGCGCGACGTTCAAGCGGCGGTTCAAGGGATACGAGGAGGCGCCGCACGAGGTGCAGCAGAAGATCATCGAGGAATCGGCGAAGGAGAAGGAAGAGGAACTCGTCGCGCACTGAGCGATGGAGCGCCGCGACGGCAGGTGGTCTGGTGGCGTCAGCCGGCGTGAATTCCTCGAGCGCACGATCGAGTTGGGTGCGGGGCTCGCGGTCCTTGGAGGCTGCGTGCCCCGCCGTGGCATTCGCGAGTCGGCGTCGCCGTTCGGCGCCCTCGAGGCGCGCCACGGCTCCCAGGGCGGCGAGCTTTCGCTCTCCAACGACGCGATAGCGGCGACGTGGAGTGTCGCCAACGGCGGGTTGCGTGCGGTGCGGTTCCGTGACGAGCGCAGTGGTCGCGAGCTTTCCGTTTCGCCCGAGGTCTTCGCGCTGGCGCTCGCCGACGGGAGCACGCTCACATCGGACCGAATGCGTATCGTGCGGGGACCGATCGCCGAACCGCTTTCCGCGCGGAGTGGTGCGTCGCGCCTGGTCTCGCGGCTCGCCGAGCGTCAGGCGGGGCGGCAAGTGACTGTCGTGCTGCAAGACCAGGGCAACCGACTGCGGGCGACGTGGCGCGCCGTGCTGCGCGATGGATCGCCGTACGTCCGACAAGAGATTCTTCTCGAGGCACTCGGCGAGCCACTCGCTGTTCGTGAGATTTCTCTGATCGACGTTCATGGTGCCGGCGCAGTGGAGAGTGGTATCGTGAAGGGAAGCCCGATCGTCGCCGGAACCTGGTACATGGGGTTCGAGCATCCGTTGTCGGCGAGCAGCGTCGAGGGCGATCGCGGGCGTTGTGTGTTGGCGCGCGAGCTACCGCTGCGTCCGGGGGCACCGTTTGCGGTGTCGTCGGTGATCGGTGTGACACGGCCGGGCCAACTCCGTCGCGACTTTCTCCGATACGTCGAGCGGGAGCGCGCGCATCCGTACCGGACCTTCCTGCACTACAACTCGTGGTACGACATCGGGTATTTCTCCAAGTACAGCGAGCCGGAAGCTCTGGCGGTGATCGACGCGTTCGGGACAGAGCTGGTGAGAAAACGCGGTGTCGTGCTGAGCTCCTTTTTATTTGACGACGGCTGGGACGACGCCGCGACGCTATGGGGTTTTCACTCGGGCTTCCCGAACGGGTTCACTCCGTTGCGCGAGGCAGCGGCGCGCTATGGAACGGCCCCCGGTGTCTGGATGTCGCCGTGGGGCGGGTATGGAAAGCCGAAAGCCGAGCGTATCGCCAACGGGCAGGCGCAGGGATTCGAGACGAACAAGGGCGGCTTCGCGTTGTCGGGCCCCAAGTACTACGCGCGGTTCCGCGAGACGTGTCTCACCATGATGCGCCGCTACGGCGTGAATCAATTCAAGATCGACGGCACCGGAAACGCGTCGAGCGCGTTCCCGGGAAGCTCGTTCGACAGCGACTTCGACGCGGCGATCACGCTGATCGACGAGCTTCGCGCCGAGAAGCCCGATCTCTACGTGAATCTCACGACCGGGACGTATCCGTCGCCGTTCTGGCTTCGCTATGCCGATTCGATCTGGCGCGGCGGTGAGGATCACGACTTCGCCGGCGTCGGCAGCAATCGGCAGCAGTGGATCACTTATCGCGATGGCGACACGTTCCGCGGCGTGGTGAGCCGCGGATCGCTCTTCCCGCTCAACGCGTTGATGCTGCATGGGCTGATCTACGCCAAACGCGCCAACAAGCTCGACACCGATCCGAGCGGTGACTTCACCGACGAGATTCGCTCGTATTTCGGCACCGGGACGCAGCTGCAGGAGATGTACGTGACACCGTCGCTGCTCTCGCAGCGCAACTGGGACACACTCGCCGAGGCGGCGAACTGGTCTCGGCGGAACGCGGACATCCTCGTGGACACGCATTGGATTGGCGGCGATCCGCGACGGCTCGAGGTGTACGGGCACGCGGCGTGGTCGTTGCGCGGCGGGATCCTGTCGTTGCGCAATCCGAGCGACAAGCCGCAGTCGATCGCGATCGACGTCGCGCGCGCATTCGAGCTGCCCGAGACGGCGGCGCCCGCGTACACTGCGCGAAGTGCATGGGGAGAAGACCGTTCTCGCGCTCCGATTTCGCTGAGAGCCCGGAGCGAGCATGTCTTCGACCTGAAGCCGTTCGAGGTCGTCACGTTAGAAGCGGATCCCGGCTGAAATGCAGCTCAATCAGCTCGACTGGCTCGTCGTCGCGGTCTTGTTGGTCGTCCTCTTTCTTCCGGCTGTGTTCTACGTACGCCGCGCACGGGCGAGCACGGCCGAATACTTCACATCGGGACAGTCGGCGCCGTGGTGGTTGGTCGGCACGTCGATGGTGGCGACGACGTTCAGCACAGA
The DNA here is from genome assembly GCA_036002925.1 of Gemmatimonadaceae bacterium. GTDB lineage: Bacteria > Gemmatimonadota > Gemmatimonadetes > Gemmatimonadales > Gemmatimonadaceae > JAQBQB01. The sequence continues at coordinate 1,119 of DASYSU010000031.1, read as the reverse complement.
CACGCCCAACCTCGTGACCGATTTCGTGCGCTCGCACGGCGTGTCGTACAACTGGGTGTGGTGGGCATTTCTGCTCACCGGCATGGCGACGGTGTTCTTCTACGCGCAGCTCTGGCGACGCTCCCGCGTGTTGACCGATCTCGAGTTTTATGAGTTGCGATACTCCGGGCGATCGGCCGCCATGGTGCGCGGATTCCGCGCCGTGTACCTCGGTTTGTTCTTCAACGTGATGATCATGTCGACCGTCACGCTCGCCGCCGTCAAGATCGGTAGTCTGTTGTTGGGATGGAGCCGGTTCCAGACGATCGCCATCGCTGGGGGCGTGTGCGTGGTCGTCGCGGCATTCACCGGGCTATGGGGCGTGTTGGCGACCGACCTCACGCAGTTCATCGTGAAGATGACCGGCGTGATCATCGCGGCGTATTATGCGCTGCACCATCCAGCCGTCGGCGGCCTGTCGGAACTGATTCGCAAGACCGATCCGAGAAAGCTGTCGCTGCTTCCCGACTTCAGTGACACCGGCCTCACGCTGACGGTCCTCATCATTCCGCTCACGGTCCAATGGTGGGCCGTCTGGTATCCTGGCGCCGAGCCGGGCGGCGGGAGCTACATCGCGCAACGCATTCTTGCGTCGAAGAACGAGCGACACGCACTCGGCGCGACGCTCTGGTTCAACGTCGCACACTACGCGTTGCGTCCGTGGCCGTGGATCATCGTCGCGCTATGCTCGATGCTGGTATTTCCCACATTGACCGACATTCATCGCGCGTTTCCGCGAGTGGCGCCGGAGCTGATCGGTAACGACCTCGCGTATCCGGCGATGCTCACGCTGCTTCCGCACGGCGCCCTCGGAATGATGCTGGCGGCGCTGTTCGCGGCCTATGCGTCGACGATCGAGACGCATCTCAACTGGGGTACGTCGTATCTCGTGCTCGATTTCTATCAACGGTTCGTGGCGCGCGGCCGCGGCGATCGGCACTACCTATGGGTGTCGCGTCTCGTGACAGCGTTGCTCATGGTCGCGTGCGGCGTGTTCACGCTCGCGCTGTCGACGGCAGGCGAAGCGTTCCAGCTGTTGCTCTCGGTGGGAGCTGGGACGGGTCTCATCTATCTCCTGCG
>DASYSU010000030.1:0-4894 GCA_036002925.1 Gemmatimonadaceae bacterium | reverse complement strand
AGTCGAAGCGCCTTCGATGTTACATCCCGTGCATCGGCAATGCCTTCGCGATGGCGTTCTCGATTGACTGGTCCGCGCCGGAGCCCGTGTAGACGACCTTTCCCGCCGAATCGACGACGACCATGTACGACGTGTGATTCGCCTTGTACGCCGAAATGGCCTTCCCGTCGCGATCGAAGACGAATTCACCGGCCAAGTTGTGCGCCGCCGCGTACTCCCGCTGCTTCTCGGGAGTCTGGTTTTGCGGAACGCCCACAGACACAAAGATCACGCGACCCTCATACTTCTTTTTCGCCTCGGCCATCGCGGGCTCGAGCTCCTTGCACAGCGGGCACCACGTCGCCCAGAACTCGATCACCAGCGGCTTCTTCGCGGCAAGATACGTCGAAAGATTCGCCGACTGACCATCGAGGGTCGTGACCTCGGCCGATGGGGCCGTGGATCCGAGCATGAGGGCCGATTCCTGCGCCGAAGCGATACCGGTGGGAAGCATTCCACCGAAGGCGGCGAGACCGAGCGTGAGCGCGGCACGACCTGCGATCCGCTGTGTGACACGACGCGCACGGGTGGTGCGCTCGTGATACATCGGTACTAGAGACATCTGACTTCTCCGCAAATGAGTGTGCAAACAGGTGGACCGTCGCGAAGCCAGACGACGGCGGAGAAGTTCCGCGACGCCACGTCGAACCGCGTAGACCAAGCAGATTGTTCCCCGACCGGGTACATTGGACTAATCGGTACAATCCACTTCAACTTGTCGTCTGCTATGCCAGCAGCCCTTCTCTCGCGCGATGACGTCATCGAGCGTTTGATGCGCGTCGTTCGTCGTAACGGCTACGACGGCGCGTCACTTGCCGAGTTGTCCAAAGCCACCGGCCTGGGAAAGTCGAGCTTGTACCACCACTTCCCCGACGGGAAGGACGACATGGTGCGGGCAGTGCTGCAGCGTCTCGAGCGCGATCTGCGCGAAAGCGTGTTCGACCCACTACGGCAGCCGGGACCAGCACTCCGGCGAGTTGCGGACATGGTCAAGACGCTCGACGCGTATTATCGAGGGGGGCGTGAGGCGTGCGTGCTTGGCAATCTGGTGCTCGGCACCAGCCGGACACGCTTTCGTCCACAGCTGCGCGCAATCTTCGACGAATGGATCGACGCGCTGGCCGTTGCGCTTGTGGACGCTGGGCTTTCCAAGGCCGCTGCGCGCCGGCGAGCCGAAGACGCCGTGATGCGAATCGAGGGCGCGCTCATTCTCGCCGGCGGCATGGACGACGTCTCGCTGTTCGGCCGGGCGCTCAAGCAACTTCCCAACGAGCTCCTCCCGCCGACGTCGGCAAAGCCGTGAATTCGCGTGGATGTCGTCCAATTGATGTAGGGGGGGTTGCATTGTACCGATTGTTCGGTACATTCCGCGCTCACCTTTACCGGAGCACACATGCCACGCATTCATCCCGTCGACGTCGCGACCGCGCCACGCGAAACCACCGACCAGCTCGACACATGCCGCAAGATGTTCGGCGGCACGCCCAACCTCTTCACCACCGCGGCGAATTCTCCTGTCGCCCTCGGCGCGCTGCTGTCGATGTTCGCGAACGTCGGCAAGTCATCGTTCGGCACGAAGACCGGCGAGCTCCTCGCCGTCGCCATCGCCGAATCCAACCAGTGCGGGTACTGCCTCGCCGCCCACACCGCCATCGGCCAGTCGCTCGGCGTCACGCCAATCGCTCTCTCGTCGGCGCGTCGCGCCGAGTCGTTCGATCGCCACACCATGGCGGCGCTCAGGCTCGCGGTCGCTATCAACGAATCGCGCGGCCACATCGACGACGCGACCCTGGCCGCTGCACGCGGCGCAGGACTCACCGACGTCGAGATCGTCGAGGTCGTCGCGCATGTCGCGCTCAACGTCTTCACGAACTATCTGAACAGCGTTGCGAAGACGGCGATCGATTTCCCCGAAGTCCCCCTGGCCGCCGCCGCGTAAAGGGACGCACTATGACCAGCCCGATCCGACCACCGTTCACCATGGACACCGCGCGCGCCAAGGTGCAGGCCGCCCAAGACGCGTGGAACAGTCGCGATCCCGATCGGGTCGCGCTGGCATACACGGAAGACTCCGAGTGGCGAAACCGCACGGAGTTCTTCCGCGGCCGGGACGCCATTCGCGCGTTCCTCAAACGAAAATGGGCCAAAGAGCTCGACTACCGCCTCGCCAAAGAGCTCTGGGGCTTTCGTGACAATCGCATCGCGGTGCGCTTCGAGTACGAATGGCACGACCACGCCGGCCAATGGTATCGCTCCTATGGCAACGAGCTGTGGGAGTTCGACGAGGGCGGCCTCATGGCGCGGCGCTTCGCGAGCATTAACGATGCGCCGATCGACGAGCGCGAGCGCCGCATCCGATGAAGCGCTCGTGAGAGTTGCATGAACTCGCGGTGGCGCTGTGGTGGCACTGCGCTGGAACTTCGAGGGTGACTTATGGCTTGACGGCGCAACATCATCAATTACTCGCGCCATCATACATATGTCATCCTCCGTCCATTCCACCACGACGTCATACGCGTCAACGCGAACGAGCGCCGCACCGAGACTTCAAGTCGTCGGCGCGTTCATCCTGCGTTATTCTCTCGTGTTCTTCCTCCTGTTCTTCGGCGCGCTGAAGTGGACGCCCGCCGAAGCACAAGGGATTCAGCCGATGGTGAGCCACAGCCCATTCCTCTTCTGGGTGTATCCGGCGTTCAGCGTACAGCATGGCTCCGAGGTGATCGGCATCGTGGAGCTGATCATCGGCGTGCTCATTGCCATCCGGCGCTGGGCTCCGCGCGCATCGGCCGCCGGCAGCCTCGCCGCGAGCGCGATGTTTCTCATTACACTCAGTTTTCTCTTCACGACTCCCAACGTCGGAGAAAGCGCTCCGTTTCTGCTGAAAGATTTGACGCTTCTCGGAGCGGCCCTCTGGACGGCCGGCGAAGCGGTGGCGGCGGCCTGACCGATCGCCGTGCTGTCGTCAGGCCGAGACGATCATGGTTTACCGGTGGGCGGACGAGTTGCGTAAGTCCTGGCGATAGGAGATACGACTGCTAGTGCCCGGAAGCGTGCGGCGGGTGCTCCTCGCGAACGACGACGAGTCCGTCGAGCACATCGCTCCAATTCGCCGCCTTGAAGTCGGGCCCGAGTGGGCGTGCCGGTCGCAAGCCGAGCTCGCGGATCTGCTTCGGATTGAAATAGTGCGCGTCCGACTGATCTTCAGCGAACGCTAGACGTTCGAGAGAGTTGTCGGGCGCCGCGCTCAATGCCCGCGGGGGCTGGCGCCCCATCGCATACGTGCCCGACAATGCCGAAATGCCGAGGACGAACGACTCGTCCTTGAACTCGCGCCAGATGTACGAACCGAGAGGCACGTACTTCTCTCGTCCCGGCACGCCGCTCAGGCTCTTGGCTCCGTGAACCGTTGCGGTCCACACGATCACCTTGCTGCGCGCCGGCAACCGCGACATGAGCCATGCAAAGTTCATGGACATCGACCGGTCGCGGTCGTTGAAGCTCTGCGTCTCGAGATCGGCGGGCGGGCGGAGGTCCTCGTTGAAATCGCGCGCGAAGCATCGCTTCAAGTTCTCGACCATGGCTCGTTCGTACGCGTGGCCACCATTGCCCGCCGATGAGAGACTCCGCTCGATCTTGTCGAGGCAACCGAGGATGAGCGCTTTGTCCTTCGGGCCATACGGCGCCTCGTTGGTATACTGCCAGAGCATGTGCTTCTGAAGGATGGCCAGACACTGCGCTCGGTCATCGCCGGCGAGAAGCGCCGCCAGGTCCGAAGGCATCTGCTGCTGCGCGTACGTTCCGCGTCCGAGCTGGTCGTCGAGGCCGCCGAGCTTGAGCGTGCCGCGCTGAGCCTTTTCTAATAGGAACGGGATGAGCGGCGCGACTTCCCGATTCGCCCACAGTCCGCCGATCGCTGCGGCGATCATCGGTTCGGTTACGGGTTGGCGCGAGTCGAGAGCTTTCTGGATGTTCAAGAAGTCGTAGGCCCCGCTCTCGATGAAGAACGCGTTGTACCCGCATTCGTTCACGAGCCGACGCGTGATTTCCACTTTGAGCTCGAGTGTTCTCCCGAAACCATGCATGGGAGATTCGCCGAGGAGTGCGACGCGCTTGCCGCACATATCGTGGACGACCATGTCGGCAACCGATTCGGTTCGCGCACTGGCTCCGCTGAACTGGCTTGGATGGGGCTGTTCGGGCGCGCCGAGCAATCGAGGAGCCAGCACAACCAACGAGAGTGCACTCGCGGCGAATCTCAAACGGACCCCCAATGATTTGGCACCCTCACCTCGGGCGCAGGGCTACCGGTGGGCGGACGAGCTGCGCAAAGCGTGGCGGTAAGCGAGACCGACTCGGACGCCGGCGATACGAAGATTGAAATTGGCCGGCGGCTCCGTGACCGCCGGCGCGCCGGATGAATGGCCGTGCAGAATCCCGGCCGTCAGCGCCGCTGCGCCGACCACACCCGCGGCGACCGCCAACCGCGTACGTCCGTTGTCGAGCTGCTTGGATTCGAGCTCGAGCAGATCCGCGCGGGTGATGAGGATTTGCTGAAAGAGCTCCTCTTGGGTCGCGCCGACGATTCCCATTCGCGCCGACGGCACCTTGAGCGTCAGGCCGTCGGCCTGTGTATCGACCACCGCGCCAGTCAGCAGACGCGCATCACTCATGCTGAGCGACGGCCCAAGCTGCGCAGCGGTCGCCGCCGATACGCGCGCACGAACCTCCATGCCTGGCGTGACGGCCGCGAGCTCGATCGGTGCGTATGTGTAGCATCCCGCTGACAGCGCTGGAACGAGCAGCAGCAAAGCGAATTTCAAACGACTCTCATCCCGCGTTCGTGGATTCTAGGGCT
>DASYSU010000029.1:0-29288 GCA_036002925.1 Gemmatimonadaceae bacterium | reverse complement strand
GATGGTGGCGATGATGCTGCCATCTCTCGTCCCCATGCTGTGGCGATACCAGCATGCCGTTGGTAGGATGGGCGCGGCGCGTCTCGCGGCGCTGACCGCCGTCGTCGGCGCGGGCTACTACTTCGTCTGGACCCTCTTCGGGCTGACTGTTCTTCCGCTCAGCGAAGCCGTCGCCGCGCTCGAGATGCGATGGCCGGCGTTCGAACGCGCCGCACCAATCGCGATCGGCGTGGTGGTAGTGATCGCCAGCTCGCTGCAGTTCACTCGATGGAAAGCGCGGCGGCTTGCGTGGTGCACGGAAGCCCCGAAGCGTGGGAGAGCGTTGCCGGCGGACGCCGGCACTGCCTGGCGACACGGCTTGTGCCTCGGCCTCCACTGCGTCCAAAGCTGCGCCGGTCTCATGGCGATCGTCCTCGTGGTAGGGGTCATGGACCTTCGCGCGATGACGATCGTGACAGCGGCCATCACCGCCGAACGTCTCGCGCCGAGCGGGGTTCGCGTCGCGCGAGCCATCGGATCGGTCGGCGTTGTCGGAGGATTGTTTCTGATCGTGATGCACCGCTAGGCGGCCCGGGTCAGGTCGAACTCTTGATTCGAGACTTCTGGTGCGTCGAATGCGTAAGCGCGATGCAAGGAGCTTGAACGCTCGATTGACACGCCATCGCGATCCGCAAACATTGCGGTATGGACAGCTGGCGGACCGACATTCGACACGGATTGCGGATCCTCGCCAAATCGCGCGCGTTTACGGCCGTCGCGATACTGTCACTTGCGATCGGGGTCGGCGCGAACAGCGCGATCTTCAGCGTCACGAACGCGTTGCTCTTGCGCCCGCTGCCGTATTCCCACTCGGAGCGCATCGCGATCATTTGGCAACGCTCGCCGGGATTGAACGTCGCACAGGATTGGTTGTCGATCGGCCAATACCTCGACATCGCGACGCAGAACACGGTGTTCGAGCGCGCGGCCGCGGCAATCGGTGCGAGCTTCAACATGACTGGGAGCGGGCGCCCCGAGCGCATCGACGGTGTTCGAGTGTCGTCCTCGTTCTTTCAAATCTTCAGCGCCCGCGCCTCACTCGGGCGCACATTCTCCGCTGAGGAAGACCGGCCCGGGAAAACGTCGTCGGTCATTCTCACGCACGGGTTCTGGAGACGACGGTTCGGGTCCGATCGCTCGATTGTCGGAAAGCCGCTCACGCTCAACGGCATCACCCTCACGATCATCGGTGTGATGTCGGAAGATTTCTCCTTCGACAAAGAAGTCATGCCCGCCGTGAACGGGATTCAGCGCGCCGACCTCCTGCTGCCACTGCCCCTTCCGGCGAGTGCACAGGAGAAGCGCGATGGCGAAGACTACAACGTGTTCGCGGCGCTCAAGCCCGGCGTATCGATCGCGCGCGCGCAGGCAGAAATGGACGCCATCGCGGCTCGCATGAAGCAACAGTACACCGCCAACTATCCGCGGAACGGCGGGCTGACACTCAGCGTCGTGCCGTTGATCGACCAAGTTGTCGGCGACGTTCGATTCGCGCTATACGTGTTGCTTGGCGCCGTCGGGTTCGTTCTGTTGATCGCCTGCGGCAACGTCGCCAACCTGTTGCTCTCGCGATCGGCGGTGCGAGAGAAAGAGCTCGCCATTCGTGCTGCGGTCGGCGCCGACCGCTCTCGGCTCCTGCGCCAATTGCTCACGGAGAATGTGCTTCTCGCACTGCTCGGCGGCGCAATCGGATTGGCAATCGCGCTCGTCGGGCTCGTGGCGATTCGTCAATTCGGTCCGGCAAACATTCCTCGTGTGAAGGAAATCAGTATCGACGCGCGCGTGTTGGGGTTCAACTTCGCGGTCTCCCTCGCGACCGGACTGATCTTCGGTCTGATGCCGGCGCTGCGCGCTGCGCGTGCCGATCCGAGCGTGGCACTCAAGGAGGGCGGTCGGAGCTCAGCTGGAACAAGCGGCGTTGGTTTTCATCAGGGACGATTGCGCAAGATTCTCATCGTCGCCGAGGTGGCACTGTCGTTGGTTTTGTTGATTGCGGCTGGGCTGTTGATTCGCAGTTATCAGCGAATCACGGATGCAAATCCCGGATTCAATCCGCACCACGTGCTCTCGTTCCGCGTGTCGCTTCCGGCGTACCGCTACAAGACGCCACAGATCGTGTCGTCGTTCTTCCAACAACTCAACGACCGCGTGAAAGCCTTGCCCGGCGTCGAGTACGTCGGTAGCAACTATCAATTGCCGCTGAGCTCCGTCGCGTTAGCCTGGGAGCCGATCGCAATCGAGGGCTACGTTCCCAAGGCGCCGGGCAATGACCTCATCATCGCGAGTAGCGCATACGTCAGCCCTGACTACTTCCACGCGATGGGAATGCCGTTGATTAGCGGGCGTGACTTCACGACGCACGATAGCAAGGAGTCGCTGGAGGTCGTCGTTGTGGACGACAAGCTGGCATCGCGTTTCTGGCCAAACGACAATCCGCTTGGCAAGCGATTACGTCAGGGCGCTGATGGACCGTGGCGCACCGTGGTCGGCGTCGTTCGCGATACGCGAGAATACGCCGTGGACGCCGAGCCGCCGATCACGGCGTTCTTCCCGGTGGAGCAGTACAACATCGCGAGTCGATTCATCGTCGTGCGGACGGTGCCAAGCGTCGACGCCGCGAGCGTGACCGGCGTCGTGCTGCGAGCAGTCACGACGCTCGACCCCGAGCTCCCCGCATACGATGTGGCGACGATGGAACGCCGCCTTCACGATTCGCTGGCGCGGCGACGATTGTCGATGTGGATGCTCGTAACCTTTGCGGCGTTCGCCTTGATCCTTGCGGCCGTCGGGATTTACGGTGTGATCGCGTACTGGGTGGATCAGCGCACGCGTGAGATCGGCATTCGTATGGCACTCGGCGCCGATCGCGCCAGCATCCTCGGTCTCATCGGTCGCGAGTTTCTCGCGATCGTCGGGATCGGGCTGGCGGTCGGACTAGTCGGTGCGTTCGCGCTCACTCGGTTGATGGCCAGTTTGTTGTTCGGCGTCAGCGCGATCGATGCAACGACGTTCGGCCTATTGCCGCTCGTGCTCGGTGCGATCGCACTCATCGCGACGTACGTGCCGGCGCGCCGAGCGATGCGGGTCGATCCCGCTGTCGCGGTCCGAACGGAATAAGCGCGACGCTGCTGCGACGGACGTCACAGACGTCATCGCGACCGTCACGATAGCATAGCTCCTCACTCGAGGAGACCTTCATGCATTCACTCGTGCGGCGCACTGGTGTCGTGCTGACCATCGCTTTGACAGCGTGCGAGAATGATCAGGCAGTCGCCCCCTCATCGGATGGGCATGGGCCACCTGCGGTTCCCGCATACGTCATCCTCCCGAGTCCTCCGGAGGGGAGCACCACTTCAGTCTTTGTCGGCGATTCCATCCAGTTGGCATCGAAGCTGTCGGCCAAACGCAACCACGCCATCAGCTGGTCGACGTCGAGCTCCGCCGTAATGCGCGTGAGCAACAAAGGGCTGGCCGTGGCTGCGGGCGTGGGTTCGGCAACCATCACCGCATCGAACGCGACCGGCACGGAGCATTGGACGTTCGACGTAACGCAGCGCATCGCCTCCGTCACCGTGACTCCCAATCCGGTGAGCATTGCTGTCGGAGCCACGCTGACTCTCAGTGTCACACTCAAGGCATCGGACGGCACCACCATTACGGGTCGTCCGATCTCGTATCAAAGTCTCAACACCAGTTTCGCCACCGTCACGTCCGCCGGTGTTGTATCTGGCGTGAGCGCGGGAAGCACGTCGGTTGTCGTGACGGCAGGATCAGGAAGCAACGTCGTCACCAGCACCGTACCAGTCACGGTCACCACGACCACGCCGCCGGATACCGGCGCCCTGGGTCGCAACGCCACTCTTACACGCGCGATCTTTCCCGCGGACAACCCGTGGAATACACCGATCGACACGGCCGCGGTGGATCCTAATTCGGCCGCTATCATCTCGAACATCGGCGCGACCACAGCGTTTCACCCGGACTTTGGCGCGAACTACAACGGCGGTCCGTTTGGAATTCCCTACGTGGTCGTTAGCGGCACGCAAGCGTTAGTCAACGTGACGTTCGATTACGCCGACGAAAGCGATCCCGGACCGTATCCGATTCCGCCCAATCCACCGATCGAACCCGGAAGCGATGCGCACGTGCTCGTGGTTGACCGAGACCACTGGAAACTCTACGAGCTGTTCAGTGCACAAGCGTTGGCCGATGGCAGTTGGCACGCAGGGTCGGGTGCGATCTTCGATCTCTCATCCAATGCACTCCGCCCGGCCGGTTGGACCTCGGCCGACGCGGCCGGCCTTCCGATTCTGCCGGGACTGGTCCGCTTCGACGAAGTGAACGCCGGAAATATTTCCCATGCGCTTCGCTTTACCGCATCGCGCACTCGCAGAGCGTACATCTCGCCGGCGAGACACTGGGCGAGCACCGACACGTCGTCCCTCCGCCCGCCGATGGGCATGCGCGTGCGACTCAAGGCGAGCGTGGACATCTCCGGTTATCCCGCGAGCGCGCAGGTCATTCTTCGCGCGCTCAAGAAATATGGAATGATGGTGGCCGACAACGGCAGCAACTGGTACGTCTCCGGTACTGCCGACGCACGCTGGAACGACACCGAGATGAACACATTGAAGGCGCTCAAGGGGAGCGACTTCGAAGTGGTGCGCATGACGGGTATCGTGACACCGTAGCCGCACCTCGGACTGCGTCGAATAGCAAAGAGCGGCTACTGAAATCGGTAGCCGCTCTTCGTGTCTCCGTCGGTTACTGCTTACAGGCTCACGGGATCGTATCCTTCTTCTTCTCGTTATGCTTGTGCTCCGCGCTTTCGCGCACCCATCCGGCGAGGCCACGCAGCCCGCCGAACTGCTTGGACGACAACACGGCACCTGTCTGCGCGTCGATGATGACTTTCGTATGAGTCTTCTTCTGATTCGGGATGATGTCGATCGCGTATTGCGTTCGTCCGTTCGCCGTGTTCATTTCGCCCGAGCCGATCTGACCGGGAACGGCGCACAATGCCAAGATTTTTGCCGAGTCCGGCGAGATCATGGTCGAGGCGCTGTACAGGTCGCTCTTGATCGACATTTTCTGTGCGGCGGCCACGTCGACAGTGCTGCACGTCGTTCCCGTCGGCTTGTACCACTCCATGGTGACTGTGTCCACCATCGGGCTCACGACTCCGGCCGCGCTCCCGGTGTCCTTCCGAATGGGGATCTTTTTCCGGGTGGTGTCCTGCGCGGACGCGACGGCACTGATCGCGAGCAGCGCGGCCGCAGAGACGAGCATGTGATTCCTCATGTTTCACCTCACTACTGCAGTTGGGTCCGGTTCTCGCACAGGTGCTCAAGCAATCGGCCCGCAATCACCGTGCGCGGAGATTCGAGGAGACTCGACTTAGACCCGACCACGCGCGAAACAACCCCTCGCCCACGCCACCGGGCGCCGTATTCGGCTATCAACCGGCGTACGACGTCCCGACCGTCAATCGATATCCGGCGCGGTATCGCATCACTCCCAAAATCTTTGGATCAGACAACCTTATTCGGCGACGGCGAGCGTGTGATCGTCGAAACATTAGAATGCTCTAATGTTTTGCCGACATGCCTTGTCTCGAGTCGGTACCGGCCGAGCTGGGCGCTCGTGCTCCTGGCGAGACGGCCCGGATGTTTGGTGGATCGCGCGTCCGGCCCGACACGAAGTCGTGCGCAAACAATGGGTGTATTGCAATCTTGAACGTTGTCACGTATTATCGCCGACCCGATGCCGATGATAGCAGGTGGTGCGCGCATCGGAGGCCACGGCGAAGCACCACTCCGTGGTATGATCGAAATGCGCATCGCGCCCGCGGCGCGAGTGCGGCGAGCGAAGTGGCCCGCCTCGATTTACGAGGAACATGCCGCTGAGCAGGGTGATGGGTTCAATCTTCACCGCGCCCGTCACGCCTGATCAAGAGGGCGCATCTCGTGATGCAAGAAACGACAGAGGCACGTTTTGACACACAGTGCCACGCCGGCGCCGAGTCATCTGAAATTCGCATCATGCTCGTCGCGGGCGTCCGTCTCTATCGCGATGGACTTGCCAGTGAGCTTGGTGCGCGGCCGGGTCTGACTCTCGTAGCACTCGCCGGCGATTTCGAGTCTGCGCTCGTGTCGTTTCGCGCATCACACCCGGATGTGATCCTCCTCGATGTGCGGACGCCGCGGACGTACGAGCTTGTGCGAGTGGTCCGGAAGGAACAGCCAGCCGCGCAGGTCGTGGCATTCGCGGTCGACGACAGCGAACAGGACATCGCCGTCTGCGCCGAGGCTGGTGTCACATCGTTTGTGACCCGCGATGTGACAGTCGAGGGATTGGCGAGCGCGATCACGGCGGCGGTGCGCGGAGAGCTGACATGCTCGCCGCGGACGGCGGCGATGTTGTTTCGGCGCGTCGCGACATTGTCGGGCGCGGAGCGTACGCTGCATTCGGCGAGAGTGGTGCTTGCGACCCTGACCAGCCGCGAAAGCGAGATCGCGTCCTTGCTCTCGGCGGGTCGGTCGAACAAAGAGATCGCACGGGCGCTCACGATCGAAGTCGCGACGGTGAAGAACCACGTTCACAACATTCTTGCGAAGCTACAGGTCGCGACGCGGGCGGAAGCAGCGGCACGCGTGCGAGCGCTTACGCCGCGCGGAGACTAGCGCCAATCGCGCTGCGCAGTTCTCAACTAGACCCGCGGATCTAGATCTCCGCTAGATCCAAGTCGGGTCGTTCGCTCCATATCGATTCGGGGCCGGTCAGCGCAGACTGCGCTGCATCCCCAAGCGGATGTGCTGAACTGACGCCGAAGCGAATCGCCCTGGTGGCGTTGCCGGCTCTCATGGAAGACCTCGTACGCCGCGCTTTTCTCGCGGGCGGCACCATCGAGGTGGACCGGTCGATCGAAAGCATCGACGACTTGCGCGCTGAGCTTTCGCGCCATCGGGTCGACGCGATCATCACGTCGGTGGCGCCCGGTGACATGTCACCGATCCCTCTCGCCGCCTTACAACTGCAACCCAGGCTTCGCGTCGTGCTCATCACAATCGACGCCGGCGCCGGCGAGCTGATCGAGCTCCGTCCCCAGCGCACGCAGCTGGGCGAGGTCACGCCGTCGGAGATCGTTCGCGTGGTCGAGGATGATGGTGCGCACGCGAGGACGTGGGCGGATCTCGTCGAGGCACCCATTGTCGGCAGGGGCCAATAACATGCACACCGCGCTCCGCGCCACGAGCATCACACTCCAAGACTACGTGCGCCGCGGCTTCGTCGCCGACTCCGATCTCGGAGCCTTCTTCGACCCGGTGTTGGGCGGGACGATGGAAGTATCGCTAAACGATCCGGAGGAGATGCGAACGAACAGCGTCGACGGTGTGTCGTTGTGGTTGTATCGCGTCGAGCGCGACGACCAGCGGTTGAACGCGCCGCCGACACGTCCGACCGCGACCAGACTCCAACCGACACCGCTGCCGCTCCGGCTGCACTATCTCGTGACGCCGATCGTGACGATCGACCCGGCATTTCCGCTCGTGAGTCCTGGGCGAGAACAGGAGATCCTGGGGAAGGCAATTCAGCTGCTCTACGAGCGGCCGGTACTGCGAGGCACAGATCTGCGCGACACACTCACGGGGAGCGACGACAAGATCGCCGTTCGCCTCGAGCCGATGTCGCTCGAGGAGATCACGCGCATCTGGCAGGCGCTTCAACGGCCCTATCAGCTATCCGTGTCGTACGAAGCGACCCTCGCGATGATCGCGCCCGAGGCACAGTCCGCGGTCCTCACCCCAGTGCGCGTGGCGGAGCCGAGGTTCGGCGTAATCGTCGAGGAGGCCCCGGCATGAGCGAGACGACGCGCGTTCCCTTCGTCGATGCCGGCGTGCACTACATCGTGGCGCCGGACGACCTCATCCCCGAGGGGATGCGCTCGAGCGCGATCACGTATGCGCGCGTGATCGACGAACTGACGATGACACCCGTCAGCTTGCCGATCACCGTGACGCCGGCGGGTACGGCGTTCGATGCGCCGAGTACGCGGGGCGCGGTGAATCCGCGCGCGGTTGACGGTGGTGTGGTCGGACTCGTGGGAACGCCTTCGCGCGCGCTTCCCGCGCTCGCCGCGACGGGGTACGACGTGGGGGTATCGGCCCGGGCGCCGGGGTACGTGCCTCGACGCGTGACGCAGACCATCGGGCCCATCGTGACGTTCCCGGCCTCGTTCACACCGCTCGACCTCGGCGATCTCGAGTTGCATCGTGAACCAGTGATGCTATTCGGGCGCACGCTCGTGCGCACGGCCGGCGCGATCGACAAGCTCGATACGGCGACGATTCGTATCAGCGGCATCTGGCGCTCCGCACCGACGCTCACCGTCTCGCCGCCGCCGGCACCAGCGGACATCGTCGCAATGGATCCGCCGCTCTACGCGCCGCGTCCCGTGGCGACGGCGGTGCGCCGTCGCGCCTTGACCCCGGACATCCCGAACGAGAAACGGTTAACGCGCGCCGCCGTCGCGGGCGCGACTGAAGTGTTTCTGTCCGACCGGAAGGCGCTAGCCGCCGGCGATCTGCTCGGCATCGACGAGAGTGATCCGTCGCGCGCCGAATGGGTGAAGGTGCAGACGATCGTCGGCTCGACGAACATCTCCGAGCCCGCCGTCGCGACGCTGGAATTTGCGTTGGCGCGCGGTCATAGCGCCGGCGCTCGTGCGCATCCGACAACCGTCGGCGGCGCGTTGGCGACGCAGGCGCTCTCGCTCGACGCGATTGCCGGCGACACAACGCTCTTGCTTGGTAACCTCGCGGGACTCACGCCGTTCACCGTCGAGGTCGACGATGGTGTCACCGTTCCCGAGTACCATGCGCTGTCGCTCTATGAGACCGTGAGCGATTTGGATGGACAGTGGCGCATGCCGCCGATCTCGCGGGTGGTGCAGGTCACGCTGACGGGGACGCATGCGATGTTCACGATCCCCATACGTACCGTGAGCGTGGAGTATCCGCGTCGAGAACAACGGATCGATCTCACCTTCAGCTAGTCGTCGCTCGTCGTCGCTTCATCACCGCAGCCACACCGAAACCGATCTCGTCGTCGCGCCGCCGCGTGTCCTTCAGGAGGAAGCCGAATGCCCGAGTACCTCTCCCCAAATGTCTACGTCGAAGAAGTCGACACTGGCGCCAAACCGATTGAGGGTGTCAGCACGAGCACCGCGGGAATGGCGGGTGTGACCGAACGTGGGCCAATCGACGTGCCGATCCTGATCACGAGTGTCGGCGAGTATCACCGCTGGTTCGGCGATCTGCTGAACGATGTCGACTTCAGCAACATCAACGGCTTCCACTGCTACCTGCCGCACGCGGTGGAGGGGTTTTTCACCAACGGCGGCAAGCGCGTGTACGTGACACGTGTGTTGCGCGACGACGCGGTGGCGTCGAGTACCCAGCTGTTCGATCGTGGAACAGCGGCGTCCGTCGCGTCGCGGTTGTTGCGCGCGGCGGGCCAAGGGACGGGTACGGCGGTGAACATGCCGCTCGTCTCGATCATTACGCCGTCGACGCTGGCAATCAACGAGTCGATCCGCATCGGCGACGGGAGCCAGAGCGAGTATCGGACGATCAACGCCGCGCCGGCGCCGTCGACGCATGTGTCGCTCGCGTATCCGTTGTCGCACTCGCACGATGTCCTCTCGAACATCGCCGACGTTGCGCGGACTATGCTCGCCGCCTTCACCGCGCCACTCACGCTCACCGCGGCGGCCGCGGCCGGCTCGCGCATGATCACCGTGCTCGAGGGAGCGGCAGGTGAGGCGGCGAATCTGGCCGCGCTCCAAGTGATCGAAGTCGGCAACGCGCCGGCGGACGCCGAGCAGCGCCGCATCGAGCGAGTCGACGGTACGGGAACGACGCGCACGCTGACCTTGGATGCGCCATTGCTGCTCGACTACGCGGCCGGTGTGGCCGTGACGCCGCTCGATCCGTCCGGAGGTACGGCGACGACACTGCTCACGGCGGCGAACGCCGGGGACAGCGTAATCTTTGGGACCGCACTTGCCGGGGCGTTCAACAACATCACGCATCTGGTGGTCGTCGACCAAGGCACGCCGAACGTGGAGATGCGTCGCGTCGCGCAGCTCGTAGAGCTGCCGCTGGTTCGGCGAGCCTATGAGGCGTATCCGCGCGGCTCGCGTGTGACGCATCTGACGACCGCCGACGATAGCCGCACGCTGACTGTCGCATCCGTGATCGGCGACTCGACGGTGTCGCTGAACGACGTCACGGGACTCGCGGCAGGCCAGCAGGTGGTCGTGGAGTTCGGTGGCGCGACACCCGAGGCGCGGACCATTCGCTCGATCGACGCGACGGCCGGACAGGTGACGTTCACCGTCGCGCTCGCGGCGGCGCACGCGATTGGTGTCACGGTCATGCTGAATGCGACGACGCTCACCGCCGATGCCGCCGCCGGCGACGTCAGCATCGCACTGGCGAATCGGCTCGGTTTGGAGGAGGGAGACGTGCTCCGCATCGACGTCGCGCCGAACGAGGAGTACGTCACGATCATCGCGTTGACCGGCGACCCGGCCGCGCCACCCGATGCCGGCGCCATCGTACTCGGCTCGCCGCTCAACCTCGCCCACGCGACCGGAGCAACGGTCACGCGCCAGCGGCTCGGTCCACCGGGTGTCGTGCGTCAACCGTCGTTCGTCGTGCTCGACGCCCAGGAAGGCGACAACGCGCTGTTCGTCAGCGAGAACTTCACATTCGTGGCGGGCGATCTGGTGATCGTGCGCACGCCGACGGGGCGGTCGTTCCTGCACACGCTTTCAGGTAACGCGATCGTGCTCACGCCACTTGAGGTCGAACTCGACACGCCACTCGACCGCAACCACGAGCTTGGCGCCGTCGTCGCGCAGCGCACGTCGCTCATTCTCGTCCAGGCGATCGATCCCGGCCGGTGGGGAGATCGCCTTCGCATCTCGATCGAGGACGAGACGAACGGATTGGTCTCCGGCGCGACCCTGGCGACGGTGAACAATCCAACGGAGATCATCCTGTCGTCACCGACCGGCGTGGAGCCCGGGACGGTGCTCGAGCTGAGTGGAGTCGCCCAAGGGAGCGCGCCGATCGGACCGCTGCTCAAGGTTGGATCGATCAACCGATCGAACAACAGGATCACGCTGACCACGGCGCTCAACGGCGCGCAGATGGCGGCGATCGCGGCGCTACCGCCAGGCGCGCGGCTCCGTGTGCGCTCGCGCGAGTTCCGTCTGCAGGTGCTGTTGATGCGCCGCCCCGATCCGATGGTGCCATCGCGCGACGACACGGCGGTAGACCGCGAGCTGTTCACGAATCTCTCGATGGACCCGCGGCATTCGCGCTATTTCCAGACACTGATCGGCGACATCAATGGGCCGTTGCGACTGAGCGATCGCCGTCCCGAAGGAAGCTCGTGGTACATTCGCACGTCGGACCTCGAGACCAATGCGGCGTTGCGCGAAGCCGTGCGGCTCGGGCCCGAAGCGCTCGTTGACCGTTTGCCGAGCGGGCGGACCCGCCCGGCGCGTCACGCGCTGATGCGCGGCGACGACTCGATCGCGTTGCTCGACGACACGGTGTACATCGGTGCCGACGCGGTGGACCCTGAAGATCGCACCGGGCTTCAGACGTTGAAGAACGTCGAGGACATCAGCATCGTCGCGATTCCCGGGCGGACGAGTGTGACGCTGCAGGGTGCCGTGATTTCGCATTGCGAGGAAATGCGGTTCCGCTTCGCCGTGCTCGATGCGCAACGTCCTCCGCAGGACGCGATCGCCGACGTTCGCGCGCAACGGCAGAACTTCGACACGAAGTACGCCGCGCTGTACCACCCGTGGCTCCTCGTGCCGCAGCCGTTTCCGACCGTGCCGGGCCCAACGCCCCTATACCCAATTCCGCCGTCGGGTCACACGATCGGCATCTACGCGCGAACGGATATCGAACGAGGTGTGCACAAGGCTCCGGCCAATGAAGTGGTGCGCGGCATCCTCGGCCTGCAACGGACGCTCAGCAAGGGAGAGCACGACATCCTCAATCCGTACCCGGTGAACATCAACGTCATTCGTGATTTCCGTCCCAACAACCGCGGCATCCGCGCGTGGGGAGGTCGTGTGATCACGAGCGACAGCGATTGGAAATACGTCAACGTGCGGCGCCTGCTGATCTTTATTGAGCATTCACTCGAGCGCGGATTGCAATGGGTCGTGTTCGAGCCGAACGCGGAGCCACTCTGGGCTCGTGTGCGCCGCACGATTTCGAATTTCCTCACGACCGTCTGGCGCAATGGTGGGCTCGAAGGGACCAAGGTCGAGGAAGCGTACTTCGTGAAGTGCGATCGCACGACGATGACGCAGACGGACATCGACAACGGGCAGCTGATCGTGCAGGTCGGCGTTGCCCCGGTAAAGCCCGCCGAATTCGTGATCGTGCGCATCGGGTTGTGGACCGCGCACGCCTCCGACTGAGACCAACTGACCCGAGGAGACCATGGGCACCTCTGTCCGTACCGATCCCTTCCGTGCATTCAACTTCCGCGTCGAGTTCGACGGCTTGACGGTCGGAAGCTTCAGCGAATGCAGCGGGCTGACGGCCGAAGGCGATTCGGTCGACTACCGCGAGGGGACGGACATTCCGCTGACGGTCCGCAAGCTCGTCGCGCTTCGCAAATACACCAACGTGGTCTTGAAGCGAGGCTACACGACAAACAACGAGCTGTGGACCTGGTATCGCAACATCGCCAACGGCATCGCCGACCGGCGCAACGGCTCGATCATCCTCATGGATGAAGAGCGCAACGAGGTGATGCGCTGGCAGGTGGAGAATGCGTGGATCAACAAGATCGAGGCGCCGACGTTCAACGCGACGGCAAACGAAGTGGCGATCGAATCGTGCGAGTTGGTTCACGAAGGACTGATGCTCGAGTAATTCGTGACTTCCTACACGACTCCGGGCGTCTACTACGAGACGGTCGACGCGAGCGGCGCCGGCATCTCGGCCGTGCGCACCGATGTGGCGGGATTCGTCGGCATCACCGAGCGTGGGCCGGTGGACGTCCCCGTGCCGGTGGAGTCGTGGCGGCAGTTCCAGGCACACTTCGGTGACACGATCGGGTCTGGCTATCTCGCGTACATCGTGCGTGCGTTCTTCGAGAATGGCGGTCGGCGCTGTTGGGTCGTGCGCGCCGCGTCGCGCGATCCTTTGTCCGGTGTCGAAAGCGCGTCGGTGGTGCTGCGTCACGCCGCGGCGTCGCCCGACGTGTGGCGTGTTCGCGCATCGAGCCCCGGGACGTGGGGAAATGGCCTCACGATCCAGCTCCGCGAGACGCATCACGCCCAAACCACGGCACTTCTCGCCGGAAGCACGCCGACATACACCCCTGTGGCATCCACGAGCGGATTCGCTCGGGGCACGTTGGTGCGGCTCGTCCAACCACCCCCGGCGCCGGCGATTTACAAAGTTGTGAACGACGTAGATCCGGTCGAGCGCCGGCTACTCTGGACGACCGATCGCGCCGAGCGGCGGCTATCGTATGATGGGCCGGTAGTGGGGCTCGATCCGACACAGCCGGTGACGGTCGAGAGCGTGGAATACACGATTGCCGTTACGGAACGTGGAATTCCCGTCGCCGTGCATGAAGGTCTCTCGCTCATCCCGGAACATGCCGCATATGGGCCGCGGGTGCTCGCGGGAATGACGGCGCCTCTCGATCGCGAAGCAGAGCGTGGTACACCGGCGGCGCCCTATCGCATCGCGATCGACGAACTGCGCGAGCGCTTCGGTTCGGATCCGTCGGTGGCACGACCGGCCCTGGTTGTCGTCGGGCCGAACGATTTGCCGGCTTCGGGGACGATGACGCTCGACGGCGGGCGCGATGGGCTTCGACTGCTCGTAGCGACGGACTTTACCGGCGAGGAATGGGCGCCGGAGGATTCCGACGAGATCAAGGCAGCGCGACGTCGCGGTTTTCGCGCCCTCGGCGAGGTCGACGAGATCGCGCTGCTCGCTGTGCCGGACATCCTGATCCATCCGATCGCGCCGCCGCAAATCGCGCCGCTGGCGCCGTGTGTGCCGAATCCCTGTCTGCCGCACGCATCGACACCGACCACCGCGCCGGCGCCGCGCCCGCCGATCGAGCTGCCGCCTGTGTTCGACGAAGCGGATGTGTACCGAGTGCAATCCGATCTCGTCCAGCACTGCGAGGCGAAGCGCGATCGGTTCGCGCTGCTCGATCCGCCGTTCGATGCGGCGCACGACGTCGCGCTCGGCGTAGCCGGCATTCGGTCGTGGCGCCAGCGGTTCGACTCGAAGATGGCCGCACTGTATCACCCATGGGTACGGGTCGTGGATCCGTTGCGCGGTACGCGCACACCGACGCGCGACGTCCCACCGAGCGGACACGTGGCAGGGCAAATTGCGCGCACGGACCTGACTGTCGGCGTACACAAGGCGCCGGCGAACGATGTGCTCGAGTGGGCGCAGGACGTGACATTCGCGCTCGATGACGAGCACCACGGCGTGTTGAACGAGCTGGGGGTCAACGTCATCCGGGCGCTGCCCGGTCGTGGCTTGCGCATCATGGGCGCGCGCACTGCGAGCAGCGATCCCTCGTGGCGCTACGTCCCTGTGCGCCGGCTCGTGCTGATGGTGATGAAGGCGATCGACATCGCGACGCAGTGGGCGGTGTTCGAGCCGAACGACGCGGCGACGCGGGAGCGGCTTCGACTCACACTCACCGTGTATCTCGCGACGCTATGGGAGCAGGGGCAGCTCGCCGGCGCGTCGATCGAAGAGGCGTTCTTCGTCAAGTGCGATCTCGAGAACAACACCGAAGACGATCGCGCGGAAGGGCGACTGGTTGCCGACGTCGGTATCGCGCCGGCCATTCCATTCGAGTTCGTGGTCGTGCGCGTGTGGCGGGCGCGCAATGAGCTCGAGATCGCCGAGCCGACTTTCATTGGAGGAACGCGCTGATGGCATTGCTCGGCGCGGTCGGGCTGCGGCTCGATCCATTGATGGCGTACAACTTCACCATCAACCTCATCGACACGTCGAGCACGATGGCGCTGCTCAAATCGGCGGCGATGTCGGCGGTCACCGATTTGTTGTTGGGCGGCTTCTCCGAGTGCAGCGGGCTGGAGATGGCGCTGGAGGTAGAAGACTACAAAGAGGGTGGGCGCAACGGCGCGGTGTTGAAGTTCCCAACGCGAGTCACCTGGTCACCGATCGTGCTGAAACACGGCATGGGCGCCGGGAGTGGCCTGTGGGATTGGCACTACGACTTCGCGACGGGAAAGGGGAAGCGCAAGGACGGGATCATCACGTTGATGAACGACCTCCACATGCCGTCGCACATCTGGCAGTTCCGACGCGGGCTCCCGATCAAGTACACCGGTCCCTCGCTGATCGCGGGGCAGAGCACGGTGGCGATCGAAGGACTCGAAATCGCGCACGAAGGGCTTTGGCAGGTCCCATACGTGGGCTACGCGACGGCAGCCGCGTCGTTCGGCGTCAACGTCGGTGTGACGGGGAGACTCTAGCATGGACATCGAGATCAACGAAATCACGAGCGAAGTGCACACGATGGACGACGTCGCGCTCGATCCGAAGATCAAGCGCATGCTGATGCAGGAAATCCTGGTTCACGTGCGCGAGAGCGAGGACCACGCGCACCGGGTGCGAAAGGAGCGCGGCATCAACGCGAACCGGACGACCGAGGAGATCGCGTAATGGAGCAGCTCGAGACCGCCATGCTCGTCGCGACATGGAACGACGAGATGGAATTCATCAACGTCCAGTACAACCCCACCGAGTTCACCTTCACGAAGGGTGCGCAGGTGGCCGAGATCAACATTCCCGGACTCGACACGCCGCTCGTCCAGTGGGTGCGCGGACAGGCGGAGACGTTGACCGTCGATCTGTTCTTCGATTCGACGGAGAAGGGGATGGGTGCCGGCGCCAAGAGCGTGACCGAGCAGACCGACCAGATCTACCAGTTGATGAAGATTGAGCCCGACACGCACGCACCGCCGATTTGCGCGTTCTTGTGGAACCAGAAATTCCCCGGAGCCGACGTCTCCTCGAAAGTGGGAAACCAGCGTCGCACCGATTTCCAGTGCGTGGTGGAAAACATCAAGCAGCGGTTTACGCTGTTCAGCCCCGAAGGTGTACCATTGCGCGCGATCCTCACCGTCACGCTGCGCGAATACAAAACGCTCGACCAACAGCTCAAACAACTCAACCTGAACTCGCCCGACAAGACACAGAGTCACGTCGTCAAACGCGGCGACACGCTGAGCGCCATTGCCGGAACGCATTACCGAACGCCCAGTGCGTGGCGCGCGATCGCGACGGAGAACGCGATCTCTGATCCGCGACGGTTGAGCGCGGGAACGTTCCTGCGCGTGCCACCCATGTCGTGACGGACTTCAGCCCATGAGACACGAATGACCGTCGTCCCGCTCGCGCAAGAGTCGCGCGACACAGGTGGTTTCTACGTTCCGCGCTTCGAGGTCAAGATCGAAGGCGCCGGACTCCCGCGCGACGTACTGCGCGACGTCGTCTCCCTCACGTATCACGACAACGTCGCCGAGCTCGATGGGTTCGAGCTCGTAGTGAACAACTGGGATGCGGGAACGCGACGGTTCAAGTACGTCGGATCGGAGAGCGACTCGGACCTCGAGCGGAACGACGCCATCGGCCAGCGCTACAAGTTGTTCGAGCCGTGCAACAAAGACGTCGAAGTGCGCATGGGCTATCGCGACGGGCTGCACACGATGCTCACCGGAACCGTGACGACGATGGAGCCGAGCTTTCAGAGTAGTGGCGCGCCAACGCTCACCGTACGCGGGCTCAACGTGTTGCACGCGCTGCGGCGCAAGCCGTACAGCTATGCGTGGGAGAAGAAAAAGGACAGCGAAATCGCCGAAGCGATGGCACAAATGACAGACGACGAGACGCACAACAAACGATTCCCGCTTCCGGTCGAGACCGACCCAACCGCAAAGGGGAAGGAGCCGCAGCTGCCGTATATCGCGCAACAGAATCAGACCGACATCGACTTTCTCTTCTCGCGGGCGCGCGAGCGCGGGTACGTGATGTTCATCCTGGAGAAGGAAAAGCTGAAGAACGGCACCGTGCGTCCGCGGCGCCTCTACTTCGGTCCGTCGCACGGCGGCAAGGGCGTCGTGCTGCGTGACGTGATCTTCGAGTTGGAGTGGGGCCGCTCGTTGCTGGAGTTCAAACCGACGCTGACGACCGCAAACCAGGTGCGCTCGGTCACCGTGCGCGGATGGGACCGCGCGACCAAGAAGCCGATTGAAGAGAAAGTCGACCTGGACGATCCGGAGCTCAACCGCAATCAAGATCTCTATCGGCTCCTCAAACGATGCGATCCGCACGAGGATGTCGTCGTCAACGAGCCGGTATTCAGCAAAGACGACGCGAAGAAGCGCGCGCGCGCGTTGTTGCAAGACCGGCAAAAGGTGATGGTGACGGCGAGTGCAACGACGGTCGGCCTCCCCGATCTCCGTGCGGGGCAGCTGGTGAACATCGTCGGCCTGGGCTCGCGCTTCAGCGGGACGTACTTCGTGACCGACACGACGCACGCGATTGGTGATTCGGGCTACACGACGCAGTTCACCTGCCGGCGAGAGACGGTCGCACAAAGCTCGGGGGCGATGTGAAGCAACAGGGAGTTCTCATCGGCACCGTCAAGAGCGTGGACGATCCCCAGGGCATCGGTCAGGTGCAACTGTTGTTTCCAACACTGGGCATCACGAGTAACTGGGCGCCAGTCGCCGTGCCGCTCGCGGGGAAGAGCCGCGGCTCATGGATCATGCCCGAGCTCGAGGACGAAGTGTTGGTGGCCTTCATGGACGGAAACTTCAACCAGCCATATGTGGTGGGTTTCCTCTGGAACGGACAAGACAAACCACCGGAGACTGACACCAAGCTCCGCGTGATCAAGACGCCAGGCGGGCACGAGCTCCGATTCGAGGACAAGCCCGGCCAAAAGAAAGTCATCGTGAAGACCGACGGTGGCCTCACGATCACGATGGACGACTCGCAACAGTCGATCGAGATCAAGGGTGGCGGGCGCGCGGTGACGATGCAGTCCGGACAAATAAAGATCACGTAAGTCACGCAACATTATTCTCTCGCGGACGAATGCCTCAAGTCCTGACGACCACCGCTACCATCCTTTGCCCCCATGGAGGCAAAGGGACGACCACGCCCGCGACGCCGTACGTCGATGCGCAGGGTGGCTATGTCACGGGCGAGGGTGACGTCGGCGTGCTGTCGTGCGTGTTCATCGTTCCGTGCGTCAGCTACACGCTCAAGTCGATGGGCCTCAACGCGAGCACGATCGCGGGTCGCAAAGTGATTCTCGCGACGGACTTTCAGCAGAGCGCGACAGGCTTGCCGCTCAGCATCGTCGAGACGACCAACGTCATCGACGACAGCACGCCGGCGCCGCTGCCCGCCGGCGCGTCGTCGGCGCCGCTCGCGCCAGAGTTGCTCGACGTCGCATCGCCCGTCGTCGTGGCCGTGCCGCCCTCGGTGCCGTTCGTGACGAGTACGATGCTCCCGGCCACCGCGCCGATCGCGTTCACCCTCACCACGGCGTTCCCACTCGCGTGGACGCTCACGCTGCTCAACTCCACGTTACAACAAAGCAGCGACGTCACGAATGGCGTTCCGGGTCTCGTCGTCGCGCCGGCAGGGGGCGGGTGGTCGAGCCCATCGCTCACCGTCACCGCGACGATGACGGCGGCGTTTTTAGCCGCGCTCGGTCCGGGTACGCACTACCTGTACATGACCGGAGTGTCGAAGCGTGGCAAGTCGTCATTCGCGCAGGCGACTCTGGTGGTGAGCTGACATGCCGCAGATTCGTGATACGCGCGAGTACCTCGGCGTCGGCTGGAAGTTTCCTCTGCAGGTCACGCCATCGGGTGCGATCGCCAAGGCGCGATACGAACACCGCGTAGAGGAGTCGGTGTACCTCATCCTCGCTACGGCGAAAGGCGAACGTGTAATGCTCCCCGATTTCGGCTGCGGCATCCACGAGCTGGTGTTCGCGCCCAACACGCCGAGCACGATCGGGTTGGTCGCCCAACAAGTCAGGCGGGCGCTCGTGGATTGGGAGCCGCGCATCGACGTGCTCGACATCGTGGTCGACTCGCCGGAGGGGGAGCCTAATCTGCTGCTGATCAAAGTCGGCTACCGCATTCGCGCCAACAATGCGCTGGCCAACCTGGTCTATCCGTTCTACCTGCGCGAGGGAGGACTCTGAGCGTGCCGCTCGCGACGAACCTCCCCGTGATCGACAACCGGCGCTACGACGACATCGTCGCCGAACTGAGAACGCGCATTCCGCGCTACACATCGGAATGGACGGACTTCAACGACAGCGATGTGGGTATGACGTTGGTCCAGCTGTTCGCGTGGCTCAGCGACATGATGCTGTATCGCATGGGACGAGTGCCGGAGCTCAACTATCTGAAATTCCTCGAGCTCCTCGGCATCGAACTGCAGGCCGCCGAGCCGGCGATCGCCGAAATCGCGTTCCCGCTCTCGGCCACGGCGCCGAAGCCGTTCGTGATCATCCCGATGCGCACGCAGGTGAGCGCGGAGTCCGGTGACACGCCGGCACCGGTGATCTTCGAAACCGACCGCGCGATCACCGCCCTCGTCGCGACGCTCAACGCGGTCCAGGCATTCGACGGATTTGCGTTCGAGGACGAGAGCAAGGCGAACGGCGACGCGGTAGAAGGTTTCTATCCGTTCGGTCCTGGCGCCGGCGTCGACTCGGCGCTGTACCTCGGCTTCGATCCCGCGGTCACGCTACCGCAGGTGGAGTTGGACCTCGCGTTCGTGATCGCCGAGCAGGGCGCGCCGAAGCGAGTGAGTTGCGACGTGCCACCCTCGTCGCGCTTCGCGTCGGGCACGCTGCAGTGGGAATACTGGAACGGCACTGACTGGCACGGGCTCGACGTACTGAGTGACGACACGCTCGCGCTCACCCGCTCCGGGCACGTGCGCCTGCAATTGCCGATGGTCGGCCTGATTGCCCCTGACACGTTCGGCGAGATCGCGACGAATCGGAACTGGATCCGCACGCGCGTCATCCGGGCGCAATACGAGCGCGCACCTCGATTGCTCGCCGTGCGAACCAACACCGTTTCGGCCACGCAGGCGCAGACCGTGAAGGACGAAGTACTCGGCGGAAGCGACGGCCGCGCCAATCAGGTGTTCCGTCTCGAGAGCGCGCCCGTGCTCGAGAACACGCTGCGGCTGGAAGTCAACGAGGGCGACGGGTTCGCACCGTGGAGCGAAGTGGAAGACTTTTTCGGCGCCGGCCCGCACGACCGCGTTTACGTGCTCGACCGCACCACCGGAGAGATCCGCTTCGGCGACGGAGATCATGGGGCGATTCCCGTCGGGAACAATGATCTGCCGGGCAGCAACATCGTTGCGCGAGAGTATCGTTTCGGTGGGGGGACCGCCGGCAACGTTCCCGCGATGGCCATCAAGACGTTGCTCGGCGCGATCGACGGTGTTGACGCCGACAAAGTCGGCAACCTGCTGCCCGCCACCGGCGGACGCGAAGAAGAATCACTCGATGCGGCGAAGCTTCGTGCACCCCGCGCAATCCGGAGCCGCGGCCGCGCCGTCACGGCGGAAGACTTCGAGCAGCTCGCCATCGAGGCGGGAACGATCCGTCGCGCCAAGGCGCTGCCACTCACGCATCCGGATTTTCCGGGCGTGAAAGTGCCCGGCGTCGTGAGCGTCATCGTTGTTCCGGACGGTACCGCGCCGAACCCGATGCCGAGTGAAGGCACGCTTCGGCTCGTGTGCGCCTGTCTCGACAAAGCGCGCCTCATCACGACGGAGCTGTACATCCTGCCGCCGGTGTATCGCTTGGTCAAGGTGACGACGGATGTCGTCGTCGACGACCGCGCGGACCTCGCGGAGGTGAAGACCGCAATCCAGAAGGCGCTGCTCGGCTACTTCCATCCGCTCACCGGCGGCGAAGATGGACAGGGTTGGCCGTTCGGCGGTGACATCTTCTACTCGCGTGTCTACGGCCGCGCGACGGTGCCGGGCGTGCAGAGCATTCAGCGACTCGTGATTTCGCTCGACGGGTTCGACGCGCCGGAGTGCACGAACGTTCCGCTCTGCGACGGCGAGCTCGCGTACTCGGTCGAGCACACGGTGAACGTCACTTACGCGTTCGACTCATGACGAGCTTCGGTATTCTCCCGCCGACTCCGCGGCCGCCGCACGACCCAACGAGCCTCACGCTCAATCGATCGCGTGGTTGGCGCGGGGCCGAGTTAGACGACGTGCTGGTCGATCCGATTGACGGCACGCTCACGCTCGCGATTGCCGCGGGAAGCCGCACGCTCGACGAGTCGAATGGAAGTTTCGGTGGACTCGTGCCGCCGGCACTCGTCGCGGTGGGCGATGGGTGCGACGTGTGGCTCATCGATCCGGAGACGCGTCACCTCAAGAAGCTCGATGAGTGCGCGTGCGCCTTCATCGACGTGCCGTGCACCGGCGGGAAGGGAAGCGACGCTCGGCAGCTGAAGAATCCATCCGGCATCGCGTTCACCCGCGGCAACCTGTTCGTCGCCGACACGGGAAACGCACGCGTTTCCGTGTTTTCCGTTGCCGGCTACGTGCTGCGTGGAACGATCGCGCCACCGGTGAGCGAGCTGCCCGCGCCGTGGGACCCGGTCGCGATCGCGGCGGACCATCGCGGGCGAGTGTACGTCGCCGATCCGAACAACGGGTGGGTACACCGCTTCGCCGCGCACGGCGCGTGGGAGCTCGCGATCAAGAACCTCGGCGACGTGCGTCATCTCGCCGTCGACTGTCGTGGGTGGCTCTATGTCGTCACATCGATGTCGAAGACCGCGCGTGTGTTCGACTCGCATGCGTCCGAGCGCGACCCGGCCGCGACTGTGAACGAACTGCGCGACCGGTTCGCGCGAATGCCATTTCGCGTCGACGCGAACGGTGCGCTCGACCTCTCCAAGAGTGAAGGTCCCTGCTGCTGCGCCTTCGACTCGCACGGTGCGCTGCTGCCCAACGGCGCGAATACCGAGTCGATCGTCTTCGCCGCCGACGGCACGTTCCGCAGCGAGCCTCTCGACAGCGGCATCGCCGAGTGTCAGTGGCACCGTGTTCTGTTGCAGGGCTCGATCGCGCCAGGCACGAGCATCACGGTATCCACTCGGAGCTCCGAAGTCGCCGAACCGGATTCCGTCGTCGACGCGCTGCCGGACGACGCATGGGAGACGTGGCAAACGGCGCGCCGGCCGAAAGAGACCGATGGAAGGTGCGTGCGATGGGATTGTCTCGTACGCAGTGGGCCGGGTCGCTTTCTATGGCTACGGCTGCGGCTACGCAGCGATGGCAAGGCAACGCCACGGCTCGAGCGAGCGACGATCGAGTTTCCGCGCATCTCGCTCGCGCGCTATCTCCCCGGTGTGTTCGAGGAGGATCCGTCGGCAAGCGACTTCACCGATCGCTTTCTCGCCGTGTTCGACACGACCCTTCGTTCGATCGAGAAACGGCTCGACACGCAAGCCGCGCTGTTCGATCCGCGCTCGTCGCCGGCTTGCACCGGACCAACCGGTGAGCCGGATTTTCTCGGTTGGCTGGCGTCGTGGGTCGGCATTTCGCTCGATCGCCACTGGCCGGTTTCGAAGCGACGTCAGTATCTGCGCAACGCACCGGCGCTGTTCGACCAACGCGGGACGGCGCAGGGGCTTCGCGCAGTTCTGCTGCTCTACCTCGGAATCGGCGATCCGGCGAGCGAGTCGCACGGCTGTCTCGCGCCGAGACCGGAGCGGAGCACGGCGCACTGCAGTTTTCCCAATCGCTGCGATCCGATCCGCGACCCCTGCGCGGAGCCGGAAGAATGCGCGCCACCGAAGCTGCCGGCGCTTGTCCTCGAACATTGGCGATTGCGCCGTTGGTTGTTCGTCGGCGCGGTGAAGTTGGGCGAGCAGGCGGTGTTGTGGGGAAAAGGAATCGTGAATCGGAGTCGGCTCGGGGACGGCGCGCGCGTCGACCAGACGCAGCTCATTACCGAACAGGATCCATTCCGCGATCCGTTTCACGTGTACGCGTCGACCTTTACCGTCTTCGTTCCGGCGTGCGTTGCACGCGACACGACCGCGCGGAAGGGGCTGGAGAATCTGCTTCGCGATGAGAGTCCCGCGCATACGCGCTGGCACCTCGAGCTCGTGGAGCCGCGGTTTCGCATCGGCGTGCAGTCGATGATCGGATACGACTCCGTGGTCGGTTGCTATCCCGAAGGGAAGGTCACGCTGGACAGTACGACACTCGGCCGCTCGACGATCCTGGGCGGCGCACCTGAACTCGCAGGTGGACCCTCGATGCGCGTCGGCAGTTCGGCGCGCATCGGCAGCACCACGCTGCTCAAGTAAACGACGGCACGCGACAGCGCCATTACGGAGAGCTCATGTCCCCTCCACATAACTCATCGGCCTGCCCTACCTGCGACTTCGGACCGCTGGCGCGCAACTACTACTTCACCGGAAAGCTGCTCGTCGAACGAGACTTCCGCGATGAGCAGCGGTTCTTCGTTGACAAGCTGCGGCTACACAACGCGCGTTTGCACGGATGGGGCGTCGTCTGCGGGCTGAAGGTCATCGAGCATCCGACCGCGGCGTGTCGCGTGCGGTACGTGCTCGTCGAACCGGGGACGGCTGTCGATTGCTGCGGCCATGACATCTACGTGCGCGAGACTGAGACGGTCGATCTGCAGGCGATCCCGGCGATCAAGGCGTTGATCGACAAAAAGGACACCGCCGCGCACACACTGCAGATCTGCATTCGCTATCGCGAATGTCCGACCGAGGACATACCGGTCCTGTACGACGAGTGCGGATGTGACGACGTGCGGTGCGCTCCGAACCGTGTGCTCGAGTCGTTCGCCATCGACGTGATGGTCGACCCGCCGCCCGTGACGATCCCGCCGTTCCCCGCGAAGTGTGGCGACATCTGGGATGACTCGATCGACGGCTGTCCGTCGTGTGATGAGGAGAACTGCATCGTCCTCGCGACGATCGTGAAGTGGAAGGTCGGCGATGTCATCGATGCATCGCGAATCGACAACGTCACCGATCGTGTGATTCTACCGAGCGTGCAGACGATGAAGCAGGTGATCGACTGCATCCTCACTCAAGGAGGCACTCAAGGACCGCCAGGCAAAGACGGCGCACCTGGAAAAGACGGCGCGCCCGGCAAGGACGGCGCACCTGGCAAGGACGGCGCACCTGGCAAGGACGGCCTTCCGGGAAAAGATGGCGCTCCGGGCCCGGGACTCGAACCCGACCTCACGCAGATCATCGCATTGAGCTGGAAGCACAATGCGCAGATGCCGAAGTTGCTCGACATCGTCGACCAGAACAATCAGCGCATCGGACGTGGGATCGTCGTCGCGTTCAGCGATGTCGTGCAATGGGACTCGGCGCATCATCCGCACGTGTTCCACTTGCTGTTACGCAACGATCTCTTCCTGGATCAGCCTCCGAGTCCGTTCGATTGCCGCTGCATGTATCCCACGCCGATGGTCGCGGTCGATCCAACAATCGCTGGTAAGCTCGTCACGGCCGCCACGGCGATCGCCGCGATCGACGCGGCACCGCCAGGGGGAACGACGAAAGCGATCGCCCTCCTGCTCGACGACAAAGCGGTCAGACAACTCCTTCGCGGGGATAAAGGTGATTTGTTCGTGAAGCTCCGTGGAGATTTCGTGATGGACAAGTCGAAGAAGCGTGCGATTGACGCGGAGTTTGTTCGCGCGGATCTGCCGACAGGCGACCGGCCGGCGGGAAGTCCGTTGGGAATCCAGGGTGGCACGTTCGAGAGCTGGTTCACGCTGAAGCAGGGTTGAGACCATGGCCACGACGATCAACTACACGACCGTGAGAAACCCGCAGCGAACGACCGGCGTTCCTCGCGTTTGCCCAGCATGCGGTGGGCTCGAGTGTCTCTGTCGCCCACGCTTCTTCGCCGGTCAATTGCTGACTGAAGAAGATCTCAACCGCCTCGATCACTACATCGTCGCGAAACAGAAGCTGCATAACCGATATCTCCACGGCTGGGGCGTTGTGTGCGGACTCGATGTGATGTGTGACGCGTGCGGCGAAGGTTCCGTGATCGTACGCTCGGGTTATGCGCTCGCGCCCTGCGGCGAGGACGTGATCGTTTGCAATGACGCCCGTGTGCCGGTGTGCGATCTCATCTCCGATTGTCGCGAGGTTCCCGATCCCGACTGCCTCGCCCCTACCATCGACCGCGGTTGCGACGAACCCGTGCAGCAGTGGATCCTTGCGATCTGCTACAACGAGACGCCCTCGCGGGGGGTCGCGCCGCTCAAGAGCTCATGCGGGTGCGGTTGCGGTTGTGGCAATAGCGGAGGGTGCGGATGCGGGTGTGGCGGGGGAGCTGGGTCGAGCAAGAGTGACTGCGGATGTGGATGCGGCGGGGCGAAGAAGAACGGCAACGGAAGCGCGACGAAAGGATGCGGTTGTGGCAGCTCGCAGAAGGGAACAGTCGCCACGACGAGCGCATCGCGCGGTGCGTCGCTGATGCAGTGCGAGAACACCATCGTGTGCGAGGGTTATTGCTTCAGAGTCTACAAGGCGACGCGGAACACCGACAAGCGTCAGCAGCTCGGCGCGATGCCGCAAGCGTTCCTCGACTGCATCACGGAGTTCGATGACGCGATGCCGACCTTCGCGCCGACAACCACCGATGAGCAGGAGTTGCATGACTGGTGCTGCGACATGCACGACGCGTGGTCCGACTGGTTCCTGAGCCATCCGTCGTACAATTGCGAGCTCCCGCAGCGCATCGCGGCGATCCCATGCCCGAACGCTGGCGACCAAGACTTCGACGCGGCGATCGACAACGCGAAATCGCAATTTCTGCTCGGTGCGCTCGAGATCGTGATCTCGTGCTTCTGCACGGCCATCATGCCGCCTTGTCCCGAATCGCTCACGGACGATTGCGTTCCGCTTGCCGTGGTCACGGTGCGCACCGACGATGGTTGCCGCGTGCAGAGCATTTGCAACTGGACGACCTACCGGAAGTACGTCACGACGTTCCCGTCGCTTCAATACTGGTTGTCGGTTTTTCCCTTCGGTCGGCTGCTTCGCGAGGCGATCGAGTCGATTTGCTGCAAGCCGTTCGCTGTGCGCGGATTCAATCGCGCTTTCGGGCGGTCCACCATCGACAGGAATGTGGATATGGACATGGAGCCAGGGGTCGCCGAACAGCCGCGTACGCGCCGCGCCACGAATGCCCGTGACACGTCACCCTCCAGCTTCTTCCGTCCCTCGGCGCAGACCATGGCACGCAGCCGCGCGTTCATGAGCATGGCGATGGGGGCGCTGACCTCGGACAAGCGTTCGGCCAACGCCGAGGAGCTGGTGCTCGGCGTTCTCGGCGAGAAGAACGACCAAGGCGAAAAGTACCTGTCCGAAATGGAGAGCGAAAACTTGATGCAGTATCTCGTGCTCGATCAGATGGCCAAGCCGACGATGCGCAACCTGTTTGGCGGGCAGGAAGGCGGCGCTGGCGACGCGATGTTCCGTGCGCTGGGCGGGATGATGGGAGGTATGGCCGCTGAGGGCGCCCCATCGACCGACGCCGAGCTCGGGGCGCAGCTGGACGAGCTACGCGCCACCGTCGAGCGGCAGTCGCAACAAATCGAAGAGCTGCTGCGCACCCGGCGCGGTCGCAACAAGTAGCGGAGTCGTCACGATGACCACCAACCAGACGGACCGCCCGCGTTTCTACGAGCAGCAGTATCTGGGCTCAGCCGATCTCGATGCGCTCGTCGACTACGAGCGCGTCGCGAGAGCGCGCCACGACCTCGGCGCGCATTCGTGGGGAATCGCCGCGGGCCTCCAGCTCATCGAGAAGCCGACGAAAAGCGGTGTCGATGTGTACGTACAGCCAGGCTACGCGTGCGATGGATTCGGGCGCCCGATCACGGTACTCGCACCGTACAAGATTCCGACCGAACCGTTCAAGAACATCGCATTCATCGTCGGCGTGGACGACGGAAATCCCGCGGGACATCTCGTCGACGTCTGGCTCGCCTTCACCGCCACGCCGCGGGGTGGTCCTGCGTTCGGATTCGAGGCGTGCACGGTAGAAGACCAATACGCACGGATCTTCGAGTCCTTCCAGATCGCCGTCGGAGACAAACCCGCACATCCGGACCGCCATGCGCCGGTCACGGTCGGTGTGTACACCGTCGACGCCGAGCAGATGCCGAAGAAACTTGGCACGCCGACGGACCCGCCGCTGGTGGATGAATCGATCGGTTATCAGACATTCCCCGACGATTGGGACAAGGCGCGCTGGTTCGTCCCGCTTGGCTCCGTGCGTTGGCTGCCACCGCAGAACGTATTCGACACCGGTCACTTTGTCGCACGTGCGGTGGCGGATACAACGGCGAGCGATCACAAGCGTCGCTACTGTGGCGTCGTCGCCGAAACCGTGGATGCGGCGCGTGGCTTCGTGCGTGTGCGGAGCAGAGACGCCGCGGCGTACGCACCAACCGTATGGAACACCGACACCGAGAGAAACCTGCTCTGGGTGGAGGGCTCACTTCGTGTCGAGGGCGACGCGAAGCTTCTCGGCGGACAGCTCATTCTGCGCGATCAGGCGAACGGCGACTCTGGTCGTCCCCTCGCCGTTCGTCGCCGCGAGACCAACTCAATGGTCCCTGTTGGCAGCGATCTGTGGGCGCAGATCGGCGTGGGCGAGACGGGCGCAAATCGATTCGTCGTCGGACCAATCAGCGGTAACACGCCCGCCGACTTCAAGGAGAAGCTCGTCGTCAAGGACGACGGCCATGTGGGCATCGGGGTTCCGAACCCGACGTCGGCGCCGCTCGTCGTGCGCGGGAAGGGAGGCGCGGAAGATCTCGTCGCCTTCGAGTCACCGGGTGGTGCGTTGACGTGGAAGCTCAGCACACTCGCCGGCGGCAAGGCGGGCCTCAACTTCGGAGAGCCGAGCGGCGATGGACGCTTGTTCCTCAAAGCGGGCGGCAACGTTGGCATCGGCACGCTCGATCCCAAGCACGCGCTCGAGATCCACGGAGACAACAACTCGCTCGTCGTCGTCAGCGATGCGACATCGGGCGACGCGCGAAATGCCGGCCTCGAGCTCCGTACGAAAGCCGCCGATGGAGTGCAGTACATCGACTTCGCCAAAGGCAATACCGACACCGCGAACGCAGGCACACCGGACTTCAGCGGGCGTCTCTCGTTCAATGAGGCAAATACCGGCGCCTTCTCGCTGCATGGTGGTAAAGTCGGGATCGAGACGACCACGCCGACGCAGCAACTGCACGTCAACCACAACAGCGGGCTGCGCGTCAATCACCTCTTTATGAGCGGCGGACTTGGCGGCATCGGTGAAGGTTGGAGCAGCATTTCATACAACGCGCATCACGACGATGGCAACAGTGCTTGGGTGTTCGACGACACTGCGCGCCGCGCTGTAACGATGGAGATGGACGACGCGTTCGGGTTCCCTCGTTTCGATGTGTGGAGTACGACGAACGCCAACAAGCAGGGATGGATCCGTCGCTTTCGAATCGACGGCGAGTCGGGAAACCTCATCGCCAACAGCAACGGTGGCAATTTCGCGATCGGCCAGGAAACCGCCGAATGTCGCCTGCATGTCGCCGGCTCGACCGACGCCGACGCGGGATCGATCAACGCGCACATCGCCGTCATCGACAACAAGGCGCTCGGCATCAGCTCCGACGTGCTTGCGTTGCGCATTGGGTTACCGCTCGCGAATGCGATGAACAACTTCATCACGTTTTTCGCCGGCCCCAACGACATCGGCGCCGTCGAGGGCAATGGACTCGGCATCAGCTTCCAGACGACGAGCGCCGATTACGCAGAATGGGTGGTGCGCGACGAAGGGGAGCCCGTGATGCAGCCCGGTGACGTCGTCGGCATATTCGCGGGCCGCATCCGCCGCGCGACTGATGGCGCGGATCACGTGCTCGTGATCTCGACCGCCCCGGCCATCGTCGCCGGACGTCCCGACCGCGACGCGCGCGAACGGTACGAGAAAGTCGCCATGCTCGGGCAGGTCCCGGTGCGCGTGCGCGGTTCGGTGCGGGCCGGT
>DASYSU010000028.1:0-6053 GCA_036002925.1 Gemmatimonadaceae bacterium | reverse complement strand
TCCCAGAAGGCCGAACTTGGGTCGAGCAGTCTCGCGCTGAGCGCGCGACCACGGTGATGGACGCACCCGACGCCGACAGCGATAACTGCGGCGCGAGTGATGGCAGTGAGCGAACGGCGGAAATTGATCATGCTGGATTGTCTGTTTTGATATCCTGAGCAAGCAACGACCAGTGCGGCACAAACCTACGTCTTAGATCCGTTCAAATCCGTTTCAATCCGTCCAATTCGCTTCATCAACTGTTATGGCCTACGGCCGCGAGACAATGTCTCACTGCCGCCGAGTCTCTCACGAACCGCCGCTCGGGCCAGCCATAACGATTGGTGAAACGATTCAACGGATGCGAACGGATTTGACGGATGAAAGGCGCCAGGACTTGTCGTTGGCTGAGTCTCGCTGAATGAATCGCACTCAAAATGAAACGGTGTTGGTCACCGTGCGGATCTTTTCGATCGGAGCTCGAGGCCGCACGCTAGACGATCACGCCTGCGGGCGCAATGTTAGGCGTCATGCGATTACATCATGCCTGCGCCATCGTCTGGCTCACTGTTGTCCCGGCGTCGATCGAAGCCCAAACCAAAGCCCTGCGCTTTGCCGCGGTCGTCGACGGAACTGGACGCGTCATCCCGAATGGCGTCGTCATCGTTGACGGTGACAAGATCACGCGCGTGCTCACCGCCCGCGATGCCCTGCCCTCCGGCGCTCAGCTCACTGATCTCACACGCTATACGGCGATTCCGGGCATGATTGATGTGCACACGCACATGACCTACTACTGGGATCCGACCTCGGGCACCGACCCGTGGCGCCAGCCTCAGCGTCCACCCGAACAGACAGTGCAACTCGCGAAGGCGAACGCCCTCAAGACCCTCGAATCCGGCGTGACGACAGTACGCGACCTCGGCGCATCGAACTACACCGACATCGCACTCCGCGACTCGATCAACAAGGCGGGCTGGATCGGGCCCAGAATGTTCGTCGCCGGATCGGGGCTGCAGCGCGCGCGTCCGCCATTCCGTCCCAACACCGATACGACGCGCACTGCTCGCGGCCGCGTGTACAACATCTCGCAGATTCCCGACGCCGTGAAGCAGCAAGTCGACGCCGGCGCCGACTACATCAAGGTGTACGGCTCCACGGGAAGCGGCGCCGACGTGACCGGCAACGAGACCTTCACGTTCGAAGAGATGAAAGCCGCGGTCGACGCCGCGCATCAATACGGGAAGCGGATCGCGATTCACTCATACGGCCCGGAGGGCGGACGCGACGCGGTTCGCGCGGGCGCGAATACGCTCGAGCACGCGATCGATCTCGACGATGCGACGCTCGCCGAGATGGTCAAGCGAGGCACGTTCTATGTGCCGACGATCGATCACAATCGCTACTACGCCGAATACGCCAAGGACTTTCACTACACGCCGGAACAAGTCGCCGCGCTCGATTCGTTCCGCCTCCGCAACTTCGAGACGGCGCGGCGCGCCTTCAAAGCGGGCGTGAAGTTAGGTATGGGCTCCGACGCCGTTTTTCACATGTTTGGCCAGAATACACGCGAGCTCGGATGGTTCGTGAAGCTCGGAATGACACCGGCGCAAGCGCTCGCCACCGCGACGACGAACGGCGCGGCAATCCTCGGCGCCGAACAGTCGCTCGGGGCGATCGCGCCCGGGTATTTCGCCGACATCGTCGCGGTCGAAGGCAATCCGCTCACCGACATCAAGGTCGTGCTCAACAACGTCAGGTGGGTGATGAAGGGCGGAGTCGTGGTCGTAACCCCCAAGCAATAGGCGTCAGGCGTCAGCATGCTCCATGCTCCATGCTTTAGCTGGAGCCGTAGCCACAGCTGCAGCTAAAACGGCTGACGCCTGACGCCTATTGCTCGCGCTATCGAATCGGGATCTCCACGGTCAACTGATGAACGTGCGATGTGCCGCCGTTCACTGACATCGGTGACACCGAGGCAGCGATGACCGATGGTGCGGACGGGGCTACGACATTGACCTTGTCACCCATGCCGATATCGATGCACGCGCTTGGGCCGCACGTACGCCGATACAGGTACTGCACCGTGAAGTCCTTCGAGCGCCAGTGCAGCCCGAACGTCGGCGTCCACTCGGTCCAACCCTGATCCTGAACGCGGTCCGACTGCTGGATGTTGTTCGTCTGATGCAAGCGATAGTTGATCGACGTGACGGCCATTCCCAGCTGAAATCCCCACGCGCTCGAATCAGGCGCGACGATATAATCGTGGCCGACGCCCAGCCGAATCTTCCGGTTGGCGAAGGTGAAATGGTTGAGCACCGTCTTGTCGCCGGCTCGCAATACTCCGCCGCCCACGATTGCCGTATCGTTCGCCGCCGTTCCCCACGTGTCGCTGAACATCGGCTCCTCGATCACATCGAAGCCGAAGGACGTCGTTCCGACGATGCGCGACGCGCCCATCCCGACGTTGAATCCGTACGTCGTCCCGGGATCCCGTGGAATATTCTGAATCTGATAATTGGGAATCTTGGGGTGCGACAACCGGTTCGCCGTCGCGAGCAGACCGACGCGCCAGCCGTCGTCGCCGACTGGTTGCACGTACTGCGTGTGCGCTCCCCAGATCGTCGTCTGGTCGACGTTGTGCTCCGACCGCGTCGTTGTCACAGGCGTGGCGGTGTTCCAAGTCGTCGTGGTGAAGTGGACATCGTGCGTCATGTGCGTGTTGTTATTGAGCACCAGCAGCTCGAGCCGGCGACCACCCCATTCCTTCATGGTGCCGAGGCGGAAGTCCGACAACGAGCCCGATTCGATGAGTCGATCGCTGCCGGAATACAGCAGATCCACGCCGTCGATCGAATTCAACCCAGCTAAATACGCCGAACCTCCGACCGAGACGCCGCCGGGAAGTCGGCGCGCCACGACCAACGATCCGTACTGGTTTGCCGCCGTCGGCTCGCCAAGCCCGCTCGTCGGACCATGATTCAACTTCTGGAGCGCCACGACTCCCGCGACCGCCCACGGACCGGTGCTCGCGACGCCGCCCACCGGCAGCGTGCTTCCGCCGCCGTGGCCCGCGCTGATCCCATGTGAGAATGGAGCGGTAAACACGCGTCCGATGCGGACGTTGGTCGCCTTCGCGGGATTGGCGAACGGATCGGCCAGCGTGTCGTCGAGCGCGATCGAAACGCCGGCCATGCCGGCTCGAGCCGTGGGAAAAATCGCGAACTGATCGTCCTGGTGAATCGGCACGGTCTTGGGAGTGATCAACTGACCGTGCGCCGCGGTAAGCGCGCCAAGCAACATCGGAACGACACCAACGAATGTTCGACGCACCTCACTGCGGACTACGAGTCTGACAAAGTAAGATTTCATGCAAGCCCCTCGAGAAGAATGTGAACGCCCCAGCCGCCGTTGTGCGGACGGGTAATCCATCATGTGTGTTACGGCTCCGATTCGCAACAACAACCCGCGGCGGTCTATATTTCGGCCCACGGCGAAGCCTCCGAGCGATGCCGAATCACAACTCTGACAATGTGAGAACGTGACATCAACCGAGCCGCGGCCCTTGATCGGCGTCATCATGGGCAGCAGTTCCGACCTCAAATACCTGCAGCCGGCGATCGATCTTCTCACCGAGCTCGGCGTGCCGCACGAGGCCAAAGTCGTCTCGGCACATCGCACGCCCGATTGGATGTTCGAGTATGCGTCGACGGCGGAGTCGCGCGGCATCGAGGTGATCATCGCCGCTGCCGGCGGTGCGGCGCATCTGCCCGGGATGGTCGCGGCGAAGACGATGGTGCCCGTCCTCGGCGTTCCCGTGCCGGCCACGACGCTCAATGGCCTCGACTCGTTGCTGTCGATCGTGCAAATGCCCAAGGGCGTTCCGGTCGGCACGCTCGCGATCGGCGAGCCGGGGGCGGTGAACGCCGCACTCTTGGCCACGGCGATTGTCTCCATTCAGCGCGCCGATGTCCGCGCTCGGTTGCGCGCGTGGCGACAACGCCGCACCGACGACGTGCTCACTAATACAAACTTGCCGTCGCAGGGCTGATGTCGATCATCGCGCCGGGTTCAACGATCGGCATTCTCGGCGGCGGGCAGCTCGGCCGCATGACTGCGATGGCCGCGCGCGTGCTCGGATATCAGGTTCACGTGCTGGACCCCGACGGCCAGTGTGCTGCGAGCGCGGTGGCGGATCGCGTCGTCGCGGCAAAATTCGACGACGCCGACGCAGCCGCCGACCTCGCATCACACTGTGACGTGGTGACACTCGAGATCGAGCAGATCGGCGTGGCCGCACTCGAGGCCGCAACGCGCCACGCCCCACTGCGACCAGCTGCGTCGATATTGAGCGTCGTTCAACATCGCGGACGCCAGAAACGCTGGCTCGCCCAACATGGGTTTCCAATCGGTGAGTATCGCGACGCGGCGAGCGTCTCCGAGATCGAATCGGCTGCGCGCGATTTCGGACCGTTGATCGTCAAGTCATGCCATGGCGGATACGATGGACGCAGCCAGCTACGCGTAAATGACGTCGCGCAAGCAAGCGACGCATGGTCCGCGCTCGGCGAGCGACCGTCCGTGGCGGAACGTGTGCTCGATCTGGACGTCGAGCTATCGGTGATGGTTGCGCGCCGGCCGAGTGGCGAGATGATGGTCTATCCGCCGGCGCTCAACGTTCACGAGCGCCAGATTCTCGCGTGGTCGGTTCTTCCGGCGCCGCTGCCGCCGCGGATCATTCGCGATGCAGAAGCGATCGCAAGAGGGATCGCCGAGTCGTTTCAGCTGGAAGGCATCCTCGCGGTGGAGATGTTCGTTCTACGAGACGGGACGTTGCTGGTCAACGAGCTCGCCCCGCGGCCGCACAACTCGTTTCACGAAACGGAAGTCGCCTGCTCCACGAGCCAGTTCGAACAGCTCGTGCGCGCGATCTGCGACCTGCCGCTTGGCGACACGCGCGCGTTGCGGCCGGGCGCGATCTTCAATCTCTTCGGCGAGCTCTGGGCGAATGGCCCACCGCGATTCGAGGCGGCTCTCGCTCAACCGGGCGTTCGATTACATCTCTACGGGAAGCGCGGCGCGCGCGAGGGCCGAAAGATGGGACATCTCTCGGCAATCGGCGACACGCCGGACGATGCCCTCGCGCGAGTTCGCGCCGCGGCGATGGCCATCCAATGACAGGCGCCACACGAGGTTCACATTGAGCAACCAGACGATTGTTCTCGGTCGCGCGCTACGCATTGCAACGGTGGCGCTGATCACGATCACCTGCTCGCACCCAACGGTCTACTCGCCGCCAAGCCCTTCGCCGACAGCACCAGCGCGACCGCCGGCAGCGCCCACAGCGGCACCGTCCCCGCCGGCTGGGGGAACGTCGGCAACCGCGACGATTCGCGACTTGACGGGTACGCGCATCGGCACAGCGACGTTCACCGACACGTACGCCGGCATTCTCGTCGTCGGCTCGGTGACTGGTTTGGGACTCGGCGCACACGGCGTTCACATTCACGGCGCCGGCAAGTGCGACCCGCCGTTCACCACCGCCGGGCCGCATTTCAATCCGCTCGGCAAACAACACGGTTTTGAGAACTCGAATGGCCCGCATCTCGGCGATATGCCGAACATCGACACTCCGGCGGCCGGCACCTTGCGGTTCGAGGTGTTGTTGCCGGGCGTGACGCTCAAAGGCACCAACCGCCTACTCGACGCGAGCGGCGCCGCCATCGTGATTCACTCGGCCCGAGACGATTACAAGACCGACCCGTCGGGTGACTCGGGCGCACGCATCGCCTGTGGTGTCATCGTCGCGCGTTGAGTGATGCCGATCGCTGAGTTCGCGCTCGAGCGGTATTTCGCCAAATGGGAATTCGCCGCGCGGTACGTCCTGGGCGCGTCGGACCTCGAGCCGTATCGTCTCGATGAGCTGATCGCGCTCGCGGACGACGACGCCCGCCGGCGCTGGGAGACACTAACGCTCGGGTATACCGAGTCGCTCGGACTGCCGGCGTTGCGCGACGAGATCGCCACGCTGTACGAGCGCGTTGCCGCTGATGATGTGATCACGTTCGCGGGCG
>DASYSU010000027.1:0-8994 GCA_036002925.1 Gemmatimonadaceae bacterium | reverse complement strand
CCGGGTCGGAGCTCCGACGCGAGCACGCTCGTCACAGGCAGCGTGAGATCGCCGACTGGACTCTGGATTCGCAGGCCGTCACGCACTAATTGTTCGCGCCGCTTTGGCCGAACGAGGAACGTGACGTCGGCGCCCGCCTGGGCGAGTCGGCCACCGAAGTAGCCGCCAATCGCTCCGGCTCCGAGCACGAGCATTTTCATATCAGCAACCCATGTGGATGTTCAGCCTCTCTGGTCGGAGCTCGATCGTCGGGCACGCGTTGGGTGTGGGGAGAAACGCCGTAGCTAGTATCATAGCCTGCCATGTTCTCGGCGTCGCTAGCTTCTTTCATCATGTCGCAAAGCTACGTTACCGATCACGCACTAGCGTCGCGGCTAGAGCGAGCCGAGGGGCGAGCGAATGTCGCGTCGGTCGAAGCACGGGCTGCTGCCGATCCGCGTGTCGGCGCGACGTGGATCGAAGTCGATGGAACGCTGGCGATGTTCGATGGACCTGGATCGCCGATCACGCAAACATTCGGTCTCGGGATGTCCGCAGCGCCGACATCCGAAGCCCTCGACGTAATCGAATCGTTCTTCTCGTCGCGCGGCGCGGACACGATGCACGAGACGTGTCCGCTCGGCGATCCGACGCTGCTGCGACTCCTGCCGGAGCGCGGCTACCGTCCGATTGAGCAGTCGACCGTGTTGTATCAGCCACTGAACTCCACGATGCGTTCCGAACTGGACGACGATGCTCGGCGTCGCGTACGCGTCACGCGCGAAGATGAAGCTCTCCTCTGGGCGACCATCGGGTCGCGCGGGTGGGGCAGCACACCCGAGCTTGCGCAGTTCGTGCTCGACTTTGGCCGCATCTATGCGACGGCCGCTGGGATGACGTGTTTTATTGCCGAGTGGGCGGGCCAGCCCGCGGCCGCCGCGGCTCTGTCGATCCAAGATGGTGTCGC
This sequence comes from Gemmatimonadaceae bacterium, assembly GCA_036002925.1. Lineage (GTDB taxonomy): Bacteria > Gemmatimonadota > Gemmatimonadetes > Gemmatimonadales > Gemmatimonadaceae > JAQBQB01. The sequence continues at coordinate 8,048 of DASYSU010000027.1, read as the reverse complement.
CATCCTCGCCGGCGCGAGTACGATTCCGGAGTTTCGTTCACGCGGACTCCAAGCAGTCCTGCTGCGCGCCCGTCTTGCACACGGCGCGCGCGTCGGCTGCGATCTCGCTATGATGGCAGCGCTGCCCGGCAGCGGATCGCAGCGCAACGCCGAGCGTCGCGGATTCCGCATCGGCTACACGCGCACGAAGTGGGCGTTGGCAAACACTGCGTCGTGAGGGTCCCGCCGAGTTTGACGTTCGCTACTGAATCGCCTGGAGCCCGAGGATGCTAGTCAGCAGGGAGCCGAGGATGGAGGGAGCGCCGTTCGACGACGTGCCGTACTGCGATCGGCTGCTGTATCCGTCATCGTATCCGCGGCGGAAGCCCTCGCGGAAGTAGTGGTTGTAGTCGGACTCGTCGACGTAATTGCCGGCGTAGCCGAAGTTCGCATCCTGATACCCGAACGACGCTCGGTATGACGCGCGCCTATGGTCGTCGCGATCCGCTCGGCCGGCCTGTAGCCCCTGTTGATAGCCGTTGTTGACCGCTTGTCGCAGCACGTCGGCGCCGTACTGATTGGTCTGCCGTGTCACGCCGCCGACAACGTAGCGATAGGTGTGCGGCGCGTTCACATACGGGTCGCGCGAGTAATCGCGTCGCGTTTGAAGCCGTTGCTGTTGCTGTCGCAACTCGGCCGCGTATTGCTCTTGGGCGCGAGCCTGCGCGATGCGCTTCTGCTCCTGGAGTTGCGCCGCCTGCTGCTGCGCGACGCGAACCTGCTCGTCGAGGCGCTGTTTGTATGCCTCGGCGCGGCGCTGCTCCTGCTCCGCGCGCTGCTGCTGCTCCTGTGTCGAAACCTGCCGGTCGAGATGTTTGTCTTTGTCATCGTGTTTCCGTTTTCGTTCTTCCTGCTTTTCCTGCCCGCGTCCCTGTGCGTGGGCCACCGCACTTCCACCAACGACCAGGAACAGGACCGCCGCGCTGAGCACTCGTGTGCGTTTCATTCGTCGTCCCCTTATTGGAGTATGACCGCGAATTCGTCGACGAGCCTGTCGGAATTGACTCTGCTCGCGACCATCGCGCCGTCCGCGATTGTCCAGCGCCCCTTGCTCTGCTAGGCCGCTGAAGAACCGTCCATTGCGTGCTCAGACTCGGTGTTGAGCGCGCGGCAACTCGAGCGTGAACCGAGAACCAACGCCGAGGGTGCTCTGTACCGTGAGCTCTCCGTTCATTCCACGAGCGAGGTCGCGGCTGATCGAGAGACCGAGTCCCACGCCGCCACGACGATCGGTCAAACCATTCGCCAGCTGCACAAACGGATGGAAGATCTCGTCGAGTTTCTCCGCGGGAATGCCCGGGCCGTTGTCGGCCACGTGAATGGCGACGATGCTCGATGTCGCGGTGAAACTGAGCCTGATCTCGCGGCTGTCGGCTGTGGCGTATTTCACCGCGTTCATCACGAGATTCAGAAGAACCTGCCGTACGCGCTCGGCGTCCGCCCACATCAGAGCGTCGGCGCCTTCGGTGCCATGCACTAACACAAGCCCACGCTCGTCGGCAGCCCCGTGAAGCATGTCGGCAACGTCGCGGAGCGCCGCCTGCGCGGAAACCTCGGACAGCCGGTATTCCAATCGTCCGTGCTCGCCCCGAATGTACGTGAGCATCTCGGAGATCAGCGTGAGCAGATGCACTTGGTTGTGGCGGATGCGGGCGAGGTCGACCAATTGCTCCGCGCTCACGGAACCGCGCAGTCCCATCTCGAGTAGCGTGACGTATCCGCCGATCGCGTTGAGCGGCGTCATCAGCTCGTGGCTCATGTTTCCTAGGAACGCCGACTTCGCGTGGTTCGCCGCGTCCGCGGCCTCGCGAAGTTCGTGGGCCTGGCGATACAGCCGCTCATTATCCAGCGCGAGCGCGCAGAGGTCGGCGAGGTCCGACGCGAGCGTCACATCTTGCGGCGAGAATGGCGGATCGCCGTGGGGTATGACAAAGGTGATCGCACCGAGCGCGGTTGTCCGAACGACCAATGGCACGACAAGCAATCCGCCGAAGCCGAGCTCGCGAAGCGCCGGCAGACCCTGCGGTGCATTGGCGTCGATGACGAGCGCCGGGCTCTTGTCGGCGACGAACCCCGCCTGAAGTGGAAACCACCGCTCGGCGAAATTCTGGGCGAGGCCTTCTTTCGACGTGTCCGGGTGCGCCACGGGTAGCCGGTGAATCGCGCCGTCCGATTCGACGATGTCGACGATGCACCAACTGCCCTCGCGCATCAGCGTGCGCCGTCGTATTGCCTCCCGCGCGCCTTTGCCGTCGAGCGACGTCGCGAGCTCGCGGCTAGCCGAGGCCAGAAACGTGGCGCGGCGGCTCACCGTGATTGCCTCGCTCGTGACGTCACGCGCGTTCAACGCCGCGAGCAGCAATCGTTCCGTGATGGCGCGTTGACGCGTCAGCTCGGTCACGGCCGATTCGTCTCGGCTCGTGCGCTTGTAGTACGTGACGTCAGGCATTCGGAGCAACCGCGACTACGAGGTCGGCGAGCTCTGGGACGCCCGTGGTGATCCCGCGATAATTCGCGAGGGAGCCGCCCATGACCGCGCCGTCCGATGTCAATTGGTACGCTCTAAAATCGGTGGCGTGGTCGCTGCCGCGCATTTTGACGACCGATAGCACTTTCTGCAGACATCCATCGATTTCGACGTAGCGTTGCACCAAGATATCGTCGGTGATGAACGACACGCGCTCGTGCGTGAACCGGCTGCCCGGATTTGCGTCGACCACCTCGTCGGTCATGAGGACGGTGACGCCGGTCGCCGTGAGCGCGCCGACGAGACGGTAGAGTGATTCGCGGAAGTCGGTCCGATAGGTCGGTGCGAGCGCGACCTCGAATCCGGAGAGTGAATCGATGACTACACGCGTTGCCCCGATTCGCTCGACCGCGGACTGAATCTCGGCCAACATCTCATCGACCGATAAATCGAGCGGGCGCAAATAGGTCACGGCCAGGCGTCCGCCCTCGATCATATCGCCGAAATCGACGGCCACCGTTTTCGCGCGCGCGAGATACGCTTCGGGATACTCCTCGAACACCGCCACCACGCAGCTCTCGCCGTCGCTGAGGCCTTGCGCGACGAACTGGGTCGCGAACGTGGTTTTGCCACTGCCGGCCGGGCCGGTGAGCAGCACGACGTCCCCCGCGGGAATCCCACCTCCGGTCATCGCGTCGAGACCGGGCACGCCGGTCGCCAACCGTGTTCCTTCCCCCACGACCCGCTGGCGCTCTCGCAACGGAATTCGCGGAAATACCTGCATGCCCGCGACGGTGATCCGGAACGTGTGCAGCCCCGGCATCGGGTTTCGTCCACGGACCTTGGCGACACGGAGCTTTCGGGTGGCCGAATTCCGGTCGACGTCCTCCGACAACCACAGAATTGAGTCAGCCACAGTAAACACAGGATGGCGCCGCTCCTCGTTCGTGTATTCGCCGATCAGGAACGAGGTGACTTCCCACGTCGTTAGCTGCTGGGCGAGGCGGTTAACGAATGCCGCCATGTCGATCGAGTCGTGGGGCTCCGGCGAGCGGTGATTACCGCTGATGGTACGAAACGAATCGACAGCGACGAATGCCGGATTTAGGCTGCCCACTTCGGCGACGATGCGCTGCAGGACAGCGTCGAGATCTCCGCGCGTTGCCTCGTCGGCGAGGTTGATGAACCGCACCGACGAAGGTACGCGCGCCGGGTCGAAGAAGCTGAACTGGCGCTGGTAGCGGAGCATCTTGATGGTCGGCTCGCCGAGGACGGTGAAGTAGACCGCCGGCCGCTCCGGCGTCGCGTTGGCGAACATGATCTGCTGCACGAGCGTGGTCTTTCCGGACCCAGGTGCACCGGCAATCAGATTGAACGAATACTCACACAACCCGCCGCCCAAGACTGCGTCGAGCCCCGGCACGCCTGTCGCGACGTTGCGGATGACCACGGGCTCAGGGGTTCTCATTGTATTCTCCGGCCGTCGAGCGTGCGCGGTGAGTCATCATAAATGAGGAGATTTCGTACCATGTCTGCTCCAATCAGATCGCCGAGGATATCAACAAGCGCCGCAAGCAGGGCTTCGAGCGCCATGCTCACGGCGACGGGCCCGTGTCCTTCGATCGCCGGTGTAACGTCCAGGTGAATTCCGGCGGCGTCGGTGCGCCGAATGTGCTTCAACACCGGCTGCGCGGACTCGGTGCGCACGAGCGCTCTCGCCAGCAATGCGCGGTATCCGTCCTCGCCGATGGAGCGTCGGAGATTGTCCGACACGCGCACACATGCCCGCTGCATCGCCGCGCCGAGCCCCGCCCCTTCCGTCACTCCGCCCGTTTCACGCTCGAGCAGTTGGCGAGCCAGCTCACGCGCGGCCGGTGATTCTAGGGTCGTCATCCCGATGTTCGCTCCTGTGTGCATGGCTTCGCGTCAGGTACGGTAACGCTGATCGCTAGGCGCAAACCATCGCACGAAGGGGTGAACGACGGGGTACTCCCGCTGATGGATCGGGCGCTCCGCCGAGCTACACGCTCCCGTCTCGGCGCACGTACGCGGCGATCTGCAACCGCGTGTGCAACGCCAGTTTCTCCATCACGTTTCGCACATGACTCTTGACCGTGTGCGTCGCGATGTTGAGGCGCTGGGCGATCTCCTTGTTGCTCAGACCCTCACCAATCAGCTCGATCACCTCTCGCTCGCGCCGGGTCATCCGTACGTCCTCGAGAACGTGCTCGTGACCCCGGGCGTCGGCCGCCGTCAGGATTTGCGAGAACAACGACTCGGTCATGCGGGGGGGCAGCACCTTGCCGCCCGCGGCCACCGCCCTGATCGTCGCGACGAACTCGTCGAACGTCGCATCCTTCAGCACGAAGCCGGACACGCCGGCGTTCACGAATTGGACAATGTCCTCGTTCATCGGGATGAGGTCCATCACGATGACCTTGGCGGCCGGCGCGTGTCTGCTGAGTGCGGCGGCGACCCCCAGACTGTCCTCGTCGCGCAAGCCGACGTCCAACAACACCACATCCGGCTTCGCCTCGTCCATGAAGGCCGGGTCGGCAACCTCTGCCGCGACGACATGCACATCTGGAAGGCGATCGAGCATCGCGGCCAGCGCTTCGCGCACGAGGCGATTGTCGTCGACGATGGCGACCGTGATCATTTCGTTATCGGGGCGTGAGGCCTGGAGACCGGGACGACGAGGGAAGCATGGCGCATGGGCCGCCACCGATTTGAACTTATCGCGACCACCCGACGGCGCCCATCCCCCGACACATCGGCGTGGTACTACGTGCTCTAGTCCGTTCGTGTCATTGCGTGCGACCGCCGCCGACTCTAGCCTGCGTCCTATGATGCGGAACGAGTATGTCTCCGGAGCGGTCTCTGGCGGCGTGGCCAACGGCGTCTCTCCGAGGGAGCGGCTGCTGGCCGACGTCATCGATACCGTTCGCGAGCCGCTGCTCGTCCTCGACGCGCAATTTCGCGTGACGCGGACGAACCGGGCGTTCTTTCAAACATTTCGCGTCGCGTCCGAGGACACGATTGGCAAAGTCCTGTTCGACTTAGGTGACGGCCAATGGGACATTCCGCCGCTGCGGGCGATGCTCAGTGACCGTCTTGCCACTGAACGTGAGCTGTACGACGTCGACGTCGATCACGTCTTTCCAGGAATCGGACGAAAGATCATGCTGCTGAATGCGCGGCTCGTGACGCACGGACCCGACGTGCCGCGCATCATCCTCCTGGCGATCGAGGACGTGACGGAGCGCCGCCTCACGGAGCGCCGCCTCGCGGCACAACGCCGCGAGCTCCAGCGCTCGAACGCGGCGCTCAACGAGTTCGCCTTCGTCGCGTCCCACGATCTGCAGGAACCGCTGCGCAAAATCCTGTCGTTCGGCGAGCGACTCGGAAGCACGGCGGGACCGGTCCTCGAGGGAAACGCGCGTCATTATCTGGAGCGCATGCTCGACGCCGCTGCTCGCATGCGAATTCTCATCAGCGATCTCCTCGCTTACTCACAGATCTCGGCAAGCGCCGAACCGTTTGCGGCGACCGACCTGGCGGCGGTTGCGCGTGGCGTCGTCGCCGACCTCGAGACGTCGATCGCCGATGCGGGGGCCCACATCGAGATGGGCACGCTGCCGGTGATCGACGCCGATGCGCCGCAAATGCGCCAACTCTTGCAGAACCTTGTAGGCAACGCGCTCAAGTTCCGCCGCAAGGACTCGGCGCCGGTCGTCCGGCTCGCCAGCTCGACGCACGACGGGGTCTGCACGATCACTGTCACCGACAACGGAATCGGATTCAAGCAGGAGCACGGAGTAAAAATCTTTGGAATGTTCGAGCGCCTCAACGCGCGGACGCAGTATGAAGGCTCGGGCATCGGCCTCGCGATTTGCCGAAAGATCGTCGAGCGGCACGGCGGGACCATCGCCGCGACGAGCAGCGCCGGTCAGGGAGCGACATTCAGCGTTACCCTGCCAGTCACGCAAGTGGAAGCGGAGTACGCGCCATGATGATGCAAGACAAACACAAGATCCCGATCACGATTCTCATCTGCGACGATGATGAAGACGATCGGATGCTCACGCAGCAGGCGCTCGAGGACGCGCACATCTCGAACGACTTGCGATTCGTCGAGGACGGCGAACAGTTGCTCGACTACCTGTACCAGCGCGGCGAATACGCCGGCGAGACCGGTGCGGCACCGCGCCCGGGTTTGATCCTACTGGACCTCAACATGCCGAAGTTGGACGGCCGCGAAGCACTGCAGCGCATCAAGGGCGATCCGACGCTCGTCGACATCCCAATCGTGATTCTCACGACGTCGGGATTGGACGCGGACGTCATCAGGAGTTATCGCCTCGGCGTCAACTCGTTCATCACGAAGCCGGTCACGTTCTCGGGCTTGGTCGATGCGATGAACGTGCTCGGACGCTACTGGCTCGAGATCGTCGAGCTGCCACCGCTACCCGCGGCCGTGTAAACCGGCGCGACATCGAGAGTGCGTTGGCATCCTGAGTCATCTTCAGCCAAGCAGGTGGCGTGAGTGACTCAGGGCCAAGTGAAGATCGTGGAGGGCGCGGCTCCGCTGCGCCCGCGCGCCACGACGTCCGGCTCCCGCCAAAATCTCCGCGTCCACGTGCCGGTCAGACGAATTTCCCAGCGCGCGTGCGCGTCAGGGCTTACGGGGACGGCGACATCCAGTCGCCACATCCGCTGCGATTGCGGCGGGAGCGCCGCCAGCAACCCAACCCCGATGCCAATCTTCGCACTGCTGTTCACGCCGAATGGCGCATCGCCCGCCCACACCCGACCGGCGTCGGTAAAGCCGGCGAGGCCAAACCGATCGTGCTGGCTGAACCCACCGATCGACCATCGCTCCTCGATGCGCGCGACGCCACGCACCGCACCGCCATCACGCGAGTCGGAGTAGCCGCGTACGCCTCCCTGCCGGTCGCCGAGCATGAGTTGGAACGGAACGCGCTCGCGTCGCCCGCCGGAGAATTCGAGACTGCTGATGACGACATGCGCCGTGGCGGGCTTGACGTACCACGCCAGTCGTCCGCTCCCGATCATGGAGTCCCAGGAACCCGTCCGGTGATTGTCTCGCGCTTCCCCATCCATGCGCACCGCGCCGAACGACGTCGCTGATCCGATGCCGGCGTAGAAATCGGCCGAAACGAACACGTCGTCGTCGTGACTGTCGAATCGAGGAATGGTTCGTCCGATCAGCGTCCCAAACTGCGAGCCGACAGCGACGTCCTGGGTCGCCGCGAGCGCGTCGAATCCACGTACCGGAATGAACGACAGCGCGCGGACGCCGGCGACGGCATTTAGTCGCAGGTTTCGGTACGGCGAGATGGAATCGGCGAGACTCGAACCGCTGACAGCGAGGAGGCCCGAGTCCGTGACGACGACGAGCCGGTTGGCCGCGGTCACGTCCTCGTATGTCACCAGCGTACCGGCGAACGCGGTGTGACGTCCGATCCCAACGCGACGAACTCCGCCGACGTCCCAGAATCGCCGCCGCACCTCGAGCGAT
>DASYSU010000026.1:0-8148 GCA_036002925.1 Gemmatimonadaceae bacterium | reverse complement strand
CCAATCCAAGCCGACGCAGCGCCGAGCCGCCGACGTATGAGGTGTATGCCATTCGCTACGCCACCATTCCGGCGTTTCGTCTGTCCGGCTTGATCGCCGGTGCGGACACGAGTCGGCGTCTGGACATCGCGATGATGGTGTGGCTGCTCAAAGGCTCGGACGGTCGGAAGGTCCTCGTCGATGCGGGGTTTCACCGCGACGACTTCGTGCAACGGTGGCATCCGAATCCATTTGCGACACCGGCCGAAGCGGTCGCGCGGGCCGGCGTCAAACCCGAGGAGATCACGGACGTCATCATCTCGCACGTGCACTGGGATCACCTCGACGGGATCGATCTCTTCCCGAAAGCGCGCGTTTGGATTCAGCGTGAAGAATTCGACTACTATCTCGACTCCGCGGGAACCGTGAAGAACAGAGCAATCGATCCGGGCGACGCGAAGGTTTTGGCCCAGATCGCACGCGAAGGGCGCGTGATGCTGGTCGACGGCGACGCGAAAGAGATTATTCCAGGAATCACGGTGTACACGGGCGGCAAGCACACGTTCGCGTCACAGTTTGCTAGCGTGCACACCGCCTCGAGTACAGTCGTCATCGCGTCGGACAACATGTACCTCTACGAGAATCTCACCCGCCATGTCCCAATCGCGCAGACGCTCGACTCGGCGTCGAATCTGCGAGCACAGGCGCGTATGGTATCGCTGGCATCGGATCCGCGACTGATCGTGCCGGGGCACGATCCGGAAGTGTTCGTCCGGTTCCCGACTCCGGGAAACGGCGTGGCGCGAATTCAGTAAATGCCCAAGTCTTTCCCCGACACAACGACGCCGTGAAATCGCGCGTGGACCTCGCGCAGCAACGCGGCGTCCGTGATGCCGCTGGGAATCTGATGGTAAAGGACGAGTAGTTTCGGCCGAGCCTTCGTGGCCACGTCCCCCAGCTCGTACCCCGGCGTGTGGTACGCGCGATGATACGCCTGCCATTCCGCCGTGCGACCCTTGAGCGACTCCGACGAGATCACCTCGTGCACCAGCACGTCGCATCCATCGCATGCCTTTGCGACAGCGTCACTCGGCGATGTGTCGCCCGAAAGGACGATCGTGCGATCGGGCGTTTGAAAACGGTATCCGTACGCATGCGGCCATTTGCCATGCGGCACCTCGAATGCGGTGACGGTCACGAGGCTATCGCGGTACACGACACCGGCCGGCACGTCATGCCCCTTTCCACCGTAGCCTGTCTTGTTCGAGGGCTCGCCGCCATGCAATCGAATGTCGATGTCCTCCGCGTAGGCGGCCTGAAGGTGGTCGACCATGGCGGTCGTGCCGGGTGGACCGTACACGTCGAGCGGTACGGTTCTGCCGAGCACCCACGGCGAGAACATGAGATCAGGGAGTCCGACCGTGTGATCGGAATGCAAGTGGGTGAGAAACGCAACGCGAAGGCTCGGCATGGCGATCTTTGCCGCGGCGGCACGGCGGACGATGCCGGCTCCTGCGTCGACGATGTAGGTGTTGCTGTCGACGACGATCGCCACCGCCGGCCCCGAGCGCGTGGGATCGGCGTTTGGCGTTCCAGTGCCGAGGAGAATGACGTGACTGCGCAAGCGCGGGATGGGGAAGCGAGACGGCGCGGTGCTGAAAAGGATTGTCATGAGCGCGAGGCACAACGCGCGCGCGAATCGGATGGATGCTTGGAACATGGAGGCAAAGCTGGTGTTTGTCGGGAGTGGCGTCAAACGAACCGCCTCGACGAGTGGAGCGATGAGTCCAACAAAGTTGTGCGCTATTTCGAACTTTCGACTTCTTGCATTGGCGCTACTCATCGTGGCGCCTCCGGTTTCGGCGCAAGAGCGAACGACGACCCTTGGCGGCCGTACGGTCGTCGTCTGGCGGCCTTCCGGTGCCGAGAATGAGCGTCATCCAATCATCGTTTTCTCACATGGGTTCGGCGGTTGTGCGACGCAGTCTCGCTTTCTCACCGAAGCCCTTGCCGAGCGCGGGTACTGGGTGTTCGCGCCGAATCACAAAGACGCGCGCTGCGGACAAGGCGGCGGCAGCGCGCGACCTGAGGAACCGTTCGGAGAGCCCGGCAAATGGAGCGACCGGACGTTCGCCGATCGCCGCGACGACGTGCGCGCCGTGTTGCAGGCAATCGCCAAGGCATCCGAGTACAACGGAACGGTCGATCTCGACCGTGTGGGCTTGGTCGGACATTCACTTGGCGGCTACACGGTCGTCGGGCTTGCCGGCGGATGGCCGTCCTGGAAATTGCCGGGAGTAAAGGCGGTGTTGGCGCTATCGCCCTACGTGGAACCATTCGTCGTGCACCACACTTTGGGCGGACTCGCGGCGCCTGTGATGTATCAGGGCGGCACGCTCGATTTCGGGATCACGCCCTCCGTTCGCAGACCGGGCGGCGCGTACGAGAGCTCATCGTCGCCGAAGTATTTCGTCGAGCTCACACGAGCGGGCCACTTAGCCTGGACCAACCTGCGCGGCGACGCGCATCAACGGATTCTCGATTACGCGTTGCCGTTCCTCGATCATTACGTGCGTGGGCAGCCCGCGCCGACGACGCTGACGATTTCCGAGCCGGGCATTTCCGAGTTGCGATACCAATCGGAGCTCGGAACGTCGCAGCCGGTCCCGGCCCGCGCACGCCGGTGATTCCGCGTTAAACGGTCGCCTCGGCGCGGGAGGCGACGGTGCTATCGCTCATGGTGGGCGTCCTGTTTGGTGCACGAGGCAAGACCAGGGTAAAGATCGAGCCTCTGCCCACTTCGCTCGCGACCGTCAGTTCGCCATGCATCGCCGCGGCCAATTCACGGCTGATCGCGAGTCCCAACCCAACGCCTTCGTGCGGTCGGTTCAGCGCTCGCTCGCCCTGAACGAAGGGCTCGAAGATAAAGGGCAAGCGATCGGCCGGGATGCCGGCGCCCGTGTCGCGAACGTGGATGCGCACCTTTGCATCATCGAAGTCGCAAACGAGCAGCACGCCGCCGCCGTCGGGCGTGTACTTGATCGCATTGCCCAGGAGATTGAGTAGGACCTGCGACATGCGATCGCGGTCGGCGCGCACGCAGAGACTGGCCGGACACGGTCGATAGGTGAATCGCAGCTCGCGCGATTGAAGTTGTGGCGCGATGAGTGGTTCCAAGTTCGCGAGCGACTCGTGGAGCGCAACATCCTGGATGTCGTAATGCACCCGGCCGGCGTCGATCCGCGCGAAGCTCAACAGATCAGTGATGAGCGTGAGCAGATGTGTCTGATTGCGATCGATTCGCTCGAGGGCGTTGCGCTGGCTCTCATTCAGCGGGCCGTGAATGCCCATCGTCAGCAGTTGCGCGTAGCCGCCAATGGCGTTGAGTGGCGTGCGGAGCTCATGGCTCATCATCGCCAAGAAATCACTCTTCGACCGGTTCGCCTCCTCCGCCTCCTGGCGGGCGGTCTCGGCTTCGCTGGCTCGGTGCTCGAGCTCCCGTCTCGCCGCGACCATTTCTTTCGCCATCGCGTCGAATGCCGCGGCGAGCCGGCCGATTTCGTCCGACCCGCTGGCGACGACGGGGCGGTACGTTCCGCGCGACACCGACTCGGCCGCTCCAGCGAGCTGCACCAACGGACGGGTTATTCGGCGACCGACGAACCACGACAACACCGCACCGACGAGAACCACCAGCGCGCTCAGTCCGGCAAGCATCCGCACCGCGCTGTTGACGCGAGGCGCCATGATCGCGCTCTCGGACGCTTCCATCACGGCAACCCACGGTGTCCCGGCGATCGGCGCTTCTTCGGTGAGCATTCGACCGGTGCCAGGACGAACGTTCACCACCCCGGTCGATGAACTGTCGCGTCTGGTCGGCGGCGGACTCGCGACGTCGGGCGCGGCCACCCAGAGGGAACCGTCGGCGTTGCGGAGATAGATGTCGACGTTCTCGCGCATGAACTCGCGAACGGTGCGCAGATACTCGCGCTGTCCTCCGACGAATCGCGGTTGCAGGATGAAGCCGACGCGAGAGCGATTCACGACGATGGGCGCGATCACCCAGAATCGGACGTGCGAGCCGCTCTTCTCGAGCGAAGAAAAGCGCACGGCGTCGGAGGCATCCGCGCCGCCGCCAGCCTCGGAGATGATCCGGGAAAACCGGTCCTCGACGGGCAACTCTGGACCGACGACGAGAATTCTGCGGCCGCGTACGGTCCAGAGCTCCACGGGACGGGTCGTGTCGCCGGCGGTGATGAGGCGAGCGAGGGTGGCGCGGGCGGCCGCGACATCCGGGCCGACGGGCGCGGATTGTTGCGCCGTGACCGCGACGCTGCGCACCGACTCGTCGCGGGCTGCCTGCTCGAACTGCGTGCGCCGCTGCGCGAGCGACGTGTCGACGCTATGCGCGATCTCTCGAATCGCGTGACCGAGACGATCGCGCCAAATCCCTTCGGAGCGGCCCCGGAGGACGAAGTACGCGGACAGCAACAGAACGGCCAATGCAGCGGCGATGCCGCAGGTCATGACGAGCGGGAGTTTCCACTCGAGCGACAGCGTGCGACGCGATTCGTCTGGCACGGATGGGGGAACGGCCATTCTGCTGGAACTTACTGGCCGCTCAGACGGTCACAAGCGGCGATTCTACTATAGCGCCCGCCCGTCGGGAGTTTTGTGCGCTGCGTTACAAAGACATCTCGCACGACCGGTCGCGCGTCACTCGTGACGGCTGCCGTCCTTGCCGCGCTGTTCGACGGGTCGTGGAGCGTTTTGGTGTCGGGCGTGGCCAAGGTTAAACGCGGTGCTGAGCAGCGCGATATGAGAGAATGCTTGTGGGAAGTTGCCAACCTGCCGCCGGAGCTCGGGGTCGTACTCCTCGGATAGCAGCCCGACGTCGTTTCGAAGGGCGACGAGCCGCTCAAAGATCCGCAACGCGTCCTCCTGACGACCGAGCAACAAGTAGTTATCGGCGAGCCAGAAGCTGCAGGCGAGAAACGCTCCCTCGCCTTCCGGCAAACCGTCATCGGTCGCGGCGCTATCGTATCGAAGCACGAATCCGTCGACGACGAGGCGCTTTTCGATCGCCTCGACGGTACCGCGAATACGTGGATCGCTGGCTGGAAGGAATCCGACGAGAGGCATGAGTAGGACGCTCGCGTCGATCAGCTTGGAGCCGTACGCCTGGACGAAGGAGTTCAACCCGGCGTTGTACGCCTTCTCACAAACGTCGGCGTGAATTCGATCGCGTAACTCGCGCCAGTGATCGATCGGCCCTTCAAGGTTGAATTGTTCGGCGCTCTTGACCGCTCGATCGATCGCGACCCAGGCCATGACCTTCGAGTGCGTGAAATGCTGCGGCGCACCTCGCGTTTCCCAAATGCCCTGATCGGGTTTTTCCCAGATTTGCTCGAGCCGCTTCACCAGTGCCCGCTCGAGCGCCCACGCTTCGGCACTCTCGGCGATCTTTCCCAGTCTTGCCTGGTGCAGAGCATCCATGACCTCGCCGTAGACGTCGAGCTGCAGCTGTTCGTGCGCCGCATTGCCGACGCGGACCGGCTTCGAGTTCTCATATCCTGGGAGCCATGGGATCTCCCACTCGCGCAGCAAGCGTTCGCCGCTCAGCCCGTACATGATCTGGACTTGCTCCGGGCTGCCGGCGGCGGCTCGGAGCAGCCAGTCGCGCCATGCGGCCGCTTCGCGAAAATATCCGCCGTCCATGAGCGCGAGCAGCGTGAGTGTCGCGTCGCGGAGCCAACAGTAGCGATAGTCCCAGTTCCGCACGCCGCCGACCTGTTCGGGCAGAGACGTGGTTGGAGCCGCGACGATGCCGCCTGTGGGTTGAAACGTCAGCGCCTTGAGCGTGAGCAATGACCGGATGACGGGTTCGCGCCATGCGCCTCGATAGGTGCATTGAGCCGCCCAGTCTGTCCAGAATTGTTCGGTCACCTCGAGCGTCTTCACCGGGTCGACTGTTTTCGGCGGCGCGAGGTGCGATGGTCCCCACGTCATGACGAACGACGCGCGCTCTCCCTCGCTGATCGTAAAATCGGCGACGGTGGTGAATCCCTCACCGTGTAGTTCGACGTCGGCGCGGATCAGGATCATGTCGGGTCCGGCAATCGCGCGAAGGGCACCGTCGTCCAGGCGACTCACCCACGGGATGATCGCGCCGTAGTCGAAGCGAAGGACGATCTGCGTTTGCATCTTGACGCGTCCGCGCTTGCCGACCACCGTCCGCACGATGTTCGACTTACCATCGCGCAACGGCATGAAGTCGATCACGACGACGCTGCCCTCTGCCGTCTCGAACTCCGTTTCCAGAATCAGTGTATCGTCGCGGTAATGACGAGTGACGCGAGGATTCTCGTCGGCGGGCGCGAGCTTCCATCGCCCGTGCTCCGGGCCGCCGAGGAGCGCGGCGAAACACGCGGGTGAATCGAACCGCGGCCAGCATAGCCAATCGATCGACCCATCGCGCGAAACGAGCGCCGCCGTCTCGCAGTCGCCGATGATCGCGTAGTCCTCGATGCGCGTCGCCATGCGTTCGGGCTGGAGAACGGTCAGCTACCGCAGGCGGCTCCGCGCCGCCCCGCGACTGACGGCGCGGGGGTGTTCGTCACGCGCGGCCACACGTTGTCGCTCGGATCGCGGTCCGGAAAGCGGCAATGCGGATCGAGCGTGACTTGCTCGATCTTGCGTCCGCCAAAATCCAGATCGGCGGTAAAGCGCCTGCTGCCGGAGAACCAGACATCGACAGGAAACGTGACGACCGCGGTGTCGCCCGCGACCGTGCTGTTCGTCATCCGCTTGATCGCCGGTCTCCCTGGCGCGAAGACCACCTTGAGCACGACGGGCGACGGCATCTGTCCGGCTTGACGGACGACGACGGTGGTGTGCGACCCGTTTGTCGTCACGCTCTCGATCGAGCCGTCAACCGATTCGGTCGTGAAGAGCCAATAATACCAAAACCAGCCGAGGTCTTGGTGCAACGCGTTGCTCATGAAGAACGCGTAATCCCAGGGTGAGGGATGCTTGAAGCGCCAAGTCGCCGCGTAGTCGCGATGTGCCCGCCAGACTGCACTGTCGCCCACGATGCCGCCGAGCATCGACAACATGAGCGGAGTCTTGTCGTAGGCTTGGAATCCGTAGAGCGGACCGCCGTAATTGGCGTCCCACATCAGCGGTGCCTCGTGTTCGTCGCCGCTGATGCGCCCGTACGATTGTCCGAGGCCGTCGAGATTCGGTGCGTGGTGCGCGACGTCGGCGGCGGACAGAATATTCATGTATTGATTGAAGCCTTCGTCCATCCAGCCGTACCACGTCTCGTTCGTGCCAACGGTCATCGGCCACCATTGATGTCCGGTCTCATGATCGGCCGCACCGTGGTTCGACATGACGAACATCGGATACTCCATGCCGGTGTCGGGCCCGTCGACCATGGTGTGCTGTGGAAAGGGATCGGGGATCCACAGCGATGAATAGAACGCGAGCGCGTGCCGAAGAATCGGGCCGGCGTCCGTGAACAACTGTGCGCGACCGGGCAGGTGAAAGACGTTGACGGGGATTGCGCCGCGGCCAGGAATGGTCGCCCTCGTCGCCTCCCACACGAAATTCTTCGCGGTTGCCCAGGCGAAATCGTTGACCGTGTCGGCGACGAAATGCCAGGTGAGACGATCGCCCGCGCTCGTCGAGCGTCCCGGCCCGCCGTCGTCAGCGCCGACGATCGTGCGCGTCGAATCCGATTCGAGGACGTGCGACAGGCGTTCGCGTACCGCCGGCGTAAGCACCTCCTGCGGATTACGCAGCACGCCCGTCGCGGCGACGAGCCACCCCGCCGGGACGTCGAGCGTGACGTCGAAGCGGCCAAAGTTGTTATAGAACTCTGACGGCCCGAGGTAAGGGTCGGTATCCCAGCCGCGCAAATCGTCGTATACCGCGACGCGCGGATACCATTGCGCGACTTGGTACAGCGTGTCGCCCCACCGATAGGTCATTCGGTGTCCCGAGCCGCTTCCGCCCGCGAGTTTGTAATGCCATTCGACGTCGATCGTCGCCGTGGTCCGCGGGGCGATGGGCGACGAGAGACCGATGCGAGCCGACGTCGAGTGTAGGCCGGCGACAAACGGGCCGGGTGACGAAGCGCTGCCATACGCGGCCCGAGGCGCCGGT
>DASYSU010000025.1:0-8322 GCA_036002925.1 Gemmatimonadaceae bacterium | reverse complement strand
CCTCGAATCTCGAACGCTCATATGGGTGGACGGCGTCGCGCTCATGGTGTTGCTCCTGGCGTGCGCGAACGTGTTGAACCTGATGCTCGCCCGCGTGCTTTCTCGTCGGCGTGAGATCGCGGTTCGGCTGGCGCTCGGGGTGAGTCGGCGGCGACTCGCTTCCCAGTTCGTCGTCGAAGGACTGCTGCTCGCTGCCCTTGGCTGCGCTTCCGGCGTGCTGATCGCGCAGTCCGTCTGGACGGCGCTTCGAGAAATGATCGTCCGTGACGGCGCCACAGATGCACTCACCGCGGATTGGCGAGCGCTCGCGGTCGCATGTGGCTGCGCCGTGATCGCCGGGATCGTCTTGTCCATCGGGCCCGCGATGTTCGCGCCGCGGAACGACGTCGCGGCGACGCTGCGATCGGGCGCGCGGCAGGGAGGCTCGACCAGCCACACGCCGCGAGTGCGCGCCGCGTTGTTGATCGTGCAGGCCGCAATCTCCGTCATGTTGCTCGTCGGCGCTGGGCTCTTCGTGCGCAGTCTCGTCAACGCGCGGTCGGCTCGCCTCGGTTGGAACCCGGACCCGGTGGTCGTCGTGGTGCCGAACTATCGCGGGCTCGTCCTGGACAGCGTGACGATGGATGCGACGCGGCGCGCGTTGATCGACGCGGCGCGCGCGATCCCTGGAGTGCGGTCGGCCGCACGCGTCAACTCGATGCCGTTTGCGACCAGCTATCGCATGCTGTTCGTCGCGGGAATCGACTCCGTTCAGCGACTTGGCCGATTCAACTTTCAAGCGACCACCCCGGACTATTTCGACGTCGTGGGCACGCGCATCGTCCACGGGCGCGGCCTCACCTCGCAGGATCGTGGCGAATCGGGGCGCGTTGCCGTCGTCAGCCAATCGATGGCGCGTGTGTTGTGGCCCGGAGAAGAGCCGATCGGTCAGTGTTTTCGCATGGATGCCGACACCATGCCGTGTACTCGCGTCGTCGGCGTCGCCGAGGACGTGGTGCAGCAGAACTTCAGCGATGCGGAGCGGCTTCTCTACTACTTACCGGATGAAGGGCCTGCGCCGGCGCGTCCGGGCAATCGCATCTGGATTCGGTTTTCCGGCGGAGATCCGTCGGCGCGACTGGAGGCCGTGCGGCGCGCCATCCAGCGCGTGATGCCGCCGCCGGGCTACGTCACCGTTTCACGTCTGGAAGACGTGGTGGACACCCAACGGCGATCGTGGACGCTCGGCGCAACGATGTTCGTCGCGTTGGGCGTGCTCGCGCTGCTCGTTGCCGCCGTCGGCCTGCATGGCGTGATCGGATACGCAGTGGCACAGCGGCTTCACGAGCTAGGAATTCGAATTGCGCTCGGCGCGCCGAGCGCGAGCATCGTGCGGCTGGTCGTTCTGCAGGCGGTGTCGATGGTCGCCGTAGGGCTGGCCATCGGAGGTGCGTTGGCGCTCGTGGCGGCGCGATGGATGCAGCCACTCCTGTTCGGTGAATCGGCGCGCGACCCGGCCGTTTTTGGCATCGTCGCCGTCGTCATCGGAGTAGTGAGTCTCGTTGCCGCCGCCGGTCCTGCGATGCGGGCAACGAGAGCCGACCCCGGAGCAGCGCTGCGATTCGACTAGCGCAGCGACTTGAACGCCGGACCACGCGACGGCTGGGCACGGCCCATAACCCCTGCCCTATTTCTTCGTCGTGAACCGAAAGGGCACGCTCACCCACACGGCAACCGGCTTCGAGTCCGGTGCGAGCGTGTGGGCGGGCTCGAAGCGAAAACGGGGCAGGACGTTGCGCACGGCAGCCGTGAACAGCTCGTGATCCGATCGTTCTACAATCATGCTCGCGACGTCGACCCTCTCGAGCTCGTTCACCATGAAGCGCACGACGACCTGTCCTTCGCGGTGTCCCGAGCGGAGCAGCGCTTCGGGGAAGACGAGCTCCGGCACGCGCCCGATGATCTTGGGAGCAGTGTGCCTGTTATCGACGTCCGCCGACGTGGGGCGTGCGGCTTCATCCCTCATTTCAGTCCGAGCAGTGTCGGACGCGCGCTGCCGCTCCGTTGCCGAACGCGCGATCGAGTCGACGCTCGACACCGCAGAGATGCTCGGGACCGGGATGCTCGGGATATTTATACGGGCCAGGTGAACGTTGACGCGGGGCAGGCGGAGCGTATCGCTCTCCGGCGCTTTTTGCTGCTCTGGCTTCGCCGCCGGAGCGATGGGCGCGGGTGTCGCGCTCGCGGAGGGGAGCGACTCGGCACCCGTTGCGGCCACCATGGCCGCCGCGCCGGTTGCGATGGATCCGGTCCTCGTCGCCGGCGGCGGCACGACTGGAGCGACGGCTGCGGTGGTGCGCCGCGCAGCGGACATCTTCGTGGAGACGGGGTCGCCGCCGCCGGCGCGCGGGCGAAACATCAGTAGCCCGGCGACCATGATCGCGACCGCGGCCACTCCAGCGGATAAATACAGTACCGTTCGTTTCTTGCGCGCCGGCTCGGGCGAATCGGTCTGGATCGGTGCGATTGTTGATTGCCAGTCGCCAAGCGCAGCATCGTCAGTGGCGACATCATTGTGCGCGACATCCTCAAGAACGGCATCGCGCTGCGGGGCGCCCGATTCGCGACCGGAGACGCTCCCGGACGGACGAGCGCTCTCGGGTGGGGAGATGACAATCTGGGAAGCAGACGGCGTCTGTATCGAAGATGCCATCAATGAGGCGGCCGCCACCACAGCGGTGACCGTCGGCGTCTTCGAATTGATCCGTGACGGCGCAGTGGTCGATGGCGTATCGGCGCGGTAGTCCGGCACCCGCTTGAACCAGGCCGGCGTCGCTACCGCGCGCCTGGCGGCCTTCACGGCATCAGCCGCCGCCGTGTCGGCCGCGACGGCGACCTGCAGTTCCAGCTCGGTCACGCGCGAGCGCGCGACCTGCACGGTTGCATGGCCAGGACCCAACGCCACCTCGCGCGTTGCCAGACCACGCCGAAGCAGCGCCAACGCTTCGGCGAAGTTTCCGCGTGCCGCGCACGTTTCCGAGAGGTGCTCCAGCGTGACGACGGTGACCATGTGATTCGGCTCGAGCACCTTCTCTCGAATGCGCAATGCATCTCTGAACAGTGCTTCCGCCGAGGCGTCATCGCCGAGTTTGCGTTTAACAACGGCGAGGGCTGCGAGCACTGTGGCGACATCGGCGTTCTCCTCGCTCTTGCCCCGTGCGATCGCGAGCAAGCGTTCGAGGACGTCCTCGGCGCGCGCGTGTTGCGACCGATGAATGTGTAGCCGGCCCAACTCGTTTAGTAGCGGCGTGAGTGCGACGTGTTCCCTGCCGAAGAACCCTTCGCTGATGGCGAGCGCTTCGGTGAGGAGCGTCTCCGCTTCGGCTTCCCCTGCCCGGCCGAACTTCCGCGAGAGCTTCCCGAGGTGGAAGAGGGCGGACGCGAGCTCTCGCCGGAGACCGGGATCGTTGCGCGCCACGACTATTGCCGCGTGAAGGGATTCGGCGGCGGCGGGCTCGTCCCCCGCGGTCAATGCGGCGCGCGCCGCATCGAACCGTTGGGTGAATAGCGCTTTCATGTCAGCCATATGCCATACCGTGCCGTAGTGCGTCGTCCCCAACGCATCAAGATCGGGCGGTGCGAAGACATCGTCCGCACCAATCGACTGGTCAGCGCGACGGCGCGTTGCCATGTAATGCGATGCCTCGGCGAGGACAGCGCCCCGCAATGATCGCTCTGTTGGGACGACTAAAGGACGGTCCGCGAAACGGGCAGAGCTTCCCGGCTCGCCCTGGTCCGTGCGGGCCCGCGCCAAGCGGCGCGCCCACGCCTAGAACTCCGCCTAGAACGGAGAGAGGCGGAAACGGCTGGACGCTGAGAGATGCGGCCAGTGTGCGTTTCTGGAACCCCGAACAAACCCGTAATTCAACGATCCTTCTCGAATCTAGGGCAATCTCACTTGTCACGTGTTGCTTGCGAAGCAGCAGCAAGGACGTGCCCTAACGATGCTCAATAGTGCTAGAACTCCAATGAGTATTCGCCCTTCTAATCCGTAGGCCGCGGTTCGAGACCCGCCCGGGTCATAGACGGCAACTCGTTGAACATGACATCGAATTTTCGCGGGCGACGTCAGTGCGGTAGACCTACTCGCTCTAAGAGATTGCGAAATCTCGGGTCACTCGACATCGGCCGGTACCGCGTGTCACAGCCGACGAAGGGAATCTCGGGTTGCCGCTGGACGTATGCGCGCTCGAGCCACGCGTAAGCCGCCACGTCGTCGCCGAGTGCGTGAAGCGCCGTCGCAAGCGCGGGATCGTACATGCCGGTCTGCGACGCTTTCGCCTGCAGGACCGAGAGCAGCCGACGTGCTTCCTCCCGATGACCGGTCACTGCCAGCACACGCGCCAGGTCGCTGGTGGTCCGGTGTGCCGACGGTCCAGCGAGCTGATTCGCCCGCTCGTACTCTTTCATCGCGTCGTCGTAGCGCTTCTCGGCCTCGAAGACATTGCCCAGCATCGCGTGCGCACGCCAATACGTGGAGTCGAGCTCGAGCGCCGTCCGCACGCGAGCGAGGGCTTCGCTGGTTCGACCAAGGCGCAGAAGCGGAAAAACGATCGACTCGTTGAATGCAGGTACGAGCGGATCGAGCTCGTTCGCGGTCATGTGCTGCGCGATCGCCTCTTCGTAGCGGCCGACTGAGCACAGGAAATTGGCGTAATTGTATCGCGCCGTCGCGTAATTCGGGTCGAGCTCGATCGCGCGACGAAACTCTCGCTCGGTGGCGGTCGGCCGCCAGTCATACGCCTGCAAGTACACGGCAAGTGCCGTGTGTGCCTCGGCCAGGTTGTCATCGAGCGCGACGCCCCGCAACGCGGCAGCACGGGCTCGGGCTCGCGACTCCTCTGGCGTAAGCTGACCCGACATGCCCTGGGCTGCGTATATCCGCGCCAGGCCCGCCCATGGCGCGGCATATTGCGAGTCCGCGCCCACCGCCCGCTCGAAGTAGTCGATCGCAAGGCGGTAGGCAGCGGCCGTACGTTGATTCGCGAAATATCGCCCCTTCAAATAGAGGGACAGCGCTTCCTGGCTCTTGGTTCCGGTACTCCCCATTCCGTCGCGTTCAGTAGGCGACAATTTGGCTTCGAGTGCGTTGGCGATACGCAACGCGATTTCGCGTGGCAGCGTCGCGATGTCGGCAGACTTACCTTCGTACGTTTTCGTCCATAGCTCGTCGCCGTTCGTAGCGTCGAGGAGCCGAGCCTTGATGCGAAGACCAGCATCGGAGTTCTCCAAACGCCCAATGAGGAGAGTGTTCACTCTCAACACCCGACCGATCTGCCGAACGTCCTGTTGGTTGCCGTCGACGCGCGACGCGGATGTTCGGCTGACCACTCGCACAGAGCGAACCGCCGACACGGCCTTCGTCAGCTCTTGAGTCAGCCCCTCGCTCAGATAGTCGGTGTTGGGATTTCGATCGACATTGGCGAACGGGAGGATGGCGAGCGTCCGTGGGTTGGATGCAACGACGGTTCCCGCGGCGGTTGACAGTCGAGTCGTTCGATGACGCGCGCCCCACCAGGCCGCCCCGAGTCCGGCGACCAAGACTAGCGGCGCGAGCGAAAGCACACGTCGCAACGCTGTCGCGCGTTGCGCAGGAGCAGAGGCCGTCGCCGGCACTGGATGTGCGTCCGCGAGATCGGCGAGCAGGTCGTTCGCATCGTGATACCGGCGCTCCGGTTGCTTCTCCAACAAACGACCAACGATCCGCTCCAATGAGCGTGACGCGGTCGGTGCTCGAACGCGCAACGGCGCTGCATCCGCGCCACGAATCGCGTCGACGATCTCGACGTTGCCGTTACCGGAAAACGGGCGAACGCCGGCGACCATCTCGTATAGGACCACACCGAGACTCCACAGATCGCTCTGCGGCCCGAGGGGCTCGCCGCGCGTCTGCTCCGGCGACATGTATGGGATTGTCCCAGGGGTACTGCCATCGGCGAGCTGCGCGTCCGGTCTCGTCGCCAAACCGAAATCGAGCAGCTTCACGGCGCCACCCGTCGTGATCATGATGTTTCCGGGCTTCACGTCACGATGGACGACGCCGCGCGCATGCGCGGCGCCTAGTCCGCGTGCGACTTGAACGGCGACGTCAAGGGCGTCGGTCGCCGAGAGTGGCGCGCGCGTGAGACGCTCCTTGAGCGTTTCACCCTCGTAAAGGGCCATGGCGATGAACGGCCACCCCTCGTCGGTCTCGCCGATCTCGTACACGGTGCAGACGTTGACGTGCTCGAGTCCCGCGGCCGCGCGTGCCTCGAGCAATAGCCGCTTGCTCGGATCGAACGCGACGATAAACGGCGGCGGCAGGAACTTGAGGGCGACGTCGCGATCGAGCCGCGTGTCGTGCGCGCGGTAGACCGTTCCCATCCCGCCGCTACCGATCACACCGCGGAGCTCGTATCGGTCGGCGATGATCGTCGACGACAGCACGGGCGGGGTCATGACATGGGCGAGCCGACCGAAGAAGCGCGCGCCCGCCGCTGAGTGACCGAGCAACGAGAGCAGCTCGGCGGCGAGCTCGGTGTCGTCGCCACATTCCGTATTGATGAACCGCTCGCGATCCGACGGCGGAAGCTCGAGTGCCTGCTCGAACAATCGCTCCACGCGATCGTCCTGGCTACCGGCGTCCGAGCGGAATCTCGAGCTCACGCGTCGAGCGCCAACTCGCGTGCCAGCTCGCGATGCAGCCAAGCTTGCGCCATGATCCAACCGCGCTTCACGGTCGCCGGAGAAATGCTGAGTGCTTCGGCGGTTTCATGGATCGACATGCCAGTGAAAAATCGGCATTCGACGATTCGGCTTTGTCGCGGGTCGCGCCGTTCGAGTCTGTCCAATGCCACATCGAGCGCGATCAACGCCTCGCTTCCCGCATCCGCGGGATCGGAGCCCCTCTCGAGTACCGCTTCGATTTCCTCCAGGGATACGCGGCCGCGATCGCCTCCACGTTTGGCGCGACGGCGCTGCTTCGCGTAGTCGACCAGAATCTGTCGCATGGCACGCGACGCGACGGCGAGAAAGTGCGCCCGGCTCTCCCATGCTGGCGACGAGTCGCCCGCCAACCGCAGATAGGCTTCGTGGACGAGCGCCGTCGTGTCGAGCGTCTCATCGCCGGTCCACCGCCGCCGCTGCTGTTGAGCCAGCGTGTGCAGGTGGTGGTAGACCAGCGGCAGCAGTTGATTGAGCGCGTCCTGGTCGCCTGCTCTCAAGTCGAGCAGTAACTGGCTCACCGTATCGTGGTCCGCTACTGTTTGACTGCTGCTACGGTTCTGCGACGGCATAGTATCGGATCGCCGAATACGCGCGCTCGGAATCCGGCGGCGGTGTTCCGGCGCGTATCTTTACTATACCGGTTTCGACCGCGGGCGCGAGGGGCCTCCTCCCGGTTTCGAGACGCTTCGGACCTTCATCGCATCACTCCAGCGACCCTGCTCGGGCCAGCGCAGCCGCGCGAGCACCGATCGTCTCCCCAGCCTCGACATCGAACCGATAATGAAGGCCGGCATAGATGCGTGAGAGGCCGGAAATTCTAATGAAGTCCTGCAGGCGATCCCGCTCGCTCGGGAACGCGTCGATCAGCACGTTCATGATCGCGCTCGTGATGCAGGCGTGTGCCGACGGATATGACGGATGGTTTGGCAGCGCGACCACCGTCGTGATGAAATGGTCCGCCTGCGATGGCCGGATGAACCAGTAGGTGAACTTCGCATCGAAACAGGCAATCTGGGCGTCGAACGCCGCGGCGTTGGCGTAGGCGAGAATGCGGGCCGCCTCATGTTCGGTGCGATGATGATCGCGAATGAGATCATCGGCCATCAGGTTTTGGAAACCCGCGGTGAACGGCGCGCTCGCGGTCGCATACGATTGCGCGATCGCGATCTGTTCCGGTGTTCGCGTATCGGAGATCGTGCGCACCTCGGCGCTATCGGTGACATACTCGGGCGAGCCACGCGCCGGAGGTGGCGGTGGACGAAGTTGATCGCTCGACTTCATGAAAAATGGCCGAGTGCCGTAGAGTGAGCGGACGATCGCTGTGTTCGGGGCCGAGTTCCAGTAGCTCGGACCGACCGGCGGGACACCGGGCGACGAGACGAGGTAATTGTCGGTCGCTTTGAGCGCGAGGACGGCGTTGGCGATGGCGCGACCTGTGGCCTGACCAGAGGCGACGTCCTGCTGTTGTGCGCCCGGCCACCCTGGCGCGGCGAGATCGGCGGTGAGCCACCCGTCGATGGTCGCCACGAATGACGGGAAAAAGTCGCTGAGCACTGTGGCAGACGCTGAGCTCACTGC
>DASYSU010000024.1:0-10813 GCA_036002925.1 Gemmatimonadaceae bacterium | reverse complement strand
GTGAACTCAGTGCTCCCCGGCTACACGAAGAATCCGTACGCGCTGGATCGTGTCACGGCGGGCTCGTCGGGCGGGACGGCTGCCGCCGTCGCAGCGGATCTCGGCGAAGTCGGGCTCGGGACAGACACGGGAAACTCGATTCGCGGACCGAGCTCGCATCAAGCGTTGGTCGGAATTCGCTCGACGATGGGACTGACGAGTCGTGCTGGAATCGCGCCGCTCAGCCTCTTCGCGGACATCGCGGGCCCGATGGCGCGCAGTGTCGCTGATGCGGTCGCCGTGCTCCAAGTGGTCGCAGGCTACGACGCGAACGATCCCGCGACCGAGGCGGTGAAGGGAAAAACCACGCCGAACTACTCGACATCATTGGTGCGCGACGGACTCAAAGGTGCTCGCATCGGCGTGTTGCGTCAGGCGTTCGAGAGTCCGACGGTGGACCCGGAAGTACGAGCGGTCTTCGTGCGTTCGATGGAAGATTTGCGACGAGCCGGCGCGACCGTAGTCGACACGGTGATGATCACCGAAATGGATTCGATCCGTCGATCGGGACGCGGCGGCTGCAATCCGTTCAAGTACGAGTTCAACGCATGGCTCGCGCAGCAAGGCGAACGCGTGCCGGTGAAGACTCTCGATTCCATTGTGCGCTCCGGACGATACCATCCGTCGATTCAAGCTCGGCTCGAGGCGGCCGCTCGCGTCGAGCAGGTTCCGGATTCCATTCCCGGATGCCAATCGCGTCAGCGGGTGCGCGACGGTTTGCGCGACGCGGTCACGCGGACGATGGATCGATTGCAATTGGACGCCGTCGTTTATCCGACGTGGAGCAATCCGCCCCGACTCATCGGGGATTTGAACACGCCGGCCGGGGACAACAGTCAGGTTTTTTCGCCGACGACGGGTATGCCGGCGATTACGGTCCCGATGGGGTACACGCGCAACAACGCGCTTCCGGCCGGGCTACAGTTTCTTGGGCGCGCCTTCGATGAGACGAGGTTGATCAAGCTCGCATACGGATACGAGCAGGCGACAAAGTGGAGACGGCCGCCGGGCTCAACGCCGCCGCTCAAGTAGCGCCAGCGTCACCATAGAAAAAAACGGTACGGGAGGCGCCAGTGCTTGGTCGCCCCCCGTACGCGCTTCTCTCCCCCCCACCTAGCGATCTGCGCCCCACCTTGCAGCCGCGCGAGCGGCCCTCCCTTTCGCAGTATCGCCGCAGTTTTTCTAGAGCAGTGTTCGTGCCACCGTCTGAACCGATGGGTCCGGTGCAGTCACGTGCACGATTCGTGAATGACGCGTGCTGACCCCCAACCACTGGGCACAGCATGGGCTTCGATCAGTACCACGAACCGCCAGAGGAATTATCGCAAAAGGCACGGACCTTTGCGCGTATGATCGCGTCGCTCACCGAAGAAGCCGAGGCGATCGGCTGGTACGAGCAGCGCCTCGCGGTCGAAAAGGATCGAGAGGCCAGCGCGATCATGAAGAACGCGCAGCATGAAGAGATGAAGCACTTCGGAATGGACCTCGAGTTCTTGCTTCGGCAAAAACCGCAGTGGCGCAAGACACTCAAGGGCATCCTCTTCAAGTCGGGCGATATCGTCGAGCATGGAGACGAGGCGGAGGAGGGGAGCGAGTAGCTGTTCGCGGGGCCGCTTGGCATTCTTCGGTGTATCACACGCCTCCCCGCTATTGTGTAGTGATCATGCTCCGTCGAACACTTTCGCTCATCGCGTTGTTCGCGGGCACTCGCGCATTGTCGCAGGTGCCGCAACTGCTGACCGATCCACCCGCGGTGCCGCGCGAGTTTCGCGCGGCATGGATGACCCCGATCTGGGATCGCGGATTCAAGGACTGGCCGTCGTCGCCAGGACTCTCGCCCGACGCGCAGCGCGCGGAGCTCCGGTCGATGCTCGATCGCGCGGCGGCGTTGGGATTGAACGCGGTCATTCTCCACGTACGACTCGCGGGCGACGCGCTCTATCCGACGCGCTACGCGCCGTGGTCGTTCATGCTCTCGGGAGCGTCGGGCGTCGGACCGCAGCCGTCGTATGATCCGCTTGCGTTCGCCGTGACCGAAGCGCACGCGCGCGGGCTTCAACTCCACGCGTGGTTCAATCCATTTCGCGCCGTGCTTCCGAACATCCCAGGCAAGTTGGCGTCGACTCACGTCACGAAGCAGCATCCGGATTGGATTCGGAAATACGGCACGCAGACCTGGATCGACCCGGGCAATCCCGACGCGCGGAAGTTCGTCCTCGAGTCGATGCTCGACGTCGTGCGGCGCTACGACGTCGACGGCATCCATATCGACGACTACTTCTATCCGTATCGTGAGTCGCGAACAGTCACGCGTCGCGTTCGACGCCGGCGCGTCCGCGAGCGCGTCGAGATCTCGTTTCCCGACGACAAGACCTGGCGAAAATACGGGAAGGCGAAAGGCTGGACCAATCGCGATGCGTGGCGTCGTGCCAACATCGACGACTTCGTGCAGTCGCTCTACAAAGGAGTGAAAGCAATTCGGCCGACCGCGCTGGTCGGTATCAGTCCGTTCGGGATTTGGCGACCGGGTTCGCCGCCGGGCGTGACGGGCCTCGACGCATTCAGCGAGATCTACGCGGACTCCAAGCGTTGGCTCGGTGAAGGGTGGGTCGACTACGTCGCGCCGCAGCTCTATTGGCAAATCAGCGGAATGGAAGATCGATTCCGCGCACTCGACGCGTGGTGGCGCTCGCAGAATCCGCAGGGCCGACACATTTGGCCCGCGCTCTATACAGCGCATGTCTACGGCGGAAACGACACGTGGCCGCTGGGCGAGATCGCGCAGCAAATCGAGACGATTCGCGCGTCGCGTATTGGAACGTCCGACGTCCCCGGTCATGTCCACTTCCGACTTGCGGCGTTGCTCGCCGAGAATGGACAACTCGCGCAGCGATTGGCGTCCGATTATGCGGAGCGCGCCCTCGTGCCCGCATTCCCGTGGCTCGCCCCAGCGGCTCCGGCGTCGCCTGAGGTAACTGTCCTCAATTCGGAAGGGCCGGCGGCGGTTGTGGTGTCCGCGGCCGATACGGTTCCCGTCCGCTGGTGGCTTATTCAAATGCGAGGCCGCGACGGGAAATGGTCGTCAGTCGTGCGGCAGGCATTTGCCGGACAGTCGATGACGGAGGCCTTCGGTTCGACCGATCCGGACGAGGTTGCGGTTACCGCGATCAGCGCTACCGGTGTCGCGAGTCCGGTGACGATCGTCGCACCGTAGAACTACAACAGCAGCCGCGAACTGCAACAGTAGCCGCGGAATCCGCGGAATCAACGGAAACAGCACGGAACGATCTAACGCGCCGCGAGAGCAGGATGGGCAACGAGCCGAGATTTCTTGGGGGACGCCGCTCGGGATGCTACTCGACGCCTCCCGAGCGGCTGTCCCCAAAAAAGGGTTCGTCCGGGCTCGTTGTGCGTCGAACAATCACGGGGCGCGGAGCCATTCCGTGGCAGTTTCCGCAGATTCCGCGGATTCCGCGGCTGCTGTTCTCAAAACAATCAGAAACGAAGACTGCCGAAACACGCTCGTCGTGCCATCTTCCGAGCGAGTTCGGGAACACTCGCCGACACCTATTGCGCACCGCAACAATGCAAATGAGATCAACATCGCGACTCTGCCTCCTGATCGGAACATTCATTCCCACGATGCTCTCGGCGCAGCGAAATGCGCCGCGCGGCGTGGCGCAGAACGGCACAACGACCTTCGACTCGACGCGATACGCCGCGGCGCCGCGAGATCTGCGCGGCCTGCGATGGCGGCTGGTCGGACCGTTTCGCGGCGGACGCGCGGTCGCGGTGGTCGGCGACCCGACGAAGCGCAGCGTCTTCTACTTCGGGTCGGTCAACGGCGGCGTGTGGAAGACGACGAACGGTGGATCGAGCTGGTCGAACCTGACCGATGGGAAGTCGTCGATCTCTTCAGTCGGGGCGATCGCGAGCGCCCCGTCCGATCCGAACGTGATCTACGTTGGCGGCGGCGAATCAGACCTGCGTGAAGACTGGACGTACGGCGACGGGATGTATCGCTCGACCGATGCTGGACAAACGTGGACGCATTTGGGCCTCGACGACGCGCAGCACATCGCTCGAATCGTTGTCGATCCCCGCGATCCCGATCGCGTGATCGTGGCGGCGATGGGTCACGCGAGCGGCAAGAACACGATGCGCGGTGTGTATCGCTCGACCGACGGCGGCAAAGCATGGCAGCGAGTGCTCTTCGGCGACGATTCGACAGGCGCGATCGACGTGGCGATGGACCCGAGCAATCCGCGCATTCTCTATTCGTCGCTCTGGCACATGCAGCGCACGCCGTGGGGATTCACCGCTGGGAACGGCAGTCTATGGAAGTCGACGGACGGCGGCGACACCTGGAAAGAGCTGAGCTTCAATCCCGGCATGCCGAAGAATCCACTCGGCCGCATCGGTGTGTCGGTCTCGCCGGCGAATCCGCAGCGCATCTACGCCAACATCGAGTGTCCACCCGAAGATTCGACGGGAGGCATCTTCCGCTCCGATGACGCCGGCGCAACGTGGCAGCGAACGAACGGCGATCAGCGGTGGATGGTGCGTCCGTGGTATTACAACGTCGTGACGGCGGATCCCATGGATACGAACACCGTCTACGTCATGAACCTCGCGACGTGGAAGTCGACCGACGGAGGCCGCACGTTCACCCGGCTTCGCATTCCACATGGCGACACGCACGAGTTGTGGATCGATCCAAAAGATCCGCGTCGCATGATCAGTGGCAACGACGGCGGCGCAACGATCAGCTTCGACGGCGGCAGTGTGTGGTCGAGCATCATGAATCAGCCGACGGCGCAGTTCTACCACACGATCACCGACGACCAGTGGCCGTATCGGATTTACGGGGCGCAGCAGGACAACACGACCGTCTCGATTCGCAGCCGATCCGACGACGGCGTGATCACCACCGACGATTGGTATCCGGTTGGCGGCGGCGAATCGGGCTACATCGCGCCCAAGCCTGGCGATCCGAACATCGTCATCGCCGGGACGTACACGGGCACAATGACGCGCTACGACGTCCGAACCAAGCAATCAAAGGACATTTCCGTCTGGCTGAACAATTACGACGGCTGGCCCGCGCGCGATGTGCCGAATCGCTTTCAGTGGACATATCCGATCGTCTACTCGAAGCACGATCCGCACGTTCTCTACACGACGGCGAACAAGGTCTTCCGATCGACGAACGACGGCGACAGCTGGGAGCCGATCAGCCCCGACCTCACGTTGCACGATCCGAAGACGCTCGGACCCGCCGGCGGTCCGATCACGTACGACATGACGGGCACCGAGTGGTACGCCACGATCTTCACGCTCGCCGAGTCGCCACTGAATGCGGATGTGCTGTGGGCCGGATCCGACGACGGGCTCATTCACGTGACGCGGGACCGCGGCAAGTCATGGACGAACGTCACCCCGCCCTTTCCCGGCAAGTATACGCGCGTCTCGATCATCGATGCGTCGCACTTCGACGCGGGCACGGCGTACGTCGCGGCGAACCGCTATCAGCTCGACGACTTCGCGCCGTACCTCTACAAGACGAACGATTACGGAAAGACGTGGGCGCGCATCACCGCGGGAATTTCCGCCGGCGCGTACACGCGAACGATTCGGGAAGATCCCGTCCGTCGCGGGCTGCTCTACGCCGGAACCGAGACCGGTATCTACTATTCGTCCGACGACGGAGGCCGCTGGTCGTCGCTCCAGCTGAATCTTCCACGAGCGTCGGTGCGCGATCTCACGATTCGTGGCACGGATCTCGTCGCGGCGACGCATGGTCGCGCGATGTGGGTGCTCGACGACATCGCGCCGCTGCGCCAGCTCGGTGACACTGTGCGCAACGCGAGCATCCACTTGTTCGCGCCCGACACGGCCATTCGGTTTGCGGGCGGGCACGCGCGCACGCAAACAGCCGGTGAGAATCCACCGGCTGGCGTGATCGTCGACTACTGGCTCAAGACGGCGCTCGCGCCGCGCGACAGCGTCAAGCTCGAGTTTCTCGATGCGGGCGGCAAAGTGATTCGGCATTTTTCGAGCGCGCCAACGCCCGACTCGACGAAGTCGGCGGCGCTCACGCGTCCATCACCTGATTCCTCGACGGCGCCAACCAAGAGCGCGGGAAAAACACCGGGTGACACGCTTTCGAATAAGCCGCGCGGCACCCGCGAGCTCGAGGACGATACGCTGGCCTTCACGCCGAGTGATTCGATCGTCAGCGTGCGCGCGGGACTCAACCGGTTCGTTTGGAATCTCCACTATGCCGATACGAAGCAGGTGAAGGACGTCATCAATGACGAAGGCTCGACGAGCGGGCCATTCGTCTCGCCCGGTAAGTACACTGTGCGTCTCACGGCGCGCGGCCAGACGTTCTCCCAACCGTTCATCGTGCGTGGCGATCCGCGACTGACGACGACGCAAGCCGAGTACGATGCGCAGGTCGCATTATCGCTGCAGGTGCAGGCGAAAACCAACGAGCTATCGGACGCGGTCGAGCGGA
Source organism: Gemmatimonadaceae bacterium (assembly GCA_036002925.1). Lineage (GTDB taxonomy): Bacteria > Gemmatimonadota > Gemmatimonadetes > Gemmatimonadales > Gemmatimonadaceae > JAQBQB01. Next base: position 4,254 of record DASYSU010000024.1, on the reverse strand, counting down.
TACTTGATCTCGAGCACGCGCTGGATGCCCGGGTGAGCGACACCAAAGGTCAGACGTATGCCAAGCGCGTTGCCGACGCGGTGAAGCCGATCCGTGACCGGCTGGAGGCCGTACGCGATTCACTCGTCGAGATTCACTCGCACGCCGACGAGATCACCCTGCATTACCCGATCCGGTATTACAACATGCTCTTGTCGCTCGCCGGGATGGTGCAGAGCGCCGACGCCGGGCCGACGGCCCAGGAGGGAGCGATTTACCGGGACATCGCGCCGAAGGTCGACCAACATCTGGCGCGCCTGAAGAACATCGAAGCAACCGAGCTGATGGCGCTCAACAATCTGATGAAGGAGCTCAATGTTCCGGCGGTGATGGTGAAGGCGCCGCCGATCGTTCCCTAGAGGATTCTTACGATGCGCGCCGCTGTCATCACGCGGCCGGGCGGCCCCGACGTGCTCGAGATTCACGATCGCCCCACACCCGTACCGGGCAATAAGGAAGTTCTGATTCGCGTTCGGGCCTCGGCACTGAATCGCGCGGATCTCCTCCAGCGCCAAGGTCAGTATCCGGCACCGTCTGGCGCGCCCACCGACATTCCCGGAATGGAGTTCGCCGGCGAGGTCGCGGGGCTCGGACCAGGCGTCACGAATTGGCGCGAAGGCGATCGGGTATTCGGAATCGTCGGCGGAGGCGGGAACGCCGAGTATCTGGTGACCGATGCGTGGACGCTCGCTCGCGTTCCAAGCGCGCTGTCGTGGACGGACGCTGCGGCGATTCCAGAAGCCTTCATCACCGCGCACGACGCGATGGTCACGCAAGCGGGAGTGCGCGCTGGCGAGACCGTGCTCATTCATGCCGTTGGCAGCGGCGTCGGGCTCGCGTCCGTGCAACTGGCGCGCGCGTGGAGCGCGACTCCGTACGGCACGGCGCGGACGGCGAGCAAGATCGAGCGCGCGCGCGAGTTTGGTCTGGCCGATGGCGTTGTCGTCGGCGACGACGTCTCCGTCGTCGTCGCGGCTGCCGAGCGTTGGACGGAGGGAAAGGGCATCGATGTCACGATGGACTTGGTCGCGGGCGCGTACGTCGCCGCCGAGATTCAGGCTGCGGCGAAGCGTGGGCGCATCATGCTCATCGGCACGGTCGCAGGTCGAACCGCGACAATTCCGGTCGGCATGGTACTCGGCAAGCGGCTGGTGTTACGTGGGACCGTGCTTCGTGCGCGCAGCATCGAAGAGAAGCGCGAAGTGACGGCGGCCTTCGCGCGTGATGTCGTTCCGCTCTTCGAGCCGGGAACGCTGCGGCCGACGGTCGACAGCGTGTTGTCGCTCGACGACATCCGCGCCGCACATGAGCGGCTGGCCGGCAACGAGACATTTGGAAAGGTCGTCCTCGATCACGGATGATCGGTGACGCGCCTACTGCGTTGTCGCCGGCGTTTCCTCACTCTTGCCGAACAATCCAGCGATGAAGGGTTTGGCGATGCACTCGTAGAAGCTTTTGTCGCCGCAGATCGCGTTTGCCTGCTTCTCGACGTAGGTCTTGACCTTCGATGGATACGTTTTGCAATTCGGCGTATTCGTGCCCCGCACGCATCCGTTGTAGTGCAGCAGCCCGGTGCTCACCGCATTCTTCGAGACGCTCCCGGAATCCGACTTGATGTACTGCTTGAGGATATAAATACCGTATTTCAGATTCGTGGAATCCGTCGCGAGGTCTTTTCCGAACTTCGAGCTGAGCTCCTTGAGCCAGATCTTGGGATACACCTGCATCAATCCGACGGCGCCGACGTTCGACATCGCGCCGCTCACGAACAACGCATTCTCGGTGAGCATCACACCGAAAACGACGGCCGGAGGGATGCCGTTGAGATACGACTCCCGCACCGCGTAATACGCGATCGAGTCGGCGCGTGCCTGATCCATGCGGCCCGTCGCGACGAGATCGGCCGCGAACGCGCGACGATCGCGCTCGAACTCAGGGCTCGCCGTGATTTGCGCGACCTTGCTCGTGTCGGGCGGCTTCGGCGTGAGGACAGCTCGCGTCGCCGGGATTCTCGTCGTCAGACTCTGCGCGACGCTCGGCTGATTGGCGAAGATCGGTCGCTCGTGGCGCACAGCGAACACAATCGCGCTGACGGCGGCGACGACGATCAGCAGGTCGCGACCGGCGACGACTAGCCTGCGGCGCCACGGTCCCGGTGAGTGCGCGCGACGACCGGCGTTAGGCTCCGCGCGCCTATCGGCGGCGTGACGACGCCCGGCGGCCTCGGGCCCGGGCTCGAGAGGAGGGTCGAGATCCGGCATCGGGGATGATTAGTGCAAACGATGCACCGTCCGCGGCCGAGCCTTGGCGCGCCCTCAACGCTTCACGCGACGCATCTTGTATACGGTTACACGCTCGCGTCCGCTCAGGCCGGCGCGCTGCGTCAGCGTCCATTCGTCGGGAGACTGGTAGCTCCATGCGAACGTGTTGTGCGCGTTTACCTGTGGAATGAAAAAGGCGCCACTGCTGTCGACGTTCGTCGCGCCCCAACGGCCCGAGCCGAAGGTGTGATAGATCCGTCCGACCGTGAGGTACACCCTGCCGTTACCGGACTCCTGCGAGAATGTCGAATCGCGGTAGTAGGATATCTCGATCGTGGAATCGTTGACGAAGTGATAGCGTGCGTAGACGGGTGTCTCGTCGGTAGCTGCGCCGGCCCATGATCCTTCGAGCCAGCGAAGCTTGGCGAGATCAGCGACCGCGAATGGCGTTTTCGGCTGGCCGCGCTGCGACGAGGAAGACGATTGTGCGGAGACGGCGCGTCGCGGAGCAACGATCGCCGCGATCGCGAACACGAACGGTAGAGCTCGAGTAAAGTATCGCATCGTGACTTGTTATACCCCGAGCCCTACTCTTCGCTTCCCATTTGTGCCATCCGATCGCACGACTCGGCGCAGGCGGCACATACTTCTCCGCAGTGCGCGAGCTGCTCATCGGCGTTAACCGCGCGACAGGCCTCTTCGCACGCTCGGCAGAGCTCGGCGCACGCGGCGCAGGTTACGACGTGATACGGCGACCCCCGCAGCATGAAGTTGGCGCTCGTCTGACATATCTCGGCGCAATCCAACAGGATGCCGATGAGGTTCACCTCGGTGTGTTCCCCGCCAGTCGCGATGCAGTGCTGCAGCGTCATCGTGCACACGGCGTGGCAGTTCAAGCACTCCTCGATACACTCCTGCATGGCGTCGTGCGTGTGCTGATGGGATTGGTCGCGCTCGAAATCGACGCCATTGTGCCGCTCGCTCTTGGCCATTGATACTCCGCGCGGAAGTGACAGCCTTCAGAAGCGGCATGATGCGTACCGCTCCCGCTAGAATGCGACCTTCGCCGTCACGAACAGATTCCGCGGCGGCACGACGTAGTAGTACGACACGCCGCCACTGGCATAGCCACTCCCGAACTTGTTGCTGTTCGTCAAATTGTTGCCGCGCACGAGGAGCTCATACTGGCGCACGCGCCACGAGACCGAGCCGTCGAGATTGAACGCGGCGGGAAGGACGAATCGCGAATCGCCGGTGTTCTCCAGAAACGCGCGACTCTGATAGCGTGTCTCGGCCGCAACGCTGAGATTGCGCGTCGCAGCCAGTTGCGCGCGCTCGAACGTGACGAGTCGTGGCGTGAGCAACGGTTCGACGTTGCGATACGTGACGGCCACGTCACCCGTCGAATCGGTGTACTCGCGGATGCGGTTCGTGCTGGCCGAAGCATTTGCCGTCAGGAGCAGCCGTGATATGCCGCGATAGGTGACGTCGGCTTCGACACCCCGACGGTAGCTCGCCGCCACGTTCTTGCGCAGCGGCAGGCCGAGATAGCTCAGCGCGCCAATTGGCGCGATCTCGTTGCGAAAATCCATCGAGTAGACGTTCGCCTGCGCGTCGACTGATGCGCCGCGATAGTTCACACCGGCCTCGAGATCATGCACGCGCTCGGGCTTCACGCGAGCAAGACTTCCGACGAACGAGACGTTCGACGTATCGAGATTGTCGAAGCCGGCGAACATGTCGTTGCGGGCCGGTTCGCGCGTGTTCTGTCCGTACGAGGCATACACCGAGAGTGGCCGGCTCACGGCGTACGTCACACCAGCTTTGGGATTCAGGAACGACCAATCGATCGTCTCTTCGCCGATGGCGGCGTGATCGTCGGGGGTGTAGCGGAATCGGGCGTGGCGAGCTTGCAGATCTCCAAAAAACGTCGCGGCTCCGGCCGTGTAGGCGA
>DASYSU010000023.1:0-14118 GCA_036002925.1 Gemmatimonadaceae bacterium | reverse complement strand
GCCAGGTCGATCAGCGTTCCGGGGTGCGTCACGTTACCCTGCGCGTCGCTCACGATGCGCACCATCGGTCGCGACAGCATATCCGGTATCGGATTCACCGCGTGAACGATACCCAGCTCGAACGTATCGAGCACGACCAGCGTCCCAACTGGGTATACGCCCGTCAGATTGATGAATGCCTTCACGATGACCGGATCCATGCCGCGATGGCGGTTGTCGCGCATCTCGAGCATGACCTGCGCCGGAGTAAACGGCACGGTCTGATACGCGCGCCGAGACGTCGCGGCATCGAATCCGTCGGCCACCGCCACGATCTTGCTGTAGAGTCCAGGCGGATGCGGGCGGACTTGGCTCGGATATCCGGTGAGATCGACCTTCATATGATGCTCATAGGCCACGATCATCCCACGGTACGGCACTTCCTGGGTGCCGCGGAGCTGAAACATCGCAAGAACGCCGAGCCACGGATGCGCCGCGATCAGACGCCATTCATCGTCGGTCAGCCCGCCCGTCTTGTTGAGAACGGCCTGTGGCACCCGCGACTTGCCGATGTCGTGAAACAGCGCAGCCATGCCGAGGTCGTACAACTGCAGCTTGCCCAACCCGAGTCGTTTGCCGAGCGCCACCGCGAAGATGCAGACGTTGACGCTGTGCGTGAACGTGTATTCGTCGTAGTCGCGGATCGTCGTCAACCCGATGAGCGACGTTTCCTCGCTCAAGATCTGATCGACGATGCCTTGAACGACGCGTTTGATCTTTTTGATGTTCGGGCTGCCGCCGATGCGCACCGATGCCATGAGCTCGCGCGTCGCGGCCACACCCTGAGTGTAGGTCCGCTTGGCGCGCTCCTTTGCCTTCTCGCGATCGCCGTCGCCCGTTTGCGTGGGCGGAGCAAAGGTGAATGCAACCACGCCCGCGCTCTGCAACTTCGCGATGAGCTGCTCGAGACGATCCGCCGGATCGTCGGCGCTCGGCGTCTGGAGGACCGACAGGAAAATGAGCCAGTCCTTCGGCCCCACGGTGGAGGCGATCGTCACGCGCCCGATGCCCGACGCGCGAAACATCGACAGGATGTGACTGAAGCTCGCGAAATTGTCGAGGTCGAGGCGCAGGCGCGTCTGGTTGACGAAGATGAATTCGCCCGACATGCGCAACTCGAGCTCTTGCTCGCTCGCGATCAGCTCTTTGCTCTGATTCGTGACCTCCTCGAGCGCCTTCTGCACCGCGGCATTCTCGACCGGATACAACTTGACCGCACGCAACGCTCCGTACGCGGAGAAGATGAGCTGGCGCCCGGCGCGCCGAAGGTACGCGTCGCCTGCACTCTCACCGGTCGCACCGGGAAGTGACAGATCACGCACGGCCGTCTCGGCTGAGTTTCGAGGACTCATGATTCGTGAGACCCCGGACCGCGCAACGCTCGACTGACGGCGTTTCGCACGACGATGTCTTTCTCCGTTGCCGCCTTCCGCAGCGTCTCGATTGCCTTCGGCGTTCCCACTCGACCGAGCGCGATCGCCGCGCACGCGCGGATCTCCGAGTCCTCGCGACGCCCCAAGAATCCTTTGCCGTTCAAGACCGCGTCGAGGTGACTGACGCCACCTTCTCCGCACAGCGACCCGTACCCTTCGAAGAACGCCATCTTCTCGGTGAGGTCCGCCTCGCGAACGCGCTTGCCTTTCACGACGCTCTCAAGACGCGAAAGCGCGGGGCGGTAATTGCGAGCCGTCATCGCCCGGACGGCTGTCACGCGCACATCGCGATCGTCATCGTCGATCGCCCGCTCGAGCGCCTGCATGGCGCCCGGTGACCCGATTTCCGCCAGCGCATGAGCTGCGACCTGCCGCAAGTGCACGTCGGAATTCGTGAGCAGCTTGCCGAGTCCGGCGACGGCGGCCTGTGTCTTGAGCGCTCCCGCCAGGCGAACTGCTTCAGTCGCCACCTCAGGTTGTGGCGCGCCGATCAACCGAACGAGCTCCGACGTGTTCGCGCCGGCGATGCGTCCGGCGGCCGATTGAAGCAGCGGACGGAGTCGGTCATTCTGCGTCTTGCTCAGCCACAGGAAGACCGTCGCCAGCGCGGTCGGTCGAAGCTGGTCGAACAATTCGGCGAGGTCGGCTTCAGGCGGGAGCGTCGGCGTCTCGTCGAGCGATTGCAATAATTGCGAGAGCGCGTCGGCGGCGCTCAATCGTTCGGCCAGCTCCCCAAGCTTTTGGCGATGTTGATCGGTGACGCCCTCAGCGCGCCCGATCGTCACCTGCCCTTCGCGAAGCACGTACGCGACGCCCGAGAAATCCTCGGCGGTGAGCAGGTACACCATGAGTGTATGAATATTCTCGAGCGCCTCCGCACGAACCTCCGGATCCGGCTGACTCTCGAAGATATCCAACAGCACCGACGCGACGCGGACGCGCAAATCCTTTTCGTACTCTCGCTTCAACTCCGCGTGCAAGTATTCGATCTCGCGCTCGTCGAGGAAGTAGAGCGTGGAATCGAAGTCGGCGATGTTGACGAACCCGCTCGCCTGCGCCTCTTGGACCGCGTCGTGCGTCCCTTGCACGACTTCTCCGGCACCGACGGGCTGGAGCTCGCCCCCATCCGCCAATTCGCCGACGCCGCCCTCTTGCAGCAAGTCGACATATCCATAATGCACGAACGCGAAATCGGCTTCCCACAGCATCGTGACGAGGTCGTCTTCGTCGGGTGAGCCCTTGCGCGCGCGTTGAATGAGTCCGAGGAACGGCACAACCTCCGCCTCTTCGAACCCTTTGTTGAACGTGAGCTCGCGGACTCCGTCCTTGTAGAACAGCCACGCGAGATTGTCCGACGATTTGTTGCCAGGCTCGCCTGCCACCGGCGTGTCGAACCACCGAATTTCGCTCTCGCCGATCGTGAGCTTTAGCTCACTGACCTCATCCCAAACGGGCCCGAACCCCGCGCGAAGGTTGTCGATCGCGCGGCGGTAGATCGGATTATTGGGGAGATACAGTTGATGCGCGCGGGCTGCCTTGGAAATGAGCCGCAGTAATTCCGCTACGGGAGCCGTCGAACCTGGCGGCTCGGAGGCCTCAGGGTCCCTCATCGGTCCGCGCGCCGGTGCGGATGGCGAGATCACGATCCCAAGATATTCATTTGACTCACCTGCGCTACATCTTTGTCGCCGCGACCACTCACGCAGAGGAGCACCGGTTGATCCGCCGCCCACCGACCTTTCTGTGACGCGATCCAACTGACCGCATGCGCGGTCTCGAGTGCGGGGATGATCCCTTCCAGTCGACTGAGGAGACGAAATCCCTCGAGCGCTTCAGTGTCCGAAACGGCGACGTATTCCGCGCGCCCGGTGTCCTTGAGGTAGGAGTGTTCCGGTCCGACTCCGGGGTAATCCAATCCGGCGGAGATCGAATGCGCCGGATGCACCTGCCCGTGCTCGTCTTGTAAGAGATAACTCAACGAGCCATGAAGCACGCCGGGACGCCCGCGCGCGAGCGACGCCGAGTGATGGCCGCTGTCGAGCCCTTCGCCTGCCGCCTCGACGCCGACCAGCTCGACGCCGCGATCCTCGACGAACGCGTGGAATGCGCCCATCGCATTGGATCCGCCGCCGACGCAGGCGACTACCGTTTTCGGCAGACGTCCCACGCGCTCGAGCATCTGGGCACGCGCCTCCCGTCCAATCACCGACTGGAAGTCCCGCACCATTCTCGGGTACGGCGCGGGGCCGACCACGGAGCCGATGATGTAATACGTGTCATTGACGTTGGTGACCCAGTCGCGAATGGCCTCGGTCGTCGCGTCCTTGAGCGTTCTCGTACCGCTCGAAACGCCGACCACCGTGGCGCCCATCAGTCGCATGCGGAAGACATTGAGCTCCTGCCGCCGCATGTCTTCCTCGCCCATGTATACGACGCACTCTAGGCCGAAACGGGCACAGACTGTCGCCGTCGCGACTCCATGTTGCCCAGCGCCGGTCTCGGCGATGATCCGCTCTTTACCCATTCGACGAGCCAGAAGTACTTGACCGACCGTGTTGTTGATCTTGTGTGCCCCGGTGTGGTTGAGGTCTTCTCGCTTGAGCCAGACCTGAGCCCCGACATGCTCCGAGAACCGCGGCGCATCGCTCAGCGCCGACGGCCGGCCTACGTAGGTCGTGAGCATGTGCTCGAGCTCGGCGATGAATGCCGGATCAGCGCGCGCTTCGTCGTAGGCCCGGTCGAGCGCGTCGATCGCCGGAATGAGCGTCTCGGGGACGTACCGTCCACCGAACGCGCCGAACCGATCGTGCAGCGTCGTTGTCATGGTGTGGTGGCCACGTGGTCGACCGCGTCGCGAAACTCTCGCATGCGATCGTGATCCTTGATGCCAGGCGAGCTCTCGACGCCGGACGAGACGTCGACGACGTCGGGAGACAACGCGGCGATCGCCTGTCCGACGTTCTCCGGCCGCAGTCCGCCGGCGAGAATGATCCTCTTGAATCGACGGAGCTCCCGAAGCGGATCAGCCAACTCGGTCCACGGCAGCGTGACGCCCGTTCCGCCGAGTTTCCCGGGGACCGCGGCATCAAGGAGCAGTCCGTCGCCAAGTTCGAGCATCTCATGCACGACGGGCGGGAGCGTTGCGCCCGAGACCCGGCAGACGGGCCAGATCTCGCCATCGAAGAGTTTGCGCAATGCCTCGAGCCGTTGCGGATCGAAGGACCCGTGAAGCTGGAGCGCATCCAACTGCAAGACGCCGGCAATGCCCGCGATCTCCTCGGCGCTCTGGTCGGCGAATACTCCGACTCGCGCGACGGTCCGCGGCGCGGCGCCAAGAACTTCCATTGCGCGCGGGATGTTGAGCGCCCGTGGGCCGCCGGCGAAAATCACGCCGATGTACGACGCACCGAGCGTCGCGGCGAACGCGGCGTCCTCGGGCCGGGTCAATCCACAGAACTTGATCTCAGCGCTCACGGTGGATTCTGGGCACGGTTGAGAGTTCTCGAACAGCGCTCGCCGGATCGGCGGCTGCGGAGACGGACGAGCCCACCAACACAGCGTCGGCGCCGGCGCGGGCCAGGCGCTCGACATCTGCCGGCATGCTGACGCCGCTCTCCGCGATGGCGATCACGGATTCGGGAATCAAACCGAGCAAGCGCTCAGACGTGCCCGGCTCGATCGCCAATGTCTCGAGATTCCGGTTGTTGATTCCGATCATCGTGGCGCCTACCTCGAGCGCGCGCGCAAGCTCCTCTTCATCTCTTACCTCAACGAGCGTCTCGAGCCCAAGCTCGGTCGCCACGCTCATCATTTCGCGAAATGCCTTTGGCGAGAGGGCGCGCACGATGAGCAGCGCCGCTGAGGCACCGATGGCTTTTGCTTCGAGCAGCTGAATCGGATCGACGTGAAAGTCCTTCTTGAGGACAGGCACGGCGACAGCGCCGCGGACGCTCACTAGGTCATCGATCGACCCGCCGAAGTGGTCGGGTTCGGTGAGCACGGAGATCGCGGCTGCCCCACCCCGCGCGTAGGCCTGAGCTTGAGCCGCGGCGCTCATCTCCGGATTGATCCAGCCCTTCGAGGGCGAGCGTCGCTTCACCTCGGCGATCACCCCGACTGTTTGCCGTTGCAGTGCGCTGGACAAGCTCGGGGGCGCGCTACCCCGGGCAGCGGCTTCCGAGAGCTCCGCCTCGCGCACGCGCATCGCCGCGGCACGTTCGCGCGCCTCCGCGACGATGCCGCCCAACGTCCCGCTCGGTGGGGTCCAGACAGGAGAAGCTTGCACTTCGGTCCTTCTTCGGATATCCTAGTATTTCGGGGCTTCTTCGGGAGTCTGGCTCCGTTACTACTTTCTCAAGCTGAACAAGGTGTCAGCCTATGCCGCTCACGAAGCGTCAGCGCGAAATACTAAACTACCTCACGGTCTACACGGAGCAAAACGGCTTCGCGCCGAGCTTCGAGGAGATCGCCGAGAACTTTGGCTACAACTCGCTCGCCACGGTGCACGAGCACCTCACCAATCTCGAGCGCAAGGGCTACATCAAGCGCAGCTACAACGAGAGCCGTGCGATCGAGATCCTACCGAGCGAGGCGAGCCCACGCGCGGTCGAGCTGCCGCTCCTCGGAAGTGTCGCCGCCGGTATGCCCATCGAAGCGCTCGAGTCGAACGAGACGTTCTGCGTTCCCGACAACATGATCGGCCGCGGTGGGAACCACTATGTGCTTCGCGTTCGCGGAAACTCGATGGTCGACGAGCAGATCAAGGACGGCGATTTCGTCGTGGTCAACCAGCGAGAGCGAGCCGACAACGGCGAGATGGTGATTGCGCTTATCAACGGTAACTCAGCTACGGTGAAGAAGTATTATCGCGAGCGCGACGGCCGCATCCGACTTCAACCAGCGAATGAGACGATGCAGCCCATCTATGTGCACGAGAACGACATCACGATCCAGGGGATCGTGGTTGGGGTCATGCGGCGGTACTGAACAGCGCAAGCGCGGCCACGCTGATCCTCGGCGAGCGTGGACGGTTAGGCCCGCGCTCGAGATCGGATGTCTGACATCGGACATCGGATGTCAGACCCGGCGTGACCTGTTTCCTCGTCGCGCGTTGTCCCTGATTCACGCTGGGTCTGATTTCTGAAGTCGGATGTCTGACGTCCGATTTCTAACGGTCAGCCGCAGCCTGGGCCGCGCGTCGAGGATCAGAATGGAAAGCGCAGTTTCCGCGCAGTCCGTTCAGTGCCGCGTGAACGCGACCCGGAGCCGATCGAGCGCAACGAGTCCTGCACCCGACCTAACGGCATGCCGCGCCGCCTCGACTCCTTCGTCGAAGTTTGCAGCCGCACCTCCGACATAAAACGCGGCAGCCGCGTTCAGCACCACCGCCGCAGTCGACGCCTCATTGGCTTCGCCGCGTAGCACTCGCATGACAGCGGCCGCATTGGCCAGCGGCGGTCCTCCAGCGAGTTCGTCGACGCTTCCGCTGCCATAACCGTAGCGCTTCGGATCGATGGTCCACTCCGTCAGGCCACCGTTCCGAATCTCGACTACCTGCGATTCGCTGAATGGCGATATCTCGTCCATGCCCGCTCCGTGGACCACCATCGCGTGAACGGTGTCGAGCGCGCTCAAGGCGCCGGCGATCAACGGAAGACGCCGCGTGTCCGAAACGCCAACCACCTGTCGGCCGGCGTGTGCCGGATTCGCCAATGGCCCAACCATGTTCATCACGGTTTGAACACCGAGCTCACCGCGCACCGGCGCGACGTGGCGCATGGCGGGATGCATGAGTGGCGCAAACATGAACACGATCCCAGCGTCGCGAAGCGCGGCGGCCATGACGGCAACGGGCGCGTCGATCGACACGCCGAGCGCTTCGAGAACGTCGGCGCTTCCGCATTGGGTCGTGAACGATCGATTGCCATGCTTCGCGACGCGCAGCCCCGCTCCCGCCACTAGCAGCGCAGCGGCTGTCGAGATGTTGAACGTGTTGATGGTGCCGCCGCCCGTGCCGCACGTGTCGACCAGCTCGTCGGGACGTTCGGCCGGCAGCACGACCATTGCCCGCCGGAGCGAGCGCACGACCGCCGCCAACTCGAGGGGAGTCTCGCCCTTGACCCGCAGTCCAACCAGTAGCGCGGCGATCTGCGCCGGAGTCGCGTCGCCGGCGAGAACGACCTGAAACGCCGCGGTCAATTCATCGGGGTCGGGCGCGAGCCCGCTGGTCAGCCGCCTGATGGTGCCGAGCAGCGCGTTCGGTGGCGGACTAACCGACACTGAATGCTTCGACGAGGCGTTCGGGGAGATGGGCGTTCGATGCGACCAGCGCGATCACCAGACCGAGCAGCCGCACTCGGTCGACGTCCTCCTCGACGAACAAGCCCTGCATCGCACGGTTGGCCACATTCACGACGCCCACCAGCTGATCATGATAGATGAGTGGAAAGCTGATGAACGATCCGGTCGTGAAATACTGATCGTGCAAGAGCGGATGCGCCTTGGCTTCGGCGACGTCGCGGACCAGCAGCGGCTCGCGACTCGCCGCGACGCGTCCCGCAACGCCCTGCCCTATCGCGACGCGTACGCCCTCAGTGATGCTTGGGCCGACGCCGCGCGCCGCGGCCAAATACAAGGATTCGCCGTCGGGCGCCACCAGCATCAGCGAGCATCGATGCGAGTGCATGTCGTCGCCGACGAGGGCGAGCAGTCCGTCGGCAAGCTGCCGTGGATCCTTCGTCGACGCGTCGAGCGTGAGCACGCGGTCGATCAGGTAGATTGTTCGCGTTTTTTGACGCAACGATTCGTTTCGACGATGCAGCTCGACGTGCGCCTTCTCGAGTTGCTCGACTGCGGAACTCACGGTGGCTTCGACGGCGTCGGCTCGCCGAATCGCGCGACGCGCGTCTTCAGCCGCCTGCGCGAGCTCTCGCTCGAGCGAGACGACGCGCGCCGAATCATCGGGCGCCGCGCTGCTCAAATTATTGCTCGCGCTGTTGAGACTCGCCTCGAGCTCGGCGAGTCGCGATTCGTAATCGCCATGCACTTGTTGCGTCACATCCTCGAGCGTGCGAACCGCTTCCTCACGCGCCTCCCGCTCGAGGAATCGGAGATACGCGAGCTCGAAGAGGGCGATCGCCGGCAGGAATCGTTCGGCGGTGCGTGCGCCAAACAGCTTGCGTGCCTCATACAAGACCAGCAGTGCGGTGAGCTGACCCTCGTAGCGCAAGCCACGAACGCTCAGCCATCCCGCCTCGCCGAACGCCGGCATCTCGAACAGACGCGCGAACTCATCGCTCGCCTCGCCGAAATCGACGAGCTGTCCGCCGACGGCGATCGCGGCACGCTCTCGCGACGGGAGGTGATCGAAGGTGGTCTCGAGTTTCGAGCTGGTGGTTGTCGCCCCGGTCGCGAGCAGCCGCTCGCCCAACATTCCTCGTCGCTCATCGAACCGCACCAGGGCGAGTTGAGCGAATCGGTCGACCTCGGCCAGCGACTCGCCGAGCGCTTGGAGAGCGTCGTCGGAACTGGCTGAAACTGTGAGGGCGTGGGCGAGAGAGGCGAGCGTGCGCGGCGGCATCAGGGGGGCGGCTGGGCGCACGCGACACGGGACGCGGCGCAAGCGACGTTGAGCGCGAAATGTGAGCGCGTAGGTCGCGCAAAGTCAATCGGTTTCGTCACTGCAAACTTGGCACGACGTTGCTTGACACACCCCCCTCTGCCGATAGCTTTCCGCAATGGCCGAGCGTACCGTGCAGCTGGTGTTGCACTATGACGGGGCCGAATTCAGCGGGTGGCAGCGGCAGCCAGATCAACGCACCGTTCAGGGCGTGTTGGAAGCCGCACTCGAACGGTTGTGCAACACTCCAGTCGCCGCGTTGGGCTCCGGCCGCACTGACGCCGGGGTGCATGCGCGAGGACAAGCGGTCGGCATTCGAGTTCCGGGACGTTGGACAGGAAGCGTTCAGAAGTTGCGGCGCGCATTGAACGCGGTGTTGCCTTCCGATGTGTGGGTCGCGGCAGCGTTCGAGATGCGACCCGAGTTTCATGCGCGCTACAGTGCGTTGAGTCGACGATATAGCTATTACGTCGGCACCGACGAGGAAGCGAACTCGCCGTTTCGGGTGCGGTACGAGCTGGCATTCGGGCAGCCCTTGGAGCGGGGCGCTCTGGACGCCGCGGCCGCCTACCTCACGGGCGAACACTGCTTCCGGGGCTTCGCGGTACTTGGCACGGCGCCTGAACAGGATGATCACCGCTGTCGCGTGACGGACGCGCGCTGGCACGATCGACCGGGCGGGCTCGTGTTCGAGATCGAAGCCAATCGATTCCTCCATCACATGGTCAGATTTCTCGTCGGGACAATGCTCGACATCGCGACCGGACGCCGACCGTTGGCCGACCTTCCGCGCTTGCTCGCGGCGGCGGACAACACGGACGTGTCGCCTCCTGCCGCCGCGCACGCGCTATTCCTCGATCGGGTGAGCTACCCGAACGAGCTGTACGCCGAGGCGGCATCATGAGGGCCGTATCAGATCCTCGGCGCGTAGCCATTCGCCGCGCGGCTCGACACCTCTCGCGCGTCGTGATGCTCGCCATCACCATCGGCTGCTCGAAAGCTCCAGCATCGTCGAGCGCGCAAGCGTCCGGCGTCGTTGCGTCGAGCAACAGTCAAGTATCACAGAGCCGGCAGAACGCGATCACGGCAGCGGTGGCGAAGGTCGCGCCGTCGGTCGTCACCGTGCAGACCGAAGTCATCGATCAATCGCCGCAGGATCCGTTCGACATCTTCTTCGGACGCGCGCAACCGCGCACGCAGGCCGGACTCGGCACGGGGTTCGTCGTGCGCAAAGAAGGCGTCATCGTCACGAACGCGCACGTCGTCGCCGGGGCAAACAAAGTCTCGGTAATGGCACGCGATGGAACGGTGTATCCGGCGAAAGTGCTCGGCGCCGACGAGACGAACGACATCGCGGTACTCAAGATCGATGCGAAGAACCTCACCGAAGTAAAACTCGGTAACTCGAACAACCTTGCGATCGGCGAATGGGCGATCGCGATCGGCAACCCGTACGGGTTCTACCTGGGCAACAGTGAGCCGAGTGTGAGCGTCGGCGTCATCAGCGCGACGCAACGCAATCTCGTCGGCGCAGGCGAGGGACAAGCAGCCTATTTCGACATGATTCAAACGGACGCCGCGATCAACCCGGGAAACTCCGGCGGCCCGCTCGTCGACGCGGACGGCGAAGTCGTCGGCGTGAATAGCAATATTTTCTCTCCGAACGGCGGATCCGTCGGCTTGGGCTTCGCGATTCCAATCAATCGCGTGAATCGCGTAGTGGACGACTTGCTCTCACACGGATCGATTCGCAGTCCGTGGATCGGCGTCCGTCTGCGTCAGGCGCAGTCGACCAACCCGCGCGACATGCTGACGCAAGGTGCGGTCATCGCGACCGTAACCCCCGGCTCACCCGCCGCGAAGGCCGGCCTCGAGCCGGGAGACGTAATTCTTCGCGAAGGGACGCGGTCCGTTCACAATCCATTCGATTGGTATGCCGCGCTGCTCGATCTGCGAGCCGGCTCGCCGGCGCATCTGCACGTGCGCCGGGGCACCCGGGAATTCGACGTCGACGTCAACGTATCCGACCTGCCCGAGGTCAGCGCACCGAAGGTGCAAGTCCTCCGCGAGCTCGAGCTGGTGACTGTGACGCCTGCGATCGCTGCCGAACGTGGATTGCGCCGGCAATACGGCGCGCTTGTTTATCAGATCGGTCAAGTCGTGGCGGAGCAAACCGGAATTCAACAAGGCGACGTTATCCTCCAGATCAACAACAGCGCGATCAAGACCGCGCAAGACGTTGCACGAGCGATCGACAGCTACGGCGGCCGCACGTATCTCCGCGTCATCGTCGAACGACAGGGTCAGTTGTACGTGACCGAGTTCGCCGTTCGATGACGAATCACGACCGCTACTCCTCGCCTCTGGCCCAACGATACGCGTCGAATGCGATGCTCGAATTGTGGTCGCCGAAGATGCGTCACGGCTTGTGGCGCGAGTTGTGGCTCGCGCTCGCCGAGGCGGAACAAGAGCTCGGAGTTGCGATTCCGGAAGACGCGATCATGCAGATGCGCGCACACCTCGATGACATCGACTTCGACGTCGTCGCGGCATATGAGCGTCGTTTCCGTCACGACGTCATGGCGCACGTCCATGCCTTCGGCGACGTTGCGCCCGCGGCCCGCGGCTTCATCCACTACGGCGCCACGAGTGCCTACGTCACCGACAACGCCGATCTGATCCTGATGCGGCGCGGCATGGATTTGCTGCGCGGCAAGATTCTGCGCGTCCTGCGCGCGCTCGCGGCGTTCGCGCGTGAATGGCGCGCCGAGCCGACGCTCGGATCGACGCATCTGCAGCCGGCGCAGCCGACCACTGTCGGGAAACGCGCCACGCTGTGGATGCAGGACCTGTTGCTCGACTTGGCGGATCTCGATCACCGAGTTGCAACGCTCCCCTGTCGCGGTGTCAAAGGCACG
This sequence comes from Gemmatimonadaceae bacterium, assembly GCA_036002925.1. GTDB lineage: Bacteria > Gemmatimonadota > Gemmatimonadetes > Gemmatimonadales > Gemmatimonadaceae > JAQBQB01. The sequence goes on along the minus strand of DASYSU010000023.1, from coordinate 2,110 downwards.
ACCGGCACGCAAGCCAGCTTCCTCGAGATCTTCAATGGCGATCACGCCAGGGTGCGCGAGCTCGATGCGCGCGTCGCGGCAAAGATCGGCTTCACGTCGTCGATTCCGGTTTCGGGTCAGACCTACTCGAGGAAGCTCGATGCGCAAATCCTTGGTGTCGTTGCCGGGATCGCGGCGAGCGCGATGAAGTTCAGCGGTGACATGCGAGTGCTGCAATCGGTCGGCGAGATCGAGGAGCCATTCGAGTCGGAGCAGATCGGATCGTCGGCGATGGCCTACAAGCGGAATCCCATGCGCTGCGAACGCATTGCTTCTCTGGCGCGGTTCGTCATTACGCTCGAGCCCAACGCGAACCTCACGCACAGCATGCAGTTCTTCGAGCGCACGCTCGACGACAGCGCCAATCGGCGACTCGTGATCCCCGAGAGTTTCCTCGGCACCGACGCGATCCTCGTGCTCATGGAGAACGTCGTGACCGGACTGGAAGTTCACCCGGCGCGGATTCGCCGACGTCTGCTCGATGAGCTTCCATTCATGGCGACGGAGGAGTTGATCGTTCGCGCGGTGCGCGCCGGCGGCGATCGACAAGTCGCCCACGAGCGCATCCGGCAACACAGTATCGATGCCGCGCGAGCGCTGAAAAACGGCGCGGAGCGCAACGATCTCCTCGCGCGACTCGCCGCCGATCCGGCATTCGGAGTTCCGGTCTCGGACCTGGAGGCGACGCTCGACCCGAGCCGCTTCGTCGGTCGCGCGCCGCAACAGGTCGATGAGTTCTTGGAGGAAGTCGTCGGCCCGGTGCTCGCCGGCCGGACGCGCGCCGAGGACGTCATCGAGGAGGTTCGCGTATGACGATCGCGCAGCTCGAGACACTTCCGCTTCGACACCTGCGACGCGGTAAGGTGCGCGAGGTCTACGTCGTCGACGACGATCGCCTGCTGCTCGTCGCCACCGATCGCGTCAGCGCCTTCGACGTCGTGATGGCGGAGCCGATTCCGCACAAGGGTATCGTGCTCACGCAGATCACGGCGTGGTGGCTGAATCATCTTGCAGGCGACGTCTGGCATCACATGATCACGGCGCAGGTCGATGAGATCGTCGCGCAAGTGCCCGCGCTTGCCGAATTCCGGGGAGCAATAGACGGTCGCGCGATGCTCTGCCGCCGCACAGATGTTTTCCCGATCGAATGCGTGATTCGCGGCTATCTTTCAGGCTCGGCGTGGAAGGAGTACAGCGCGGCGGGCACCCTCGCCGGCGAATCCCTCCCGCCTGGGTTGCGCGAGAGCGAGCGACTCGAGCCACCGATCTTCAGTCCGGCAACCAAGGCAGAGGCGGGACACGATGAGAACATTACAATCGCTCGAATGACATCGTCGCTCGGACCTGATGTCGCGGCGGAGCTCGAGCGCCTCAGCCGCTTGATCTACGAGCATGGTCGCGCAATCGCCGCGAGTCGCGGCATCATCATCGCCGACACGAAGTTCGAGTTCGGCCGCGACCGCCAGGGACGAATCACGCTGATCGACGAAGTGCTCACGCCCGACAGCTCGCGGTTTTGGCCGGCGGAGCATTACCAGCCGGGCCGATCGCAGCCGAGCTTCGACAAGCAGCCGCTGCGTGATTATCTGGACGCTGAGCGACGAGCCGGACGCTGGAATGGTGAGGCGCCGCCGCCGCCGTTACCGGCGCATGTCGTTACCGCGACGAGCGAACGCTACCTCGACGCGTTTCGTCGCATCACTGGCACTGAGCTCGAGCTCCCGGTGCACGCGTGAACTTCGCCCGCGAAGGACTCAGCTTCATTGCCATCGCGGCGCTCGTTGCCGTCGGCGCGTTCGGCGTCGCGCTGACGCGTCGGTCGTGGCCGCTCTGGCTCGTGGCGTTCGGCCTAACGATCGTGGCGCTCTGGGTCGCGTATTTCTTCCGCGACCCGCAGCGCATCGGCGAACGTGGTGAACGACTCGTGATCTCGCCCGCCGACGGCAAGGTCGTGATGATCACGGAAGTCGACGAGCCGACGTTCATACACGCGCGTGCCATCCGCGTTTCAATTTTCATGAACGTCTTCAATGTCCACGTGAATCGATATCCCGTGTCGGGCTTCGTGCGC
>DASYSU010000022.1:0-4917 GCA_036002925.1 Gemmatimonadaceae bacterium | reverse complement strand
GCTGCGAGATACAGCGCGACAGGCGAGCCGAGTCCGCCGGCGCCGACGATCAGGACACGCGCCGCTTTGAGCCGCTGTTGTCCTTCGACGCCGACGTCGGGAAGAATCAGGTGACGGGCGTAGCGTTGGATCTCGTCGTTGCTCAGCGGCATACGAAGAAACTTACTGCGTTCAGCCCCCGCTGACCGCCGGAACGATCGTCAGCGTCGCTCCGTCGGGGAGCTCGGTCGCGAGCCCGTCGAGGAAACGAACACTCTCGGTGCCGACAAAGACGTTCACATGCGGCCTGAGCTCACCCTGTTCGGTCAGCACGCGATCGGTGACCGCGGGCAACCGCTCCGCGAGCGACGCCAGGGCGGCACCGACGGTCGGGCACGGCTCAGCGAGCGACACGACGTTGCTGCCGCGTGAGTACTGATAGAGCGCTCTCGGAAGGACTATGGAGATCGCCATCGGTGCCTCAGTGCGTGCCACCGCCGCCGACGACCGCCGCTTTCACGCAACAGATAGGCGGCAGGCTGTCAGCGATCTCGGTCCAGTTGTCGCCCGCATCACGCGAGCCGAAGATCTTTCCGCTGCGCGTTCCGAAGTACACGCCGGGGATCTCGTGCGTGTCGGCGGTGAACGCGTCACGAATGACCGTCTCGTACGCTTGCTTCTGCGGCAGCCCGCTGGCGAGCGCCTCCCACGACGCACCCGCGTCGCGCGTGCGATACACGCGCAGCTTCGCGTCTGGGGCACAGCGAAACTGATCGGATTGCATCGGGACGATGTACACCGTGTCGGGATCGTGCGGATGGATCTGCATGCAGAATCCGAAATCCGATGGCACTCCGTTCGCCACGTCCTGCCACGTCGCGCCCCAATCGTCGCTGCGGTACAGACCCCAGTGGTTCTGGAGGAAGAGTCGCTCCGGCTTGGCGGGATGACTCACCACCTTGTGCACACACTGGCCGAATTCCGGATACTTGTCCGGCAAGAACTCCGCGCGCACACCTTGATTGCTCGCACGCCAACTCTTACCGCCGTCTTCAGTGCGGTACACGCCGCCCGTCGACATCGCGATGAGCATCCGTTGACGGTCGCGCGGATGCGGAACGATCGTGTGCAGACACAGTCCGCCGCCACCCGGTTGCCACTTCGGGCGATGCTCGTGCGTCAACAATCCGTCGACCGGCGTCCAGCTTTCGCCGGCGTCACGAGACTCGAAAAGACATGACGGCTCGACTCCGGCCCACAGAACGTCAGGGTCCTGTGCAGTACCGGGGAGGATTTGCCAAACCTGCACCAGGGACAGGCCGGACGACTCGGGAAAGCGGATGTTCTGTCGTTCGGGACCGGTCCACGACTTTCCGAAATCGTCGCTCAGCCTGATCGTGCTTCCCCAATGGAAGCTGCGCGTGGCGGCGAGTGTACGTTGGCGTCCATTCCGCTCGTCATACGCGACCGCGTAAACGGACTCGCCGGGAAAGTGCGGCCCACTCAACGTCCAGCGATTGCGCGACGCATCAGAGGTCAGCAGGAACGCGCCCTTCGTCGTGCCCACGAGAAGCATTGTGCTTCCCCGGGAAAGTGTTCCGTCGGTCATCGTCGAGGACATGGGAGAAAAATTTTCGGGGCGACCGTACGGTCGACCCGGCGAGAAACTGCGTCAGGCCTTGTGCCGGCGCAACGCCTCGAGACTGCTTGTCGAGCTCGCCAACGGACGACTTCGAAAGTAATGTTGCCATGAGCGAGGCGCGACGACGAGCGTCGTATTCTTCCGATTCGTTCGGAACGGAAAGTGAGGCGTTGAAATGCGAATCGCCAACGTGGCGTGCGTGCTGCTGTTGACCGGCTCCGCACCGACTATCGCGCGTTACTTGAATGCCACGACCACTCGTGGCGTCGAGCCCATCGTCGTGAACAACAATCGGACGCCGTCGGGAACGTTGGCGAATGGCGAGCTGACGATTCGACTCGAGGCGCGCGAAGGCGAGTGGCATCCCGATCGTGACGCAGACCCCGGACTCGTCGTGCGGGCGTTCGCCGAGGAGGGGAAGCCGCTCCGCATACCAGGTCCACTCATTCGAGTTCCCGAAGGAACTGTAATTCACGCGTATGTACGAAACTCGCTCCGCGACAGCACGCTCATTGTCACTGGTTTGAGTCCTCGCGGCAGCGCGAGCGCGGCGACCGACACCATGCGCGTCAAACCTGGTGAAGTAGGCGAAGTGCGATTCTCCGCTGGCGCGCCCGGAACGTATTACTATCGCGGCACGACAAACGTCGGCTTGGTACCGGGAGCCGGGACGATCGACGCGGAGCTCAACGGCGCGTTCATCGTCGACCCGCGCGGAACGGCCGGACCGCCGCGCGACCGCGTGTTCGTCATTGGTCTGTGGACCAAGCAGCCGACTCCGGGCGGGATCCTTCCATTCGGTCTAGTCGGTCAGGCGATCCGGTTCACGATCAACGGAAAGGCGTGGCCAAACACCGAGCGCGTCAGCTATGCCATCGGTGACACAGTGCAGTTTCGCCTCATCAACGCGAGCATAGCCGTGCATCCGATGCATTTGCACGGCTTCTACTTCAACGTCGACAGCCGAGGCAACGGGTCGCGAGACAGCACGTACGATCGAGGCGGATCCCCGCATCAGGTCGTGACGGAGCGCCTCACGCCCGGCCGAACCTTCACGATGCGTTGGGTCCCTGAGCGGCCCGGCAACTGGATGTTTCACTGCCACGACAACGCCCATGTTTTCCGAAACGACCCGCTCGATGGTACGGGGTTGGTGCCGGAGCAGGAGGTGCACGCTCACAATCACGCCCTCGAGATGATGGGCGGACTCGTGATGGGGATTGAAGTGCGTGGGACTGGAGTGCTGCAGGCGTCGGGCGAGCCGCTGCCACGGCGACGGCTCCGTCTCGTTGCGCGCGGCGACACCGGTGGAACGGTCGCCGAGCCGGCGTACCGCTACGTACTGCAGGAGGGCACGCGGCAGTACGCATCCGCGACGCCGATTGGTGTTGGCCCAACCATTCTGCTCAAGCGCGGCGAGCCGGTGAGCATCACGGTCGTCAACGAGCTGCCGGAAGCGACAGCGGTGCATTGGCATGGCATCGAGCTCGATAGCTATTACGACGGTGTCGCCGGATTCGCGGGACACCCGGGTCGGATCGCTCCGGCCATCGCGCCGCGCGATTCGTTCGAGGCTCGATTCACGCCGCCCCGCGCGGGGACCTTCATCTACCATCCGCACGCCGACGAGGTGCGCCAACAACGAGCGGGCCTCGTCGGCGCACTGGTCGTCGTCGATTCATTAGAGAAGTTCGATGCCGAGCGAGACATCGTTCTCCTGATGTCGGTTCCGCGCTCGATCGCGGATGCGCCAACGGCGGTGTTCGTGAACGGGTCGATGTCGCCGCCGGCACGTGAGCTGCGCGCGGGCGAACGTTATCGAATACGACTCGTCGACATCCACACGTTTCGTCCCAGCATGATCATGCGGGTGCTGCGCGATTCGACGCCGGTCGCATGGCGGGCGATTGCGAAGGACGGAATGGATCTGCCAACCGACCAAGCGACCGTTCGGCCGGCCGTTCAGCAAATGGGGAACGGCGAGACGTACGATTTCGAGCTCACTCCGTCGACACCCGGCGATCTGCGGTTCACCGTGTCATCGGCCGCCGGCCAACTACTCGCATCGATGGCGATTCACGTGCGCTGAACGAACCGCCGTCGTCCTCACGGTGAATCCAACCAAAGAGCGCGGTCGCTGTCACAATAGTGCCTGAGGGCGCCAAATGCCTAACGACGCAGAATTCCTAACGGCGCGAAATGCCTAACGACGCAGAATTCCTAACGGCGCAGAAATGCCTAACGGCGCCAAACGGAGAATGCGATCGAGGTCGTTCCGCATTTTGGCGCGGTCTGCCATTTGGCGCCGTCAGGCATTTACCGTCATCTGGCATTTGGCTCCGTTAGGCATTCGCGCCGTCGGGCATTTCGCGCCGTTAGGAACTCTGCGCCGTTAGGAATTCTGCGCCGTTAGGCATTTCGCGCCGTCAATACCGTCCGCTCGTGACCACTGGCAGCTCGACGAAGCTCGTATGACCTGCCTCGTGATAGATCCGGTGCTCCGCTTTCTTGTAGTCGCTGGGCTTCGCCCAGAAAATATTCGGAACGAACGTCTGCGGATTCCGGTCATACAGCGGAAACCAGCTCGATTGGATCTGCACCATGATCCGATGGCCCGGCAAAAAGACGTGGTTCACCGTCGGCAGCGCGAACTTGTAGAGCAGCGGCGTGTTCGCGGCAATCGGCTTCGCGGTGTCGAAGCCTTCGCGAAACCGACCGCGCAAGATGTCCATGGCTATCGGCAGCTGGTATCCACCCATCTTCGGTTGCCCACCGACTTCGTCCGGATAGACGTCGATCAGCTTCACAACCCAATCGGCATCGGTGCCGCTTGTCGACGCGACGATGTTCGCGAGCGGCTGACCGCTGATCTTCACGGCTCCGGTGAGCACGTCCGACTCGTATGAGAGCACGTCGGTACGGCCCGACGCCTCGCGTTGATCGTCGACGAGCCACTCAGGCCACGTCATCCCATTGTCGTAACCGACCGGTTGAATGGGACGCTTTCGGAACGGTACTGGCTTGGCCGGATCGGAGATGTACGAGTCGAACGCGGCCCCGCCGGCGGCGGGCGCCGTGAAACCGGCGGTGAACCCCGCGTTCAAATACAGCGGCCTCGAAGTAATCGTGCATCCACTCGCGCACCCCGACGGCCAGGATCTCAATCGTTCCCAGCGGTTGGTGCCGGTCTCATAAGCGTTTACTGATGCGACGTCCGCCGGCGGCGCTCCGTCCTTGAGGTAATGCGCGAGGAACGGCCCGAGGATGTTCTGCTGGAAATAGCGCGACGTATTGCC
>DASYSU010000021.1:0-5925 GCA_036002925.1 Gemmatimonadaceae bacterium | reverse complement strand
GAACTTCGGCGCGCGCTAACGCTCGCTTGCATCTTCGGCGTATCTTCGGTATGGTCCGGATCGCGCTTCGGATCGGTGACCGATGGCAGTCGATGCAAAGAAAGGAGTCAAGCTCGAGCAAGCCGCGCTGTTCGACGCGAGTATCCTCGGCCATGCGCTCCCGATGGTTGGGGAGCAGAAAGATATTCGCTATTACGGCACGATCGCGCGCAGTGTACTGAACGGACCCGAGACGACCGGAATGGGGTTCTGGTCGATCAACCCGTACGTCGGATGCGCCTTCGGTTGCGCGTATTGCTACGCGAGATATACGCATCGTTGGGTTCTCGATCGCGCGGCAACGGCGAACCCGGAGCACGATGACCTCCAGACGGCTCGGGACAGTCTGTCGCCGTGGCTTGCCTTCGAGCGTCGCATTTTCGTCAAGCAAAACGCCGCCGATGTATTGCGTAACGTGCTTCGCCACGGCTCCGAGAAGCACATGGCGCTGCTCAACGGCGAAACGATCGTCATCGGCACCGCGACCGATCCGTTCCAGCCGGCCGAGCGTCGCTTCCGCGTCACGCGCTCGGTGCTGGAGGTGTTGGCGGAGCATCCCGGTCTGTCGATCTGCATCATCACCAAGAGTCCGCTCATCACGCGCGACATCGATCTGCTCAAGCGGATCAATCGCCATTCGTCGTTGTCGATTCATCTCTCACTCATCTCGACCGACCGCGAGCTCGCGCGCAAGCTCGAGCCGCGGGCGCCCACACCCGAAGCAAGACTGCGCGCGCTCGCGCGGCTGCGCGAGAATGATTTGGAAACGGGAATCAACGTGATGCCGGTGCTGCCGGCGATCACGGATCAACCCGAGGCGCTCGAACGATTGGTGAAGTCGGTTGCCGAACGTGGGGCGTCGTACGTCAACGCGTGTGCGCTGCGGTTGCGGTCGTCGGCACGCGCGCGGTATCTGCCGTTCATCGAGCAGGAATTCCCACAGTTCGCCAAACGCTATTGGGCGACGTACGCGTTCGATCACAAGGTGAGCGAGGCGTACAGCGACGGACTGAGGACCACGATGCGCGCGCTGTGCGACAAGTATGGAGTGTCGTACGGCTACTACGGGCGGGCGCCGGACGGGGCACCGGAGATTATCGAAACGCGATTCGCGGGAGCGGAGCAGCTTCAGCTCGGCATCTAGAGAGGGCATCACATTTCTGATTTGGTGGCCCGGAAGGGCCATTTTTTGTGGACTCCTTCTTGCTTTCGGTTTCTGTTCGGTATAACTTGATCCCCCGCTCTTTTTCCGGCCGCGACTCAATCCGCTTGGTTCGAGATGTCCAGACCTTCTATCGCCTCGCTGCGTGCACTGATCGAGCAGCGTTTCCCGGATGCGACCCCGCTCACGGGCGGTTCGCAAACAACGGAGCAGGTGGCGACGGGCATTGGCGCACTCGACCGCGTGCTCCCCAACGGTGGATTTGCGCGCGGGCGACTCTCGGTCTGGGCGCCGCAGGGCGGCGCGACGGCGATCCTCCGCGCCACCTGCCACTCCGTCGTCGCCAACGGCGAACGCTCGGCATGGATCGACGGTGACAACACGGTGGCCGGCGCGTTCTGGTCCGACGATCACGGGCTCTATCTCGTGCGGCCCAAGTCGCGCATCCACGCGCTGCGCGCCGCGGAAGAGTTGCTTCGCTCCGGAGGCTTTTCACTTCTCGTATTAGCGGGTGCTGAACCCCAAGGGACCGAGACCGTTCGGCTCACGCGCGCGGCGCGCGAGGGGGGAGCGGCGTTGATCTCGATTGGGTCGGCGGCTTCGATGGCGAGCCTCCGACTCACGTCACGGTTGCTGTGCTATGGCTGGCGCCGTTCGCCGTTCGGCGATCCGGCCGAAGCGCAGAACGTGACGATCCGTGTGGACGCGCGCGCGGTTGGCTGGAATGCACACGTCCAATTTCCAATTCCGGTAACGCATCATGAGTTACGTCTGTCTCTGGAGTCCGAGCTGGCCGACCGGCGCGGACTTCCCCGCTGATCTCGTCGCTAGCCTGCTCCTGCACGCGCCGCGTGTGGCCGTCGGCGAACGCAACCTCGTCTGGGGCGACGCGCGCGGTCTGCACGGTGGCCAACTCGCCGAGCACATGCTGCGCGTCGCCGGCGACTACGGGTTCGAGGACGCGCACGCCGGCGTGGCGATGACACCGGTCGCCGCCGAAGTCGCCGCGACGCAGAGCACGACGCAGCTCGTCGTCGTCAAGCTGGGACAGGACCGCCAGTTCATCGCCCCGTACGCGCTCCACGCGCTGTCGCCGTCCGACGAGCTCGCGGCGCTGCTCACAGGCCTCGGCATCGAGACGTGCGGCGCCCTCGCGAACCTGGACGCCGAAGCCATCGAAGTGCGACTTGGCCTCGAGGGCGTTCGTCTCTGGCAGCGCGCCCGCGCCGACGATGAGCGTTGGTTATTCAAACTTCCCTTACGGTCGTTGCCCAGCGCGTCCGTCGAGTGGGTGGAATACGGGCTCAAGGATCCCGAGCGATTGTTGTTCGTCATCAACTCGCTCGCCGGCACCGTCTGCACGTCGCTCATCGAGCGCGGCGAGCGCGCCCGAGAGATGGCGCTCGTCTTCTCGCTCGGCAACCGCACGCAGCGGACGCACGTCATCCGGTCGTCGCGGCCAAGCGCGGAGCAGAAGCGCTGGATGCGCCTCGTGCGTGAGGCCTTGGACACGATCACGCTGCCCGACGCCGTGATGGGCGTGACGCTGCGCGTCGAGTCGGTGACGGGCAACGGTGGCGCGCAGGGCGATCTGTTCGATCGTGGATTCGCCAGCGCGCCGGCGGTCGAGGACGCGGTCATTCAGCTCACCGACGATCAGGGCGATGTGGTGGTGATGCCGGAGAACTCCGCGCATCCGTTGCTCGAGCAGCGGACCAAATGGATGGCGCGAACGTCTCGCACATCGCGACCGACCATTCGCGACCCGCACCCCGCGCTCACGCTCCAGCTCCTTCCCTCGCCGAAAGTCGTCACCGTCGACACCGAGTCGCGCCGCGATCACGAAGTGCCCGTGCGCTATCTCGACGGCAACGAGTGGCACGACATCGTCGAAGCTGCGGGGCCCGATCGTGTATCGGGCGGACAATGGAGCAGCGCGTACGCGCGTGAGTATTTCCGCTGCGTGCGTGAAGATGGAATGATGGTGTGGTTGTTTCGCGGTTCGCAGCAGCAGACGAAGGACTGGTTTCTTCACGGCTGGTGGGACTAACGCGAGGAATTGGATCGATGACACAGGTGACGGGCGCGTTCAAGGTGATGTGCTGGGAGGAGAAGCCGTACGATGAAGCGAGCGGGCAACCGAAGTTGACGCACGCCGAGGTGACGCACGAGTTGTTGGGCGGCATCGAGGGTGAGGCGTCGATCGCGTATTTGATGGGCTATCGTCCGGACAACACGGCAAGCTTCGTCGGTCTCGTGCGCGTCACCGGCACGATCGGCGACCGGTCGGGTAGCTTCGTGATGCAGGACGTCGGCACGTTCGAGAACGGCGTCGCCAAAGGCCGTTGGACCATTCTTCCCGGCTTGGGCACGGATGGACTGCACGACATCCGTGGCGAAGGCCATTTTGCGGCGACGCACGAGAGCGCCTCGTATTCGCTCGACATCGAGCTGTGACGTGTGTCGGCGTACGTCGAGCTTCGCGCCCACACCTGCTTTTCCTTCTCCGACGGCGCTGTCTCGGCGGAAGCGTTGGCGAAGCATGCGCGAGAGCGCGGCTACACGCATTTAGGGATTACTGATACCGCCGACTTGGGCGGCATGGCGCGCTTCGGCGTCGAGGCGATGTCGCCACTCAAGGATCCGCTCTGCCCGAACGCCGAGCGGCACGGCGATGAGTATTGTCGTACGTGTCAGTATCCGGTGCGTCCGATTGCCGGGGCGGAGCTCAACGTCGACGGGCGTCCCGCCGCGTTCCTCGCACGCGATGCCGACGGATATCGGAACTTGGCCGCGCTCGTAACGCTGGCGCGCGTCGGGCAGTGGCAAGAGTGGGACAAGAAGGTGCAAGGCAAACGGCGCGGACGCCCCAAGATCACCTGGGCGCACGTCGCCCAACACTCGGCGGGTCTTCATGCGATGACCGGGCCCGCGTCAGGCGAGCTCGCGTCGCTCATCCGTGCTGGGAAAGAGAGCGAGGCCAAGCGCTGCCTCAGCCGCTGGCGAGAGATCTTCGCGCCCGGCACCCTATCTATAGAAGTGCAGCTCCACCATACGGGCGGCCACGAGTCGGTGTTGGCGGCCGAATTGATCCGGCTCGCCGAGGAAAGCGGTGTGCCCTGGGTCGCGACGCAGGACCCGAGGTACGTCGACGAGTGCGGTCGTCTCGTGCACGACATGCTCACTGCGTTACGCTACGATCTCACGATCGAGGTCGCCGCCGAGCGTGGGCTGTTACACCCGAATGGCGAGTGGCGCTTGTTGTCGCCGGCGGAGATGGCGCAGCGGTGGAAGGGGCGCGAGGAAGGTTTGCGCGAGAGCGTGCGCATCGCGGACGAGTGCACCGGCTTCATGCTCGATTGGATGCGCCCTCCCCTGCCCGACTTTCGGAAAGCGAAGCTCGGCGTCGGGCTGCGCGACTCGGACGACAATCATGCGCTGCGCGTGTGGACGGAGGAAGGCATGCGCAAACGATGGGGTGAGCCGACGCACGAGCAGCGTGTGCAGATCGATCACGAGCTCGAGCTCATCGCGCGGCTGGGCTTCGCCGGATTCTTTCTTGTCATGGCCGACGCGGTGCGCTACGCGAAGAACAAAGGCATTCTCTGCCAGGGCCGCGGCAGCGCCGCCAACTCGGCGGTGGCGTTCTGTCTGGAGATCACGGCGGTCGATCCGGTGAAGCACGGGTTACTGTTCGAGCGCTTTCTCTCTGATGCACGAGTCAACGGCCGGTCTGAACCGCCGGACATCGACGTCGACTTCGAGCACAATCGCCGGGAGGAAGTGCTCGACTACATGTACGACAATTACGATCGCGCGCACGCGGCGATCACCGGGGTGACGCAATGCTTCCACGCCCCGACCGCCGTGCAAGACGCCATGCGCGCGCTTGGCTTCCCCGTGGCCGAAGCGTTAGAGATCTCCAAACGCGTGCACGGCAACGAACCGGGCGACTGCGTCGATGCCGTGCGGGAGGTGGCCGAGTCGCGGTGTGTGGATCTGAACAACGCGCGCGGGCGGGCGCTGTTGATGGCGCTGCCGGCGTTTGATGGTTTGGCGCGTCTTCGCTCGACGCATGTGGGCGGGTTCGTGCTGTCGGGCGAGCCGTTGGGGCATTACCTGCCGGTGGAGCAGACGACGATGGGGCGCACGATCGTCCAGTACGACAAGGACGACTTGGACATGATCGGCGTGCCGAAGTTCGACTTCTTGGGATTGGGCGCGCTGTCGATGGTGCGGATCGCGTACGACGTGATCGAGAAGCGGACCGGCAAGCGCCCGGAGATGTACAGCGTGGAGGATCGCGATCCGAAAGCATATGACTTGATTCAGCGCGGCGAGACGATCGGCATGTTCCAGATCGAGAGCCGAGCGCAGATCAATTCGATTTTGCATACCAAGCCTGATCACTTGTACGACATCGTGGTGCAGGTCGCGTTGATTCGGCCGGGTCCGATCCAAGCGAGCTTCGTTCATCCGTACACGCAACGGCGATTGGGGCTCGAGCCCGTGGTGTACGCGCATCCCGCGCTCGAGGAGGTGCTGCGTCGCACGCAGGGCATTCCGATCTTCCAAGAACAAGCGATGGCGATCGCGATGCAGCTCGGCGGCTACTCGGCGACTCAGGCCGATCTGTTGCGTCGCACGATGGGGAACATCCGGAAGAAGGGCCGGCTCGAGGCGGCGCTCAAGGATTTGAAGTCGGCCATGCTCGCGCGCGCGGC
>DASYSU010000020.1:0-4845 GCA_036002925.1 Gemmatimonadaceae bacterium | reverse complement strand
GGGCGAGATGCTCGACATCCTGCACGCGCAAGAATTCCGAAATGGAATTCCGGCCCGTCTCCCCAGTGACGTGCGCGTGGCGCACAAAACCGGAGAGATCTCGACGATCGCGCACGATGCCGGCGTGGTCTATCCGCCGGGGCGCAAGCCATACGTCGTCGCGATCCTCACCGAATGGGGTCCCCAAGCAACGGGCCGCTCGGCGACGATTGCTGAGGTCTCGCACGCGGAGTACGACGTGCTCGCAGGCGTCGAGGAGCCGCGCGATGGGTGAGTCATATCGCTTTCCGCTGCCGATCGTCGACGGATTGCGACTCGACAAGTCGTTGCGCGACGCGTTGCTCCCCGACCGCCACATTCACGACGATCGTGGGGCGATGCGCCGACTGCCGCGATTCTTCTACGAGATCGCGTCGTGGGAGACCGCGATGAGCGTGCAGGTGTCGCCCAACTTCGGGTTGTGGGAGTTCATCCAGACCGACGTGCGCGAAGCCGCCGCCCTTCGCGGGTTTCCGCGGTACGTGCCGTGCGCGATTACGACACTCGCGCTGTGCCTCGAGCGCTTTCGTGAGGCCGTTGGCACATTCGTCCACGTCGCCGCGAACGGCGGGTACCGGTCGCCGCGCCATGCGATCAACACGAACGCGACGCCGCATTGTTGGGCGTCGGCCGTGAACATCTACCGGATCGGCGACGTCTACCTCGACGACCGTGAGGCGATCGAGCGCTTCGCGGCGCTGGCGCGGCAGACGATGCCGGGTGCGTGGACGCGTCCCTTCGGCACCAGCCGGGGCGAGACCGACGACCAGCTGCACATCGACTTCGGCTATGTGCTTTCGATTCCGCACGACGCGCCGACCGAGCATTTGGGCTTCGACGCCGAGCGGAGGGCCGCGTCGTGACGCTCGAGAAAGGGCGGAAGCTCGTCAAGGGCGAGCGACGCGTCCGTCGGTCGACCACCGGTCTCGGCGCGATCGGGATCGAGGCGGAATTCGCCACCGTCGTCGACGGCGAGCCGGCGAAACCGGAGGACGTGTTCGGCAGTCCAACGAGCATCGTGCGCGCCCCGATGATGCATCGCACCGGACGCTCGTATCATCTGCCGACCGGCGGCGCCGTGTACTTCGACACGGGTGTGATCGAGTTAGCGACGCCGGTGATCGAGATCGAACGCGGGTGCGCGGCGCGCGCCGGTCGGTCGCTGTGGGAGAGCATTCACTATCTCCGCGACGAGTTGGACGCCTGGGAGGAACGAGAGCAGCGGAGCGTTCACTTGGCGGGATTCAGCACGCACTACAACGTGTCGTTCGACGTTCCGTACGTGCAGCGCGGCCAACACCGGAGTGTCGAACAGCTCGCGTTGTTGCTGACACATATCCTGCCGATGCCTGTCATGTTGTTGGCCGCCAACCGCCGCTCGACTGGCATCGGCGTGCGACCTCGAGTCAATCGCGTCGAGGTCACGGCTGATTTCACGCCGGACGCGGAGCTCATGATCGCCACGGCGACCTTCATCGTCGGTGTCGCACGGGAGGTGATGACCTGGCCGACGTTCGACCTCGGCGCGCTCGACTCGCGCGATTTCCCACTGCCGCGCGACTTCATTCCCGAACCGCACAGCTCTCGTCACGGCTGGGTGGCGCGATGCTCGTCGTACATCGAGAATCCGTTCGTCGCCGACGTGAACGCACCGATCTGGCCGACCCGCGCCGGTGAAACACTGTCCCTGCGCGCGATCGCCCAACGCATCACGCGTCACTTCTGGCCCTCGATCACCAGGCTCGGTGACCCGAGGTCGCTGCGGCTCATTTCAGCCGTCATGCGCGGCCGACGCGCGTCGCTGCTCGAGCTCGACGATCGCCCGCCGGCCTACGAGAGTGTCGGCCGATCGTGTACCTGGGCGAACCTGTTTCCGCTTCGCTCGCTTGCTCGCTCGAAGTACGAGCGCATTTTCATCCGGGCCATCAGTGGACGCAGGCTGCGACTCGACGGCGAGTCATACACGCCCACTGGAATGCGCGGTTGGTCGCATGTGGTGTTCCTGCGCGATCGCGATCGATCGCGACGTGTGCTCTCGCTGGATTTTCTTCTCCAGCATGATGCCAGCTGGGAGAAGTCATAGGAACGGTGGAACGGTGGAACGGTGGAACGGTGGAACGAGAGACTCGCACAACCGCCGTTCAAGTCAAAGATCCCTCCGCCGTTTATTCGCGGCAATGTAAAGTTCATTCGCCCAATTCGCGTCTCAAAT
Organism: Gemmatimonadaceae bacterium; assembly: GCA_036002925.1. GTDB lineage: Bacteria > Gemmatimonadota > Gemmatimonadetes > Gemmatimonadales > Gemmatimonadaceae > JAQBQB01. Next base: position 2,594 of record DASYSU010000020.1, on the reverse strand, counting down.
TGTTCCTACTGTCCGCGCCGAATCTCGTTGGAATTATTTGGAACGCGAATCAGACGAATGAACCACCAATTGCCGCGAATAAATGGCGGAACAACAAGGATGATTTGAACCGCAACCGGCTAAATACCGTTCCACCATTCCACCGTTCCACCGTGTTATACCGTTCCACCGCGTGACTACCCCTTCCCTCCCCCTCCAATGTGGACTTCGCTCCTCATCCCCGGCATTCCGCTCGGTGAGAAGATCCTCCGAACTCTAGTGGTCTACGCCTTTCTGCTTCTGGGGCTTCGGCTCGCGGGAAAGCGGGAGCTGTCGCAGATCAATCCATTCGATCTGGTTGTCCTGCTGCTCCTATCCAACACCGTGCAGAACGCGATCATCGGCAACGACAATTCGTTGATGGGCGGGATTGCCGGTGCCGCGGTGCTGCTCATCGTCAACGGCGTGGTTGTCCGGGTGCTGTATCACTACGGCAAGCTCGACGCGATCGAAGGGATGCCCGATGCCCTGATTCGAAACGGGCGACTCCTACGGCATCATCTCGAGAAAGAGCTGATCACGGTGGCCGAGCTCGAGGCCGCGGCGCGGCGACAGGGAATCGTCTCGCTCGCGCACGTTCGCGAGTGTCGTCTCGAGACCGGCGGCGCGTTGACGTTCATTCAGAAGCAGCCGACCAACGACGAGCTGCGACACCACGAGACGATCGGGCTGTTGTCCCAGGTCGAGAAGCGTCAGCGAGCGATGCTCGAGCAGCTCGCGGCGTTGGAGGCGAAGATCGCCGGAACGGCCGGCACCAAGCCCTGATTCGCCAGGGCCATGGCGAGTTGGTCGAGAATCGCGGTGCGCAGACCGTCGATCAGTCGTTCGCCTTCGTCCGGGGCCCACGGAGCCGCTCCGAGCACACTGTTCGCCCAATCGGCGCGCATGCCGGCCGGACGGAATCGCGCGCGGCGAGAGGCCACGCCACGCGCGCGCGCATCGGCGGCCAGCATGAGTAAACGCTCACGGGCGCGCACTTCGGGAGAGTCGTCGCCGACGCACACGAACGACTGAGCCGGGGGCAGCAGCGATCCGGCGCCATTGCGCGATTGCCACACGGCCCGCCACGAAACCGGTGTCTCGAGCACGCGACGGACGAGCAAGACCGGATCGACGACCGCAGCGTCGGACCATTGCGACTCGAACGGGTCGCGTACCGAGTCGGGAAGGAACGTCATTTGGTCGATCGTCGCGGTGAGCGAGGTGGCGCCCGAAATACCGATCGCCACCGGCTGGCCGGCCGCGTAGCCGGCCAACATGTCATCTTGGATGGCGGAAAGAAATCCGTCGGTGCGGCCCTGCGCCGCGAGCGCCGAGGCGATGAACCAGTCCGTGCCACGAGCGAAAACCTCGGCGGGACGGTCGACCGACGGTGGTGCGCTTGCACTCGCGTTGCCGCCAAGCGGACGAGCTTCGGTGAGGCCGCGCATCGACCGCGCGAGAGGTCCGCGTTGATCGCGCATCACGCGGTCCGTGCTGTAACCGCCGGCGTGAACGAAGAGTCGCCGCGCCTCCTGCCAATCCAAGTCGTGGGACAACTCATGCGCCAGCGTTCCGCCCGACGTCGCGATCGAGAGCTGCAGCGTTCGCGTTCGCGGATCGTGCATCGCCAAGGCGGAATCGGGCAGCGCGTCGGCGCCGAATCGCACGCGCAACTGCTCGAACGACAACGCCGGCAATACGCGCTGCATGTCGCGCAACCCATCACGCAACTCACGGAGGTAGTACGGCCGCCACGACGCCCGAACGCCGTGAGAGAACGTCACGTCGGCCAGACCAAACTCGGTTCTGAGATCGGCGACATCAGGACCGCCATCACCCGGGAACCAGGGCGACGCCTGCGCGAGCGAGCGAAGCGCGACGGCGCTCGAGAGCAATGCCAGCTCGCCCGCGCGATGCGTTGAATCGGGGGCGGTCGATGTCAACGCGAGCTCCGCGGCAAGCGTCTCGTCGTTGTCGGCAAACAGCCCGCTCGGCTTGTGCGTGCGGAGCGTGACCGCGATTTGCGCGACCGGCGGACGATCATCGCCAAGCTCGCGCAGTCTCGATGCGAATTGGGGGCTGAGGAGAGACCACGATGCAACCGGCGGCGCGGGTGGAACCGCCGCGCGGTCGAGCGTGTCGAGCGCGCGGACGATGCCGGCGACGGCATTCATCGCCTCGATGCGGAGGCTCGCCGTGAGCGGCGCCAGCGGCGGTTGCTCGACGCGAAACGCGCGAGCATCTCGCCGATCATTGATGATGGTCATGACGTCGGCCCGACTTCCGCTCGCATCGGCCAACACGTCAGAGAGGTCGGCCGACGCCGATTCGCGATCGCGCACGAGCGCGGCGACCCGCGTCGCAGTCGGGACGCTCGACGCAGCGATCGTTCCCTTGGCCGATGCGATCAAGTACGCAAGACGAATCGCCAATTCGCCGGCTCTCGGATCCGATGCGGACCGGATCGTTCGCTCGATGAGTGCGAGATGCGCGGCTCCCGTCGCGCCGTGACCTTCGGGCGACCACGGTCCGGATCCGTCGAGGACCTGTGGGTCGACGATGTACGCGTCGCC
>DASYSU010000019.1:0-26803 GCA_036002925.1 Gemmatimonadaceae bacterium | reverse complement strand
GGTGAGCTCATCGCCAAATTTGATAAAGCGCCTATACCGCGTGGAGAGCTGATCGCGTGGAATCCCGTCGAGCGGAAGTCGATGTGGCGCGTGACGCTCCCTGTGTCGCAGAGTGGCGGTGTGCTCGCGACGGCGGGGAACGTCGTGTTTCAGGGACGCGCGGACGGGATCTTTACCGCCTACCGATCAACCGACGGCGCGAAGCTCTGGGAATTCGACGCCGGCACCGGCATCATGGCGCCGCCAGTCACGTATCTCGCGAACGGTACACAGTACATCACGCTCATGGTCGGATGGGGCGGCCCGAACGGACTAGGCAATCGCTCCAACATGGGTCCGGTCAAGCCGGGCTTCAGCCGGATTCTCACCTTTGCACTCGGCGGCAGCGCCAAGCTCAATGCGCAGCGTTACGGACACACGGGACCTCCGGTGCCCGCCATCCGGATCGACACGACGCCTGCCGCGCTTGCCGAGGGACGAATCCTGTATGGGACGTTCTGTTTCCGCTGTCACGGCGTGAACGTGGTCGCCGGACCGGTGCCCGATCTTCGGTACAGCACCGCTGAAGTGCACGCCCAGTTCGACGCGATCGTTCGCGGTGGCGCGCGCAAGGATCTTGGAATGCCGTCATTCGGCGACAAGCTTAGCTCGCAGCAAGTCCGTGCAATTCAAGCGTACGTGCTTTCACGTGCCGAAGCGTCTCGCTCCGCCCCATGAAGACGTTGGTTGCGAAGACGCTCGACGAATGGCGGACGTGGCTCGACAAGCACCACGCGTCGGAGCCTGAAGTATGGCTTGTTTTCTACAAGAAGAAGGCCGACGTCGCTTCAATCAAGTACGCTGACGCGCTCGACGAGGCACTTTGCTTCGGTTGGGTCGACAGTCTCGTCAAACGTCTCGACGATCGGCGGTACGCGATCAAGTTTACGCCGCGGAGACCGGATAGCCGTTGGTCGACCAAGAACCGGGAACGATACGAGTCGCTCAAGGCGAACGGGAGATTGAAGCCGGCGGGAATCAAGCGGCCGCCGACGGATCGTGGCTATGCTCCGCGACCGGCGCGTCTTCCGCTTCCATCGAAGCTTCCCGCTTACATCCAGGCTGCGTTGAACAAGCATCCAGCGGCTTTGCGCCACTTCGAAGCGCTACCACCCGCCGAGCGCCGGCGCTATTTCGCGTGGATCGAGTCCGCAAAGAAAGAAGAAACGAAAACCAGGCGCTTGAAGGAGGCGATTCGTCTTCTGGCCGCCGGCAAGGTGTTGGGGTTGAAGTAGTGGTTTCCTGGGCTATTCTGAAGAGACGTCGCGCTACACGCGGCATGTGAGCGGACGTCGTCTCGACCGCGCAACAGCATTCTCATCTCGAAGGAACCCAACACATGACGCGATTGTTCATCGCCGCAGCTTTGGCCACGTCGTCCACCGTCGCGACCGCGCAGGCGGTCGCCGTTCCCGTCACTCTAACCGAATGGAAGGTCGAGTTGGCTCGTGATACGGTGCCGGCGGGCCCGGTCATCTTTCGATTGAGCAACAAGGGGACGATCACGCACGGGTTTTACGTGCGGGGCGAAGGCGTCGCCAAGGGCGCGCGCGAGCTTCCGGCGGGCGAGTCGGGGTCGTTCACGGTGACGTTGAAGCCGGGAACGTACGAGGTGTATTGCCCGATGTCCGACAATTCCCACAAGCTGGCCGGCATGGTGAAGAAACTCGTCGTGACCGGTGGCGCTGCGCCGGCACCGGCAAAGAAACCAGAACCATAGGAACCGCTACGTGTGGTTCAAGCATCGAGCCTGGATAGCCGTGGCGGGGGTTCTCTCCCTCGCGAACGTTGTCGCGATCTGGTTCGCTGCTCAGCCGGGAGAAGCTTGGCATGCGACAACGCACGGCCTCCTCGCCGTGTTGTTCGGTCTCGGGGCGCAACACCTCGCGCGACGGCAGCAGTCGACCATTAGCGCCGACGTGATGACGCGACAGGAACTGGAAGCGCGCCTTGCGAGGCTCGAGCCGCAGCAGGTGACGCAAGCGCTGGAGACGATCGCCGTCGAGGTTGAGCGCATCGGAGAGAATCAGCGCTATCTCACGAAGCTCCTCACCGAGCGAGAGGCGCCCTCGCCTGAGGTTGTCCGCTTGCCGACCACGCCGAGGGATTAGCGGTCACTGCGCGGCGATTCCCGCTCGCCCGCCGCGCAGAACGAACTTCTGAATCTTCCCCGTCGCCGTTTTCGGAAGCTCGGCGAGAAGCGTTACGCCCTTCGGAACCTTGAAGCCCGCGAGACGCGCGCGAGCAAAACCGCGAAGCTCCTCTTCGTCCACGGTCGCACCGGGTTTGCAGACGACGAACGCGTGTGGTGCTTCGCCCCACTTCTCGTGAGGTAGTCCGACCACGGCAACCTCCATCACCGACGGGTGCCTGAGTAGCACGCCTTCTACCTCGATCGACGAGATGTTCTCACCGCCGCTGATGATCACGTCCTTCATGCGATCGCGGATCTCGACGTAGCCGTCGGGATGGACCACCGCGGCGTCGCCGGAGTGGAACCAGCCACCTTGAAACGCGCGCGCCGTCGCGTCCGGATCGCGATAGTAGCCTTCCATCACCACGTTCCCACGCACGGTGATCTCACCAACCGTGGTTCCGTCGCGCGGCACTTGGGTGCCGCGTTCGTCGACGACGCGCAGCTCGCCCGACGTGATCAACTCGACGCCCTGCCGGGCTTTGATCCGCGCGTGGTCCGTTGTGTTGAGCGCGACGTACTCGGGGCGTTCCTCGCAGATCGTGATGGCTGGCGATGTCTCGGTCAGCCCGTACAACTGCATCACCGTCCAGCCGAGCTCCTCTTCCACGCGCTCGATGGTGGTCGCAGCGGGCGGAGCACCCGCCGTGAGAACGCGCACGCCGCGAGGCACTTGGGCTCGCGCCGCTTCCGGTGCATTGGCGATTCCAATGAGCACCGTCGGTGCCGCGCAGAGCATCGTGATCCGCTCACGTCGCGCGAGATCGAACACAGCGTTCGGATCGACCTTGCGCAAGCACACATGCGTGCCGCCGGCGGCCGTTACGGTCCACACGAAACCCCATCCATTCGCGTGAAACATTGGCAACGTCCAGAGGTATCGTTCCGCGGCGCTCGACATCGGGTGATGGATCAGAAAGCCGACGGTGTTCAGATACGCGTTGCGGTGCGTGATCATTACGCCCTTCGGTCGCGCCGTCGTTCCGCTTGTGTAGTTGATCGAGAGCAGATCGTTCTCGTTGATCTCCGGGCGCGAGAAGTCGGGCGCCGCGGCGGCAATGAGCGTTTCATAATCGAGCCAGCCAGGGCCGCCGCCCTCGAGTGCGACGAAGTGTTCCACCGCCGGCATCTCATCACGGGCGCTGTCGACGAGATCCAGATAGTCCGCGTGCGCGCAGACAATGCGGCTGCCGCTATGGTTGATCATGTACACCCAGTCGGCGGGCAGCAGCCGGTAGTTGAGCGGTACGAGCACGGCCCCGAGTTGCGGGACGGCATAGAACGCTTCGAGTCCGGCGTGCGTGTTCGGCACGATGTACGCCACGCGGTCGCCGGGAGCGACGCCAAATCCCTGAAGCACGCTCGACCAACGGTCGCACCGGTCGAGGAACTCGCCGTAAGTAAAGCGGAGCGGTCCATCGACCACGGCCTCGCGATCTCCATACAGCGACCGCGCGCGGCGCGCGAAATCGATCGGCGTGAGGGCGGTTTGCATCCGAAGCCTCTGGAGGTTCTGGAGGTTGGGGCGACGCTCCCATATTGTTGTGCACCTTCGATGATTCGCTAGTATCGACCAACGCGCCGATAGCCGTCGAGTCCTATCTTCAACACCTCATGGCAGAAGCCACCGTCACCCCACAGCCAGACGGCCTGACACGACCGAATTCTGAATTCGTTCAGGCCATTACGCTGACCGACGCGACAATGCTCGTCGCCGGCTCGATGATCGGCTCGGGCATTTTCATCACGTCGGCCGCGATGGCGCGGAGCCTGGGCTCGCCGATGTGGCTTCTCGCCGCATGGGTGCTGACGGGTGTCATCACGCTCCTCGGGGCGCTGGCATACGGCGAGCTGGCCGCGATGTTTCCGCGCGCCGGTGGGCAGTATGTATTCCTGCGCGAGTCCATGGGTCCGCTCATGGGCTTTCTATATGGGTGGACGCTTTTCCTCGTTATCCAGACGGGAACGATCGCCGCCGTGGCCGTCGCGTTCGGTCGCTTCCTTGGCGTTCTCTGGCCGGCAATCGGCCCCAATCGCTACGCGTGGTTTCCGCAAGGCAACTTGTGCGTGTCGTTGCTCGGCTGCACGGACGCATCGAACGCGATCCAACTCGGGTTGTCGCCGCAACGCCTCGTCGCCCTGGTAAGCATCGTCGTGCTTACCTGGATTAACCTCCGCGGCGTGCGCGAAGGAAAGCTGGTCCAGACCTCGCTCACGATCATCAAGACCGGCGCGCTCGCGTTGCTGATCGTGCTTGGTCTCAGCGTCGGACGGAACGCGACCGCGATCGCCGCCAATTTCCGCGGCGGCAACTTCGCTGGCTCGATCGATGTTGGCGGGGCATTCGTCGTCGCATTCGGCGCCGCGCTCGTCGGCTCTCTGTTCTCGAGTGACGCGTGGAACAACGTGACCTTCGCCGCCGCCGAGGTGCAGAATCCCAAGCGGAATCTCCCGTTGGCGCTCGCCTTCGGGACGGGCCTCGTGACCGTGCTGTATATCATGGCGAACGTTGCGTATCTCAACGTGCTGCCGATGAACGGAGTCGCGGACGGTGCGACGGCACTCGCGCGAGGCGTGTCGCACGCGACGCAGGACCGAGTCGCCACCGCCGCGCTCGAGGTGATCTTTGGATCTGCGGGCGCGACCATCATGGCGGTCGCGATTCTCATCTCGACCTTCGGCTGCAACAACGGACTGATTCTCGCCGGCGCGCGCGTCTACTACGCCATGGCGCGCGACGGATTGTTCTTCCGTCGCGTCGGCACGCTCAACCACCGGCGCGTGCCCGCGGCCGGACTCATCGTGCAGTCGATCTGGGTCGCGCTGCTCTGTCTCACCGGCAGCTATAACCAACTCTTGAATTACGTCATCTTCGCGGCGCTGGTGTTTTACGCGTTGACGACGATTGGCCTGTTCATGTTGCGCGCGAAGCGACCGGACATCGAGCGGCCGTACCGCGCCGCCGGATATCCCGTGCTGCCGGCGCTCTACATTGTGCTGACGACCGTCGTCATGCTGCTCATTCTCCTATCGCCGAGCACGCGCCAGGACGCGTTTCTCGGTTTGGCGATCGTGGTCATCGGCGTTCCGGTGTACTTCATCTGGCGGGCAGTAGAGGCACCGGCAACCACCAAGTGAGCAGCTGACGAACCACCTCTACTCCTGCCGCAGCGCGACGTTCGGATCCATCCTCGCCGCTCTCCACGCGGGAAGCCAACACGACGCCGCCGCAATTCCCAAGAACAGCAGCGCCATGGCGACGAAGGTGATCGGATCCGTCGGACGCACATCGACCAGCATGCTCGACATCACTCGCGTCGTCGCGATCGCGATCACCAAGCCGATGCCGATGCCGATCGCGCTCATCCGAAGGCCTTGGCCGATCACGAGCCGAAAGATGCTCGCGCTCTCCGCACCGAACGCCATCCGGATGCCGATCTCGGACGTCCGCTGCCGCACGACGCTCGAGAGCACCCCGTAGAGTCCCACCGCCGCAAGCAACGCGGCGATCGTTGCGAAAATGCCAATGAGCACGAGCGCGAAGCGCGTCGCCGAGCGTGCCTTGTCAACGTTGTCCGTGAGCGGATGCATCTCCGTCACCAAGTACTGTGGATTGAGAGACGTCACCGCCGCGCGGATGCTCTTGCTTAGTGAGGCTGGGTCGCGCGAGGTGCGCACGAGCCAGCGGCCGCCGCCGGCACCGGCAGGGAAGAAGAGCAACTCTTTCTCATCGCCGTAGAGGGTGAGGTGGCGGTGATGGCGAACGACGCCGATCACGGTATAGGATTCCGGCGAATCCGTGCGGACGCGTGCGAAGATCGTCTTGCCCATCGGTGACTCCTGCCCGAACGCGAGCTTCGCGCTCTCGTCGTCGATCACGACCACTTTCGTGTTGGGATCATCGTTCTCCGCCGGCGTGAAAATGCGTCCGGCGAGGAGCTTGACCCGCATCGCATCGAAATAGCTCGGCGACGTGAACAGGACGCCGCCTTGGCGGAATCGCGTCGGGTCATTCATCGCGGCCTGCGTTCCCCAACGGCCGCTCGGATCTCCGCCGTCGAAGGGCGCGGCGTTGGCCACCGCGACCGCGGTGACACCCGGGATCGCGGTGAACTTATCGCGCAACTGGCTGAAGGTCGCTCGCGCCTCATCGGGGCTCCGGAAGCGGAGATTGCTCAAGCCGAACGTGAGCACTCCGTTCGGGTCGAAGCCCGGCTCCGTGTGCATCAGTGCGACGAAGCTCCGGACCATGAGACCGGAGCCGATGAGTAGCACGAACGAGAGCGCGACCTCGGCCACGATCACCGCGTTGCGCAGTCGCGCGGCGCCACTGAGTGCGGGTGTCCGACCCGTGGCGCGGAGTACCTGCGCAAGGTCGGGGCGTGACGCACGTAGCGCCGGAAGGAGACCGAAGATCAGCACGGCCGTGACACTTGCGAGAACTGTGAACCCGAGGACGATCGGGTCGAGCGATACATCGGCGAGACGCGGGAGATTCGCCGGCGCGAGTTGGAGTAGGAGCCCTATGCCGAGCTTCGCCAAGCCAATGCCGAGCAGCGCGGCGAACGCGGCGAGCACGAGGCTCTCGGCGAGAAGCTGTCGCACGATCGCGAACGGCGAACCGCCCATTGCGGCGCGCACCGCGAGCTCGCGTTCTCGCTGCGACGCGCGCACCAGCAACAGATTCGCAACGTTCGCACATGAAATGAGCAGCACGAGGATCACGGCACCCATGAGCGAGAGGATCGATGTGCGCACGTTGGCGACGACGTACTGCTTCATCGGCTCGACGCGATACGTGACGCCGGCGGTCTTATCGGTCGGGAAGCGAGCCTGAAGATCAGCACTCACGCGGGCGATCTCAGCGCGCGCGGCGGTGAGTGAGGCATTCGGCTTGAGCCGTCCGATGAGACGATACGCGACGTTGATCCGCGAGCCTTGCTCGAAGTTCACGCGGAGCGCGGTCCAGACGTCGGGATGACGCTCCACTTGCATGCTCACCGGGAAGATCAACTCGGCGCGCGGTGACGCGACACCGACGACTTGCACTGGCCTACCGACCGTGATCGTGCGTCCAACCACCGATGGATCGCCGCCGAATGCGCGTTGCCAGAAGTCGTAACTGATTATTCCAATCGTCGGCAGTGGCGGAGGTTGGGGTGTCTGCGGAGCCGCTTGCGGCGGCGCGCCGGGAGGAACCTGAACGATTGGGTTGGGCGTGCCGTCGTCCTTAGTGAAGTCACGGCCGAATACAACAGGAACTTTGAGCAGCTTGAAGATGTTCGGCGTGGCGCCGGCCACGGTGATGAGCTGCGCGTTCCCGTCTTTGTCGGTGTACGGGACGTTCCTGCCCGTCTGCAAGGCAGCGATGTCCTCGAACACCGTGGTGCCGTTCCGAACGTCGGGTACGTCGCCGGGACCGACGGGGAAGTCGACAACGCCGCGAGCGCGGAGGTCTTGGGTGATGATCGCGAGATGGTCTGCGTCGCCGTAGGGCAAGGGACGAAGCAACACAGCGTTCACGACACTGAAGATCGCGGTACTCGCGCCGATGCCGAGCGCGAGGGTCACAATCGCGGTGATCGCGAACGCGGGATTGTTGCGGAGCGTTCTGGCGCCGAGCGCCAGATCTCGAGAGAGGGTCGGCATCGGTGTCGGGCGAATGGGGTCTACCGCACGAAGGTTCTGCTCTCTCTACGCTACCGCTACGCCAAAGTTGCGTCCAGAGTCAGGGGACGACGCGGCCGTCTCCTCTGCGTGTCGAGAATTAAAGAGTCACGATGTGAGCATCATTTTATCTGGTTGTCGAAGGAACGGCGGAGACACCGACGGATGCCATCGCCCGCGTGGACACGAAGCTCAAGGCGGTCTCCGAAGCGCTCAAGGCCCTCGGGTCTCGCGTCACGCTCGATCCGCCCGTCGCGTACGGTGTCGGCCCGAGCCCGACACCAAACGGGTACCCCGGGGTCGCTTCGCCCGCGACCAACCTGGCGCGGTCGGTCATACGCGTTCAGCTCAGTCGTCCAGAGCAAATTGCGAACGTCGTCGCAGCGGCGATCAGCGCCGGGGCAGCAACCAGCTCATCGCTCGCCTTCGAGTCGTCGGTGGCGGATTCCGTGCGGCGAACGCGCATCGGCGATGCGTTGAATGTCGCACGCCTGGAAGCAGAGGCCATCGCGACTGCGCTCGGCGCCAAGCTCGGCGTCCTCGTCGGCGTGACAGCCAGCGGGGCGCAGTTCGGGTTTCAAGGGCCCTCTTTCCTGAGCTTCGACAATCGCTTCGGACAACAAGCGGCGGCACCGGAGGTGACGATCACCACGACCGTCACCGTGCAATACCGTCTAGTTCGATGAGGCTCCGTCCCGAAGCGCCTTGAGCGCCGCTTCGAACCGAGCCTTCGCATTCGCTTGCGCGGGCGGAACGTTTTGGATAGCAGTCTCCCAGCTCGCGATCGCGTTCTTCTTGTCACCAAGGGCGGTGTAAGCGCGCGCGAGGCCGACATATGGCCAGAACTTGTCGTCGGGGAACCGAACGCGGTCCGCCTTGAAGATTTGAAGCGCGCGATCTTTTCGGCCGGCGTTGAGCAAGTTCATTCCATACTGATAAATCCCGGGCGCCGTTGCGCCGTCCAATCGCATCGCGTGGTCCATCGTGGTATCGGCATCAGCGTCGCGGCCGAGCGCCTGAAGCACCGATGCCTTCGTGGCGAATGTCGAGAAGGTCTGCCTGCCCTGCGCCGCGTTGCGGAATGGCTCGTAGATCGCCTTGTTCGCCCAGACGAGCGCCTCGTCGAGCGCGATGTTGTTCGCGACAGCGAATTGTGCGGCCGTCTGCCAGTTCTGGTAATTGAAGCCGGGCCACGACTCGAGGTCTTGGCGAATCTGCGCGATGTAGATCGCGTTGGCGTTCGGCACGTCGATCTTGAACGGGATGCGTTTGTTCTCCCATTGGAGGTACGCGACCGCCGACGAGGGCAGCCGGTCGGTGAACGCGTAGGTGAGGAACTCAGTGAACGGCGCGTCCTGCGGGGTCAGTGGCGCGCGAATGACGTCGTTCGCGGAATCATATTGGAAGCTTCCCCAGCCTAGGTGACTCGAGAGGATCAACATCCAGGGGGCGTCCTTCGCGATCACGATGAAGAGACCGTAAATGCCGGCCTTCACATTCTTCCCTTCGACGATCACGTCGTGAGAGAAGCTGATCGTGGTCGTCTCGTTCGCGCCGGCGCGCCAAGGCGTAGCGTGCGACGGACCGAATCCGTCGTCAAAGAATCCATATTGTACGAGCTCGCCCCAAATGTGGCCGGTGCGATCTCGCGTGCCTTGGAGGTGGACGCGCGGGCTGTGATACGCGATCGAGACCTTCACCGGCCCGATCCACTGCGACACCTCGGCTCGTTGGTTGTCGCCGTTGGGTGGAAGCGTAAGCTCTGATAGCTGTTGCGCGACGAGTGGCGCGGCGGCGAGCAGGGAGCTACAAGCAAGGAGCGTTGCAAGGAGTTTCATCCATCCTCCGGCGAAGGGTCCACATGGTGTGGCCGACGGCTGGAAGATGGTGCGATTTTTTTGCGGGTCTGTGCCGAATGCGGACGGATTTAGTAAGGAAGTGGTTCGCGGCCGTACTCGACCGAAGCGCACCCGGGTACCATGATCAGTGACCCACTACCAAGAGCTTCACGTTGCCATTTGACCTTCAACCGTTTCTTTCCGGCACCCTCGTGCGACTCTCTCCATTGCGCGAGGCGGATCGTGACGCGCTGTTCACCGTTGCCGCCGACCCTCTCATCTGGGAGCAGCACCCAGTCAGGGAACGATACCAAGAGGCCATCTTCCGCGACTTCTTCAACGAGTCGCTGGCGAGCGGTGGCGCGCTGCTCGTTCAAGACCAAATCGATGGGCGGGTCATTGGATCGTCCCGGTTCCACGGGTATGACGAAGCAGCGAGCGAGATCGAGATCGGATGGACGTTCCTCGCGCGGAGTCACTGGGGCGGCCGTTACAATCGAGAAATGAAACAGCTCATGTTGAACCACGCATTCAGATTCGTCGAACGCGTTGTGTTTCTTGTCGGCCCGCAAAACATTCGGTCGCAGCGTGCCGTAATGAAGATTGGCGGCGCGCTCTCCGGCCGGCGCCCAGACGGTCGAGGCGGCGAGAGCTTGGTGTACGAGATCACGCGCTCGACGAATCTCTGACCGCCGCCTGCTGAAGCGTCTCTTCCCACACATCGGTCACGTGATCCCACGTGTACCGCGACAGCACCTTCGCGCGACCGCGCTCACCAAACGCCGCGCGCTTCGCCGGATCGGCGAGCAAATCGAGAATCTTCTCCGCCAGATCCGCCGAGTCGAAGGGCCTCGCGGTGAAACCGTCCACGCCGCATTCGATGATGCAGCGCGTCGACTCGATGTCGGCGCCGATGACCGGCTTGCCGCACATCCACGCTTCGATCATCACCATTCCGAAGGCTTCCTCGACTGACGGGAGCGCGAGCACGTCGCACGCGTCCATGATCGACGGCCCATCTGCATCAGCGAAATCGTCGATGAGCACGATCCGCGCTCGGTCGCCGGACGAGAGCTCGTCCAGCTTGCGGGCGACATCGGCCTCCCGATGCGCGCGCTGGCCGGCAAGTAGCAGCATCGCGTCCGGAGCGTCTCGCCACACGATGTGCATCGCGTCGATGAGTGTGGGAACGCCCTTCGGCGTGTCCTGTCGTCCGACGAAGCCGACAACTGGTCGATCGCCGATTCCATAGCGAGCCCGGATGCGCTCGCCATCGCGATTCTCGAAGCGGCTTGGGTCCACACCCGCACCGGCGACGGCAATCGCGCTCCCGCCTCGTGCCTGTACGAAATCCCGCTCCGCGTCAGTGCAGACGATCACGGCGTCGCAATCGCGCAGCATGCGCGGATAGATCGGGTTGTTCGCCCACTCCCTCGCGGTGTGTAGAACTGGAATCGCCACGCGCGGCGCCCGTCGGAAACGTCGCGGCGGACACGCCCAGTACGACGAACCGAAATACCAATTCACCGACGTCACGACGTCCGCCTTGAGCTGTGCGAGAGGAAGCACCATGCCGATCCCGCTCGGTCGCGAGAACGGCCACAGATCTTCATCCTGAAAGAGCCACGTGGTGGCCCACCATCCGCCATGTTGCCGCAACCACCAATGGATCAGGCGGTTCACTCTGCCCTCGACGGGGTCGACTCGAATCACTCGGACTCCGTTGAGCGTTTCCCGCCTCGGCAGTCCCGAGCTTCGCGCCAAGCTCAGGTCCGGCAGCGTTGCACAATCGAACGTGAGGACGGTGACGTCATGGCCGCGTTGAACGAGACGTTCTGAGACGGACTGAAGCAATCGCTCCGCGCCGCCGACGAGTGGCGAGTAGGCCGGCGAGACATGAACAATGCGGAGTGGACGCGCGGAATCCGGACGATGCGGCACGAGGCATCGCTACCGAAGTCGGGCAGGACTTCGGCCCGGACCGGCCAGCACTCCGACGATCTCGCCCACCCAGTGGCAGCAAGAGAGCAGGATCATGAGCGGTACACTCGCACGCACTGCCGGCAAGGATCGCGCTTCACTGCTCATGGACCACCACACACCGCCGAACAAATCCCAAGGCCGCTGCACGCGCCTACGTGGTGAGCGATGTAGCCCAGTCGTCGATCGCCCGTTGTCGAAATGCGCGAGCAGTGTGCCGCCAAAGCCATGCGACTGCACATGCGTCACGGTGATTCCATCGTCCACGCAGAAAAGTTTCTCACGAAACAGTCGTCCGCTAAGCTCGAGCTCGAGCCATCCCGGTGCGATCGGCGACGCACCGATGGCGCTGCGCCGAAACGCGACGTTCGCCGCGGGCGGAGAGCGGTTGCCCTGGTCCTTGTTCACAGGAGGGAAGTAGCTCCCGAACGTGTGCAGAAAGTTGGCCCAATCGATGAGATGCTTGGTCGAGCCGTTCAACACCGGCCCTGTCACTCCCATCGCATTCGGGTTCCGCCGGAACGCCTCGAGAATTTGCGCGCACCAATCGGCGCCGACGATGCAGTGATCTTCGGTGAGCGCGATAATCTCGCCCCGCGCCTGCTCGACCGCGCGTGCGCGAAGCTCGAACACCGACGCGCCCGGGACGCGAATCCACGACAGCCGATCCGATCCCGCCGCCTTTGCGGCGTCCAGCGCTGCTCCATGTCCGTCGCCGACAATGATTTCACCGCCGATCGCGGCGACCTGGGGCTCGAGGACCGCGAGACAGTTGGCCAGATCGGGCCACGGTTCGATCGTGGCGAGGACAACGGAGAGGGATATGCCTTCAGACACGGCGACAGCGGCGACGAGGCTGATGAATGAGACGGCCGAGGTTATAAAGATGTTAACACGCGGCGCGGCGCAACGCCCGCGCGCGTCGTCCTGACAAGTCCGCGACAGTAACGTGGCCGCCGGTCGACGAATATGTTGCAACGGTAGAACACCGATCAGATTCTCCGGCCACCCAGTCGAGCATTCGCCCATGCCCATCATCCGCACGCTGCTCACGATGATCGCGTTGTCCTCTCTGGCGACGGTCGCAACCGCCCAAGCAAATCCGCCGGCACAACAGCAACCGGTTCGACCCGACTCATCCGCCCAGCCGGGCCCCGGAGTGAGACGCGGCCCTCGGCCATACACGCAAGTCATCACCGCGCGCGCCCACACGGAGAAGGGCGGCATCACCGTACATCGCGTCGACGACCGCTACTTCTTCGAGGTCCCGGATTCGCTCGTGGGTCGCGACTACCTGATGGTCACGCGCGTATCGGGCGTGCCCGCGGGCGCCGGCGGATTTCAGAGCGCCGGAAGCTCGCTCAACGAACGCATGGTGCGGTGGGGGCGCGCCGGCGATCGGATCGTGCTCCAAACAGTCAGTCCCGCCGCCGTGGCCGACGACTCGTTGCCGATCGCCAGAAGCGTCGCGCAAAACAATTACGGCGCCGTCATCGGCGCGTTTCCTATCGCAGCGTTTACGCGTGACAGCAACGCCTACGTCGTCGACGTCACCGATTTCTTCAACACCGACAATCCCGCGACGTCCGGACTCGGCGCCGCCGCGCGACGGACGTACGGCGTGCGACGCTTCGATCCGGCGCGAAGCTACATCTCGGGCGTGCGCGGCTTTCCGATCAACATCGAGGTGCGTCAAGTGCAGACGTTCGACGCAGCCACACCGCCGAGTGACGTGAACAGCGGCACGGTGACGATGGAGACGCGGCAATCGCTCGTGCTGTTGCCCAAAGTGCCGATGCGGCCCCGCAACTTCGACCCGCGCGTCGGCTTCTTCACCGTCGATCGCATCAACTACGGCCTCGATGAGCAGAAGGCGGCGTCGCAGGAATTCATCACCCGCTGGCGCCTCGAGCCGAAGGACCCGGCGGCGTATGCGCGTGGAGAGCTCGTCGAGCCGGTCAAGCCGATCATCTACTACCTCGATCCCGCGACCCCCACCAAGTGGAAGCGGTACGTGAAGGAAGGCGTCGAGAATTGGCAGAAGGTATTCGAGAAGGCCGGATTCAAGAACGCCATCATCGCGAAGGACGCACCGAACAAGGAGCAGGATCCCGACTTCGATCCCGACGACGCGCGCTACTCGATGGTGCGCTGGGCGGCGTCACTGGTACGCAACGCCACTGGTCCGCACACGCATGATCCACGATCGGGCGAGATCATCAATTCCGAGATCACGTGGTACCACAACCACATGCGGTCGTATCGCAACTGGTTGATCATGGAGACCGGCGTCGCGAATCCGATGGCACGCTCGCTCGAGATTCCCGAGGAGCTGATGGGCGAGACGATGCGGCAGGTCATCACGCACGAAATCGGTCACGCCCTCGGGCTTCAGCACAACATGATGGCGTCGTCGAGCTTCCCGGTCGATTCGCTGCGCAGTCCGAGCTTCACGAGCAAGTACGGTGTGAGCGCGACGATCATGGACTACGCTCGACAGAATTACGTCGCGCAGCCGGGAGATGGTCTCAAGCCAAAAGACTTCATTCGGCGCCTGGGACCCTTCGACGAATTCGCGATCAACTGGGGCTACCGCGTCATCCCAGTGAAGACCGCGGACGAGGAGAAGCCGATCTTGAACAAGTGGCTCACGAACCAGAGCGGTCCGTTCCCGTATCGTTACGTCTCACAGGGACTCGGCAGCGGCGACCCGCGGAACCAGACGGAAGATCTCGGCGATGATCCGGTGAAGGCGACCGCATATGGAGTCAAGAATTACAAGAAGATGATCCCACAGCTCGTCGCGTGGACAACGAAGCCGGGCGACGACTACGCCGATCTGCAGGAGGTGTACGAGGAGTCCGTTGGCCGGTGGGCCGGAATGATGGGTCACGTCGAAACGGTCATCGGCGGCGTCAACGTGGATCTCAAGACGGCCGACATCTCGGGCGCCGTCTTCACTGTCGTACCAAAGGAAAAACAGAAAGCGGCGTTGGCGTTTCTCGCCGAGAACGCTATCGCGACGCAGGACTGGCTGGCGCCGAAGGACATCATCACGCGCATCGGTCCAAACAATACACTGGCGACGCGCCAAGCGGCATTCATCACGTCTCTCTTGAGCGCTCAGCGGCTCGGGCGTCTCGCCGAAGCGGAACGGTACGATCCGGGCGCCGCGTATCCACTCGCCGAGTACATGAGCGATCTCAAACGCGCGGTGTGGGGCGTGCCGTCGCCAGACGCGAGTCGCCGGCAATTGCAGCGCGTCTACTTGACGCGCCTGGCCGCCTTGGTGAATCCGCCGGCGCCGCCCACTCCCGCGCCGGGCGCCGGCGGACCACCGCCAGGACCGCCGCCGCGTGTGCTTCCATTCGTGACGGCGCCCAACGTGCCGATGAGTGATTTGCCTGCCCTCGCTCGGGCGCAGCTCCGCGAGATTCAGCGAGATGCGCGCGGGTCGGCGAGCACGGCCAAGACCGCGGTGGAACGCGCGCATTGGAACGACGTCGTCGATCGCGTCACGGAGATTCTGGAGCCGCGGAAAGGCGGAGGGACGTAGGCCGTCTACTTCGCCGTCGTGATCTGGAGATTCGCGAAGTAGCCTTCAGTGCCCGGACCGATCCAGAGAGCGACGCTCCCCGAGGAATCACCGAGTTTGAGGTCGTTTACGATGAGACAGGGCTGGCTCGCGCCGTTCACATACAGGCGAGCTGTCGTTCCGTCGACTGTGATGCGGTAACGGGTCCACACGCCGGGCTCGAGATCGACGTAGCTCTCGTACTTTTCCGGCGACTGCTGTCGAAGCGCGGCGAAATCGAAGTCTGGATACGAACTGTACTGTGTTGAATGGTTGCGCCGGACCTGGTCCTCGGCGCGCCCGTTGGTCGGACGCAAGTAGATGTACTCGTACTTGTCGCCTTGAAGACGGAAGGCGATCCCGATGAAACCGCGAGCGCCGGCCGCCGTCCCGGCCGCAGGCCGTCCGGCCAATTCCACTTGGATGTCGCCGTTGTGAAAGGCGGCCCCCTTCACGACTGCGTAGGCCTGGGCGTTCGGGACGTCGCCGTCTTCCGTGACCTTCATCGCGGGCTTGCCCAGGTACTGAACCGATTCCAACCGGACTCGGTGCGCGATCAGTTGATCGACGGTTTGCGCATGCAGCGCCGGCGCGGCGTCAGATCCGACGCAGAGGGCCGCGGCGATCGCGAGCGCGATTCCTACCGAGCGGGTCGAGTGTCGCATCGATGGATATGTACGTTGCGCCATGTTTGGAGGTTTCGACGACGAACCCAACAGTGTCGACGCGCGGAATCGCCGATGACTTTATTCCCGGCGGAATAAACCTCCAGTGCCCACAGTCTTTGGCATGTGACCACTGCCATCTGACTTCTTGGAGGAAGATCGAATATGAGTTCCATATACGCTGTGCGGTCCCTGGGCGCCTCCGGGCTCCTCGTCGCGCTCACACTCGCGGCGACGCCGCCGGCCCACCCGACCCCCGCCGATCCCGCAATTGTGAGCGGCACGTTGTCGGAGTGGAAGGTCGAACTGTCGCAACGCACGATCGCGGCGGGCACCATCACGTTCAACGTCACCAACACTGGTGCCATCCCCCACGCCTTCGAGGTCGAGGGGCAGGGCATCGAGAAGGCGACGAGCGTCATTCAGCCGGGGGCGAGCGCGAAGCTGACGCTCACACTCAAGGCCGGGAGCTACGATGTGTACTGTCCGGTTGGAAATGACTCGCACAAGCACTTGGGCATGGAGACCCATCTGAAGGTCGTGAGCGCCAAACTCACGAGTGCTTCCGGCCACAGTGCCAGCGCGATGGGCGAATCATCGAACCATGAGACGAGCGAACCGTCCGCCAAAATCCAGGCGATCCGCGTGACGGGTGCGGGGCCAGTCGTTCAAATCCTCCCGGGACCGTTCCCATTTCCCGACAGTGCCGGTCCGATTCTGCGGCAGTTCGGCGACGAGAAAGAAGGGCTCGAGTCGCAGGTAAAGGACGGACCGTACTCGAATAACGTGGTCCCGATTGCGGGCACGTTCACGATCTCCGCGTGGGACAAGGGTGCGGTTCGCGATTCAGTGGACGGCGTCGCTGAATTCACCGCGCAGGACGGAGCGCGCTGGAAGCTGGCGCTCGATCGTGTGCAGACGAAAGACGTGCCGCACCATCCACGCTTCGGCGGTGTTATCATGGGCCTCTACTATCACGGGAATACCGCGGTGCATACACCCCTCGTGCCGACGATCAACAGCGCCGTCGCGCTCTGGGCGGTCGGTCACCTCTATAAAGACGGGACGCTCGTGACCGACAACGCGATGGTGCACGTGATGTTTCTGTCCCGTACGCGACGCGATGGCGATTTCGCGCTCGACTGTTGGGACTGTTCGAAGAACAAGATCGAAGAGTTGCAGCTCCAAATCCTTCCCGGACCTGGTGAGAAACTGGACGCGCCGGGCGGATTCCTGTTCATTAACTGGGAGAAGTCGAACGCCGGCAAGCCGGTCGGCTGAGGATAACATGCGCCTGATCACAGCAGCCATTGGTTGTGTCACACTCGCATCGCTTGCGGGTTGTGGCGGCTCCTCGGGCGCGCCGAGTAGCACGACCGGCGTGCCGGGGAACAATCCGAACCCTGGTGGCGGCCCCGTTGGGGCGGTCACCGTGGGTCCGAACGTCGAATTCGTGAGCAGTCATAACGGAAGTCAAAACCCCGCGGTGGACACGATTCCAGTCGGGGGCACCATCACGTGGACCTGGAGCGGCGCGCTGCTGCACAGTGTCCAGTCAGTCGGTTCGACAAGCTTCGCGAGTAGCAGCACCAAAACTGCGGGAACGTACGCGGTCACGTTCAGCACGGCCGGGACGTATCAGTACGATTGCGCCGTTCACGGGTCGGCGATGCGGGGCACGGTTGTCGTTCAGTAGGGAAGACGCAGAGCATCGCCCCGACATCGCCTGCCCGCTGTGCGGATATTCGCCGGTCGTTGGCATGCAGTGGCTGTGTGCTCCCGACGGCTGCGGCGGTACGTTCGATACGTTCGCGACCCACGCGCGCTGCCCGCATTGCAACGCGCAGTTCGCGTGGACCGCGTGTCCCGGGTGTGGCAAGTCGTCAGCGCACCGGGCTTGGTACCGCCGCGGCGGCTAGGCTTCGCCGATCGCCGCGAGGTTGGACCAACGCTCTTGGCAGCCGGACTGTCCAAAGGAACATGCGCAATCTCCGGCTCGCCTTCCGAACGCTGTTTAAGACGCCGTTCGTCACCGTCGTCGCCATTCTGTCGCTTGCGCTAGGAATTGGCGCCAACGCGGCGATCTACTCCTTGTTCAACGAGATGCTGCTCGCGCCGCTTCCGGTGCCGCACCCGGAGCAGCTCGTCAATCTCGGCGGCAACAGTCCGAGCCCCGGATCGCACCAGTGCGGGCTCGCCGGCGACTGCGAATGGGTCTTCAGCTACCGAATGTTCCGCGACCTGGAGGCGCAACCTGGACCGTTCAGTGGCCTCGCAGGACACGTCATCACATGGCCGAACATTTCCTTTCGCGGGAACACCGTGAGCGGATCAGCCGAACTGGTGTCGGGTTCGTACTTCCCGGTGCTCGGCGTCAAGCCGGCGCTTGGACGAGTGTTCGGCGTCAAGGATGACGATGTCATCGGCGCGCATCCGATCGTCGTGCTCAGCCACTCGTACTGGACGAGTCAGCTTGGCGGCGATCCATCTGTCATCGGGCAGATCATCATGGTGAACGGGAAGCAGCTGACGATCATCGGCGTGTCGGCGGCTGGATTCGAGGGAACGACGCTGGGAAACAAACCGGATCTGTTCGTGCCGTTGTCGATGCGTGGCCTGATCAGTCCGGGCTTCAAAGGCTTCGACGACCGGCGGCGATATTGGCTGTACATGTTCGGCCGGCTCAAGCCGGGCGTGACGATCGAACAGGCGAGCGCGCGCGAGAACACGCTTTATCACAGCATCATCAACAACGTCGAGGTGCCGCTTCAGAAGGGCGCGAGCGCAAGTGTGATGGCGCGCTTCAAGGCCAAAAAACTCGCCCTTGCCGACGGGCGCCGAGGGTTGAGCACCCTCCATCAGCAGACGCAGACACCCCTCGTGCTGCTGCTCGGCATCACGCTCTTCGTGCTGGTGATTGCGTGCGCCAATATCGCGAACCTGCTCCTGGCGCGCGCCGCGAATCGCTCGCTCGAGATGGCGGTGCGGTTGTCGCTCGGGGCGACGCGCGCGCAGCTTCTTGCGCAATTGCTCACCGAGTCGGTGCTGCTTGCCGTGCTTGGTGGACTGGCCGGACTCGTCGTTGCGTGGGCGACGCTCCACGCGATCGTGGTGCTCCTTCCGAATAACATCTCGTCCACGTTGTCTTTCTCACTGAGCGGCACGGCGATCGCGTTCGCGGGGCTGTTATCGATGGTGACGGGATTGATGTTCGGACTCTTTCCGGCGCTACACAGCACGCGGCCGGATCTCGCAACCGCGTTGCGCGATGGATCTGGCAAGACATCGGCGACACGTGCCGCCGCTCGCTTCCGCACGTCGCTCGTCACGGCGCAGATCGCGTTGTCGATGGCGCTGCTTGTGTCGGCCGGACTCTTCATCAAGAGTCTCGATAACGTCAGCCGCGTCGCGCTCGGGGTCGACGTCGAGAACGTGGTGACGTTTGGTGTCTCGCCCGCCCTCAACGGCTATTCGCCGGTGCAATCGCAGCAGATGTTCGCGCGCATCGAGCGCGACATCGGCGCAATTCCGGGCGTGCGTGCCGTAGCCGCGGCCATGGTGCAACTCTTGGCGAACGATAACTGGGGGAACGGCGTCAGCGTGCAGGGGTTTGCCAAGACGCCCGACACCGACGCGAATTCATATCTCAACGCGGTGGGACCAGGCTTCTTCAGCTCGATGGGAGTGCCACTCCTCAAAGGCCGTGAGTTCACTGCGGCCGACGTCGTCGGCGCGCCCAGAGTGGCGATCGTCAATGAAGCGTTCGTGAAAAAGTTTGGGCTTGGTGCAAACGCCATAGGCAAGCTGATGGGCGAAGGCGACAGCCTCAATCACGTGATCGTCGGCGTTGTCAAAGATTCGAAGTACAGCGACGTCAAGCAGAAAATAGTGCCGGTGTACTTCTACCCGTACAAGCAGGACACCACAGTGGGATCGCTCGCGTTTTATGTGCGCAGCACAGTTCCACCGAAAACGTTGATGCCGGAGATCCGCGCGGCAATGGCGCGGATCGATCGCACGCTCCCGCTCGAGTCCTTCAAAACGATGCCGCAGCAAATTCGCGACAACGTGTATCTCGACCGGATGATCAGCATGTTGTCGGCGGCGTTCGCCGCGTTGGCGACGCTCCTCGCGGCGATCGGCTTGTACGGCGTGCTCGCCTACTCGGTTGTGCAACGCACCAAGGAGATCGGCGTGCGCATGGCACTCGGCGCCGATTCATCGAGCATCGTGGCAATGGTGCTCAGACACGTCGCCGTGATGACGATCGTCGGCGCGGCGATCGGGGCGGCGGGGGCCTATGGAATCGGTCGTGGAGCGCAGTCGCTGTTGTTCGGCATCAACGGGCGAGATCCGCTGGTGATGGCGGCGTCGGCGGCGCTGCTGGCACTCGTCGCATTGGTGGCGGGATCGTTGCCAGCCTGGCGCGCGTCGAGGGTTGATCCTGTGCACGCGTTGAGGTATGAGTAGCCTCAAGGCACCGCGCGATTGACGTGCGCCTTCTGGCGATTGATTCCTTGTACCGCGAGGGTCAGGTGCGGCGGGCACTTCCGTGCGGTCCGACGGTATTACTCGAGAAGTAGCTCAGTCGCGCTCCATGGCTGAGCGCGGTGAGCCCACAACGCCTCACGGTTTCATGGCGGTGTACAATGCGCGCTGTTCGATGCGATGTCTGTGGCGCCAAGGCGATGACGGCGGCGGCGAAGTGTCCGACCTGCGGCCACCTGTTCGAGCTCCGTGATGGATTCGGCGAGCTCCTGCCGCTCGCGTACTGCTCCAGCTGCGAGTCGTACTATCCGGAATCGTTGGGGCAATGCAAATGGTGCGGGACGAAGCCCGAACGCGCTCCAATCGCACCGCAGCTCTGGAGAGGCGTCGGCGCAGCCGCGCTAATCGGCGTCGTGGCCACCATGTGGGTTCTGCGGAGCAGATCGCCTCAAGATGTGGCCCGCGCACGATCCAAGCCGATGGCGCCGTCGGCGGCGGCGCCGGTGCAAGTCGACACCGACGCCGGTGCGACGCGCACGGTGGTCGCGAACATCGACAGCGCGTCCTCTCCGCCGCCGCCGATCGCCGTCACGGACACTGTCGTTCCACTCGGCACCGCACTGCCGAGAGTCGAGAGCGGCGTAGTGCCGAGTGCCGCGACGCGGAGTGTCCCGAGCGTGATGTCGCGAACGGCACCCATTTCGCCGTCGCATCGTTCCTCGCGGTGGGTCCGTTCCTACTCGCGACACTGGGTCGTGATTCGTGCCGATGCCAGCAGCCATTCGCGAATCGTTGCGTCGATCGGGCCCAACTCGCGCGTCGAACTCGGTGAATCCCGCGGCTCCTGGCGCCGGATTCGAGCGAAGGGAATATCGGGTTGGGTCGAGCCGCGCAGCTCATTCGAGGTCGTCGCGGCCCGTTAAAGGAATGAAGACCGTCGATCGTCGCGGCGACTCGAGCCCCGACGGCTCAAGAGCTGATCTGCAGAAAGGCTCGCAATCGATCGAGCTCCGCCTCGAGCTCGATCTTGAATGCCCGCTCGCGCGGCATTCGCGAGTTGATATATCCGAACTCTGATTTGAGGCCTCCACCCTCGACGGCGAGGTTGGCCCAGCCGGTCACGCGATCCCCCCACAGCATTGGCAGCGCGTAATAGCCGAGCTTGCGTTTTGGCGCCGGTGTATACGCCTCGAATCGGTACACCCAGTTCCACAACAGCTCCAAGCGATCGCGGTCCCACACTACCGGATCGAATGGCGTGAGGAGTCGCACCGCGTTTGGCACCTCGGCGCGCGTCGGCCTTTCGTCGGTCGGCCAGAACCAATCGGTGCTCTCGACGCGCGCCTGCGCGAGGCGTTGCTTCGCGCGCTTCAACGCGTTCGGCAGCTCACCGCGCCATTGCGGAACCGCGAAGCGCAGCCGACGAACGAGGTCGGCCAGACACGCCGAGGGCAGAGGCGCGTATACTCGAACGGCTGCATCCACGAGCGCGTCGATTCGCGCAGCACGCTCCGTCGCGTCAGCCGGCTCCGGACCATGTTGGTGCGCCGCGTAGATTCGTACGCCGCCGTCGCGACGGGTCACGCGCAACATTCCACGGTAATGCATGGCGGCGAGCAAATGGGTCGTGGCGTTCGACGTCCCACCCCAGTAGTTGCGGACCTTGCCGTGCGAGAAATGTTCGTCGACCTCACGAGGATGCACCCGACCACGCTCCCGCACGAACTCGAGAACAGACCGTGCGTGACGCTTGCGCGCCGCGGACCACGGTCGGGGTCCCTCGGCGGGTACGTCGACCTCTGAGCGCGGGTGCATCAACGTGTGGAGCGGTCTCGCGACGAACCCGTAGACAAGAAAGAAATCCTCTTCGATATCGAGTGTCGGGTACAGACGTTCGAGGTCGCCCGCGCGGTAGTCTTTGACGCGGTGGCGCAATGTGAGATCCTGCGCGCGAGCAGGCGCGCGGATCGGATCGGCCTGAACGAAGCCCATGCGATCGAGTGCGCGTCGCAGCGTCGTGGGCTTGAACAGGCTTCGAGCGACAGCAAAGCGTCGCAAGTCGTCGAGCGTGATCGGCATCATCAAAATTTGTCGCGTGACCGATGTCGCGCGAGTGCGCCTGGGCTCGTATTGTTGTGATCCACCGGGTTCACGACGTACCCCGCCGCGGCGACGACATGATGCGTGGTTTACTGCTTCGCGTTCTGCTCACTCTTGCGGTCCCGAGTGTGCACGTCGCTGCCCAGACGCTGACCTTCACGAACACGACGATCGTCGACGTGTCCGACGGGACGCTTCGACGAGGAATGACGGTGATCGTCGAGGGCAATCGCATTGCGAGCGTTGGACCGCCGTCCGCAACCGGTGCACGACGAGGACAGGTCATCGACGCGAAAGGGATGTACATGATCCCGGGCCTTTGGGACATGCACACGCACGCGTACTTCGATGGTCCGCGCGGCATCGGCGACAGCGTGTTTCTCCCTTTACTCATTGCGAACGCCGTGACCGGCATTCGCGACATGGGGAGCGACCTCGATCAGGTGCTGCGGGCCCGGCGCGAGGTCGCCGCGCACCGGCTGGTTGGGCCCCGGCTCGTCGTCTCCGGGCCGATGCTCGATGGGCCTCACAACCAGTACAAAGCGGCCATCAAGATCGCGACGCCCGACGACGGACGGAAAGCGGTCGACATGCTCAAGCGCCGCGGCGTCGATTTCATCAAGATTCAATCGGGCGTACCGCGCGACGCATACTTCGCCATCACCGATGAGTCAAAGAAGCTCGGGATCGAGTTCGTCGGGCACGTACCCGACGCACTTCGCGCCGCCGAGACGGTCAGCGCCGGCCAGCGCACATTCGAGCATCTGATCGGCATCTTCGAAGCCAGCTCGTCGGACGAGGACGTGTACTTGTCGCGCAAGTATGGGGCGGGCAAGGACACCGCGGTCAACAAGAGCCTCGCGATGTTTCTCGACCGATATGATGCCGCGCGTGAGGCAAACATCATACAGCTACTGGCTCAGCACAGCGTATGGCAGTGTCCGACGCTCATCTGGGAGCGCGGCCAGTGGCTCGTCGACTCGATCGACTACACGAAGGATCCGGATCTCCGGTACGCGCCGCGAAGCTGGGTGGCGAGTTGGCCTAGGACGCGACGGTCGCTGCTGCAAACGCTCGATACGGATCCATGGTCGGTGCGGAAACGATTCGTCGACCACGAGCTGGACATCGTTCGGAAGCTGCATACGGCGGGCGTGCCGTTGTTGGCCGGAACCGATGCGCCCGAAGTCGATGTGATCCCCGGCGCGAGCCTTCATCTCGAGTTGCAACGCTTCGTCGCCGCGGGCTTGACTCCCCTCGAGGCGTTGCAAACGGCGACGCTCAATCCCGCAAAGTTCTACAACAAGTTGGGCGACTACGGCAGCGTCGAAGCCGGACGCGTCGCGGACCTCGTTCTCTTGCGCAAGAATCCTGTCGACGACATCGCGAACACGCGGACGATCGCCGCGGTTGTCGCTGACGGTCGCTACTTCTCATCGCAAGCGATCGACGAGCTTCGAGCGCGGTTACGACAGCTGGCGGCGACGCGGTAGTTCCCTCTGTCACGGAGCGTGCTGAGTTATGCGAACAACGCCATTGCGCGTCGCTCTGTTGATCGGCGTACTAGCGACCGTTAAACCGGTAAAGGCGCAAGCCCGTCCGCCGCTTCCAACGCGCGATCCAAAGTCGCCAGGATTCGTCGCCGCCAAGGAACTACCGGACGGACAGGTCCCGCCAGTCGACGCTGACGGCAATTTCGTCATCGGCCCGACACACATACCGGCCTTCGAGATGACGGCGCACGCTGGTGTTCCGCGTGGAGCGATTCACACTTTCACAATGAGGTCCGCAGACAGCAAGATTTATCCTGGCATCGCGCGCGATTCCGGGACGTTTGGCACGGTGAGTCCCACCGATCCCACCGTCCTGCTGGTGCCGACCAGCCATCCGTCTCCGTACACGCGCACGGTGGCCGTCTACATTCCGGCGCAATACGTCCAGGGTTCCGTCGCGCCCTTCATTGTCGGTGCGGATGGACCTGATCCGCTCTTGTTCACCGCGCTCGACAATCTCATCGCGGAGAAGCGCCTGGCGCCGATGATCGCCATCTCGATCGGTAACGGGAGCGGCGATGCGCAGGGCAGCGAGCGAGGACTGGAATACGACACGATGTCGGGACGCTATGCGGAATTCGTCGAGACCGAGGTGCTGCCGCTGGTCGAACGCCAATACAACGTGAAGCTGACGAAGGATCCCGACGGCCGCGCGACGATGGGCGGCAGCTCGGGCGGATCGGCGGCATTCATCATGGCCTGGTATCATCCCGAGCTCTATCATCGCGTCTTGGCGTACTCGATCACCGCGGTGAATCAGCAGTGGCCGCATAGCGACGAGACGCCGCACGGTGCTTGGGAATTTCACGAGCATCTGATTCCGAACAGTCCGGTCAAACCGATTCGAGTCTGGCTCGAGGTCGGCGACAGGGACTTCTTCAATCCCAACGTCATGCGCGACGACATGCACGATTGGGTTGTCGCAAGCGAAAACATGGCGAGGGTTCTCGCCGAGAAGGGCTATCACTACCAGTTTGTGTTCGCGCGCAATGCCCTGCACGTTGACCGCGACGTAAAACAACAAACCCTTCCGGAAGCGCTTGAATGGCTTTGGAAGGGCTATCCCCCTTGATAGGCGCCACTGACGCCGCCGCCCGCGGTGCTGAACTTCCGGTCACGATCGTGACCGGAAGTTCGCACCTGTGGCGTATTACTTCGCTACGCGCGTACAGTCGCCACCGATTGCCGTGGTGGAAACCGGATAGAAGCGCATTTGCGCGAGCTTCAATCCGCTATTGTCGTACTCCCAGAAATAGTCCGTGCCGAGATCGGAGAACAGCGGCACGAGCTGGAGGCTCGTGACCAGCGGGTCGGTGTTCACGTCCGCGCAGACTTGGAGTAGCTGCTTGCTGACGTCTACGAACTTCGTGCTCCCAGTGACGCGCTTGAGTGGAACCACCAAGTCGCCGGAATTACACCACGTGGTGGCGGTTTCGAGTTCTGTGAAACACGTGGTCATCGAGGCGCTGCCCTTGGGGCTTCCCAACGCGCGAATCCAGACTGAGTACGCGAGGTTGCCGCTGCCGTCATCGGGGTTGGGAAGTTGGAACGCCGCGGTGCCGTCCGTACCGTCGGCATCGAGGACTTGGTAATCGCCTTCGGTCAAGTTGATTTTCGTCGAACCGGTGAGGTCGACGAAGATTCTGCCACCATTGCCGCCGCTGAAGTTTGGCGACTTGTCCTTCGGCACACCGATGATGTTGAGGTTGTAGTGCGCGCCACTCGGCGCGCCGTTACCGGTTGCGGTAACGGAAGCGAGGGGACGAGAGGGGTGAAGCGTTGGGGCAGTGTTGCTCGCGGAATCGCAACCGGAGAGTGCGGCGGCGAATGCGGCGAGCGCCGCGGTTGCGGCGAATCGCGTCCGTGCTGCTTGCATTGTGAGGGACCTCGATCGAACGGTTTGGCGGCCCGACCGGCAGTGCGCGCTCATTGATCGCGAGCGCGTCGTAGCCTCGTGGCTTTGCGTCCCCGGCTTTCGCCGAGTTTGCCGTTTTCGCGGAGCTGGGGGAGGAGCCTCAGATCTCGCGATCAGGACTCGGGTGCACCCAAGCCCTTCGTGGAGCCCGACGATACGCGCCCGTGTGAGCTGATGCTGTAACGCCCATCACGGCGAGTGGTCGCAACGCGAACACCTGTCATCGAACAGTAAAGTTTCTATGCCGCATCTGGCGACGCACGAGCGGCTCGGTATTGTCGGAGCATGACGACGCGAAGAGCAGCAATCGGAATCTTGGGCTCGATCTCGGCCGGAACCTGGGCCGCGACCATGCGGAGCGGGCTCGCGACATTGGTCGTTCCCTCGTCGGGAACGCGGACGACTCAAGGCGACGCCATGCCGCCACTCGCGCCGGGCGCTCCGTTGTCGGCCGCGCGGATCGCGCTGATCGACGCGTTCAAGGCAAAATCGCAAGGAATCGAAAAGCAATTCGAGGCCAGAACCCACAAGAGCGATTGGACGATGCCGTATCGGCTATTCCGGCCGGAGGCGACCGGCCGATTGCCGCTGGTGATGTATCTTCACGGCAGCGGCGGGTCGGGCGACGACAATATGAAGCAGATGGGCGTGGGAAATGTTTTTGGCACGCGAGTGTGGGCGCTGCAGGAGAACCAGAAGAACTTTCCCTGCTTCGTCGTGGCGCCGCAGACCGACCGGGGGTGGGCTCGCTACGGACCGCCGGAACCCGGGGACTCGATCGCGCGAATGA
>DASYSU010000018.1:0-6409 GCA_036002925.1 Gemmatimonadaceae bacterium | reverse complement strand
AGCGTATCTTCAAGTGACGGTTTCGCTTGCATAGCCTCCTCGGGTCCGGTATACTACCCGCCCTCTGAACCACGGGTCAATGCATAGTTCGATCAGGCGCGCCTGGGTCGAAGTCGACCTCGGCGCGTTGTTACGCAACGGAGCGGCGATCGCCGCCCACGCTGGCGTCAAAATCGTCCCGATGGTAAAAGCGGACGCGTATGGCCTCGGCGCCGTTGCCGTCGCACGGACGCTGGAGCAACTCGATCCATGGGGCTTCGGTGTCGCGACGATCGCCGAAGGCGAAGAACTGCGCCGCGCGGCGATCGAGCGACCGATCGTAGTATTCAGCCCTCTGCTGATCGGCGACTTCGATGCCGCCGTCCGCGCCAACCTCACTCCAACCCTCGGCACCCGTGAGGCGATCGAGCGTTGGCGAGAAACCGGCAGGCCGTGGCAATTATCGATCGATACAGGAATGAATCGCGCCGGCGTGCAATGGGACGAGATCGAGACGCTGCGCGACGTCATTGCGGCTACGCCGCCGCAGGCGGTGTTCACCCACTTTCACTCCGCCGAGCGTGGCGATGATACGCGCGACCTCCAAGAGCGGAGATTCGCCGAGGCGATCGCGCGATTGGCAACGCGCCCGCTGCTGATTCACGCCGAGAATGGGGCCGCGGTCGAGCATCGCGCGCCGTCGAAGTGGGGACTCGCTCGGCCGGGAATTTTTCTTTACGGAGTGTCCAGCGGAAATGCTCCGCAGATTCACCCTGAGCCGGTGGTCGCGGTTCGGGCGCGTGTAATCGACCTCCGAACGATCGCCGCGGACGAGACGGTCAGCTACGGCGGAACCTATAAGGCTCCGAGCAAACGCCGGATCGCGACGCTCGGAATTGGCTACGCGGACGGGTATCGCCGAGGGCTGAGCAATCGGGCGAGCGTTTTGTTTCATGGACGGCGCGCGCGTGTCGTCGGTGTCGTCACGATGGATATGACGATGATCGATGTGACGGATGTCCAGTGCGAGATCGGTGACATCGCGACGCTCATTGGCTCCGACGGCGCTGACCGCATCGATGTCGCCGAGCTCGCGGAAATGGGAGGCTTGAGCCCGTACGAGATCCTCACCGGCCTCCGTGGTCGTTTGCCGCGACGCTACATCGGCGGCGAGGAATGACACGGCGCGCGGCGATCATCGTCCTCGACGGCGTCGGCATCGGCGAGGCGCCCGACGCCGCGGATTACGGCGATGTCGGAAGCAATACGTTGGGCAACATCGCGCGGGTCGTGGGCGGTATGGATCTGCCGAATCTCGCTCGTGCGGGCTTGGGCAACATCGCGCCCCTCACCGGCGTCAAACCGGCAACGAAGCCCGACGGCGCCTGGGGGTTGATGGTCCCGAATTCGGCTGGAAAGGACAGCACGACCGGCCATTGGGAGATCGCCGGTGTCCAGCTCGCGCGTCCGTTCCCAACCCACCCGCACGGGTTCCCGCCGGAAGTCATCGACGAATTCTCGCGACGAACCGAACGGAGCGTGATCGGTAACGTGGCGGGGAGCGGCACGGCCATCATGGATCAATTTGGACCGGAGCATGAGCGCACCGGATCGTGGATCGTGTACACCTCGGCCGACTCGGTTTTTCAGATTGCGGCCCACGAAAGTGTGATCCCGCTCGAGACACTCTATCGCGGCTGCCAGATTGCGCGCGCAATGCTCGTCGCGCCACATGACGTTTCGCGCGTGATCGCGCGACCTTTCGTGGGCGAGCCGGGTTCTTACGCGCGCACGAAAAACCGTCGCGATTTCTCGATTGCTCCCCCGGCCGAAACGCTCCTCGATGCTCTCGAGGCATCGGCCATCCCGCGGTCCGGCGTAGGCAAAGTCGACGACCTGTTCGCTGGTCGCGCCATCGCATCGAGCCATACGCGAGACAACGCAGACGGGATCGCTTTGATCGAGAAGTGGCTTGGTACCGCTCCAAGTGGGTTACTATTCGCCAACTTGGTAGATTTCGACCAGGCGTTCGGGCACCGAAACGATGTTCCGGGGTTCTATGCTGCGCTGCGGCAGTTCGACGCCGCATTGCCCGGCTTGCTGTCTCTGTTACGCGAGGACGATCTGCTCTTCATTACTGCCGACCACGGAAACGACCCGACCACGCCTTCGACCGATCACGCCCGCGAGTGCGTGCCATTGCTTGCGCTCGGTCCGCCAGTTCGTCCAGCCGCGCTGGGGCAGCGTTCTACCTTCGCCGACCTCGGTGCCTCTGTCGCCGAATGGTTCGGCATCGCCTATCGAGGTCGCGGTACGTCCTTTCTCCCGCAGTTGGTTGCTCGATAGGATGGCGGGAGAGGATAGGCCGGTGGCGGGAACCGAGCCACCGGGCGACGAGCGAACACTTACCGTGCTGCGCGAGCGGGCGTTTGCCGCGATGGAGCGCGCCTACGCTCCGTACTCGAACTTCCGCGTCGGCGCATCACTGCTGTCGTCGGACGGCAGTGTCACCGAGGGGTGTAACGTTGAGAACGCCGCCTTTCCGTCGGGGATCTGCGCCGAACGGGCGGCGGTGGCCACGGCCGTGGCGCGCGGCAATCGAAGCTTCGAGACAATCTTGATTGCGACCGAGGCCGAAGATCCCACGCCGCCGTGTGGAATGTGCAGGCAAGTCCTCGAAGAGTTCTCGCCGCACCTGCTGGTCGTGAGCGTGACTCGCGCCGGCCGCGAAGCCCGTTGGACACTGGATGAGTTATTACCCCGAGCATTTACCCCGCACTCACTGGACCGGCGATGAACCGGAGAGCTCGTTTTGCTTAAGAAAGTCGTATCGATGTTGACTGCCATCGGCGTCGTGTTCGCGATGGCCGCGTGCAGCGAGAAGCTCGAGGCGGGGAAGTCTTGTCCGCTCCTCTGTCCGGAGCAAGCGATCACGCTGCGCGACACGGTCATCGATGCCGCGGTGTCCGACACGACCGTGACCGGTCTGCCGTCGATCGGCAACGAGGGTTACCTCATGCTCGCATCGCATGGGGACACCGTGGAGACCCGCGCGATCGTTCGCTACGACACGCTGCCTCAGAGCTACACCAAGAGCGGTCTGGATAGCACGATCGTCAACATCGACAGCGCGTATCTCATCACGCCGATCGCGAAGCCCGATAGTCTCCGTCGGCCGAAAGTGCCGCTGACGATCGAAGCGTACGACATCGACACGACGGCGACCGACACGGTGGCGTCGATTCTCGCGCCGCTGTTCCGGCCCGATCGGTTGATCGGCTCGAAGACGTTCGCGCCCGAATCGCTGCTGGACACCCTGCGTATTCCCGTGTCCACCGACACGATCCTCGATCGGGTCAAAAATGGGACACGGCTGCGCGTCGGGCTTCGCATCGTCAGCACGCAGGGTGTCGACTTGCGAGTCGGAAGCACGGCGGTCGGCCTCGGAGTGACGCTGCATATCAGGGCGTCGAAGGATACGGCCGCGCAACCGGTCAACGTCTCCCCCGTGTCGCACAGCCCGAAGGACCAGCCGTTCTTGTCCGGACCGCTCGCCGACTACACGATCGTGCTGAACGGCACGACCCAAACTGGACCGACCTTCCTCGCGGTGGGGGGTGTTCCGTCGCGACGATCGTTCATTCGATTCAACGTACCATCGCATATCGTGGATTCGACGACAGTGGTGCGCGCGTCGCTGTTGCTTACCCAATCGCCGAATCGACGACTCGACCTACACGACTCGGTATACGTGTATCCGCTGGCGGTGCTCGCCGGCCCGGCAATCACCGACGTTGCTTCGCTCCTTCAGTTTGTTGGATCGGCCGGACAATTCGGGCTCGACTCGGTCCGACTTGCTCCCGCGGACAGCGGCGTCGTCTCATTCGAGATCGTCGGTCTGGTGCGCACGTGGCGCGGTCAGTCGACCACGATCAGTCCGCGAAGCGTCGCTCTGCGAAGTGCCGTCGAGGGTCAGGCCCCGGGTGAAATCGATTTCTTCTCGACCAGGGCCCCCGCGTCCGTTCGTCCACGTCTGCGCATTACCTACGTGCCGCAGATCAGCTACGGGTTGCCATGATGATGCGATTGGCGGATCGACGTATGCGCGAATGGTTTGGCGCGGTGTTTGTCGCGCTCGCTCTGTTCGCGGTTCCCGTGCTCAGCGCCCGCGCGCAAGCGAATCTGAGCGCGCAGGGCTTTGGATTTCCCACGGGCCAGTTCAGCGCTCGCACGTACGGTACGGGCGGCGCCCTCGCCGAGCTCGATCCACTCTCGCCGGTCAACCCGGCGAGCATATCGATCATCCCGACGCGGATGGTCAGCTTCCAGATCGAGCCCGAATATCGAACCGTGACCACGTCGAGTGGTACCGAGCGTACGACCACTGCCCGTTATCCCAATGTCTTCGGTGCGCTTCCGGTCGGACATGGGTTCGTGATGAGCCTGGGCGCGTCGACGCTGCTCGACCGCACGGCAACAACCGTATTCAACACGACGCAGTTTCTGTCGCCCACGGACAGCGTTCCGATGACGACGCGGTTCAAGGTCGACGGCGCGATGGACGACGTGCGATTGGCGGTCGGGTGGGCGCCCGCGAGCTGGCTGCGTGTGGGTCTCGGCGCCCACGCCATCACTGGGCACAATTTGGTCAGCATTACGCAGTCGTTTGCAGATTCGGTCGTGTTTGCAACGTTTACTCAGCAGCGCGTGCTAGGGTTCAGCGGCGGTGCCGTTTCAGGCGGTATTCAGCTCGTTTCCAAAGTCGTCACGGCCGGGTTCTCAGCACGCCGCGGCGGGAACTTGAATCTCTCGGCCGAAGATACGCTGTTGACCTCGGCCAAAGTCCCGAATCGTTTCGGCGCATCGATCGCCTTCACGGGAATCGCCAATTCGGCAATTTCAGTTCGGACCTCGCGCGACAACTGGTCGTCGCTCGGGAGTCTCGGAACGCCGGGTCTGCACGCCATCGACGCATGGGACACGAGTGTCGGCGCCGATCTGGCCGGCCCGCGCATCGGTGATCGCACGTTGTTTCTGCGCGGTGGGTATCGCACCCGAACCTTGCCATTTCAGACCGAGACCCATACGGTGACGGAGCAGAGTTTCACCGGCGGACTGGGATCCGTGTTCGCGAATGGGCACGTGCTCGGCGATTTCGCCGTCATCCACTCCAATCGAAGCGCCGAGGGGTTGTCGGCCTCGGAGCACGCTTGGACAGTCAGCGTCGGGATCACCGTTCGCCCGTGATCGAGCCGTGGACACCAACCTCCCGCCCGCGAATGCACCGCTGATTCTCGTTGCCGACGACGTGGCGGCGAACGTGGAGTTGTTGTTCGATCAGTTGCACGTACTCGGATTCCGTGCCATTGCGGCGGCTGACGGACCCTCGGCGTTGACGGCGTGCTTCGAACACCGCCCCGATTTAGCTATCCTCGACGTGTCGATGCCCGCCGGCGATCTGGGAGTGGATGATCGGTCGACGGGCTTCGAGGTGTGTCGTCGCATCAAGCGCGATCCGCGGACGAAGAGCATCCCCGTCATCTTCGTCACGGCGCTCAACGACACCACCGACCGCGTGAAGGCGATCGAGGCCGGCGGCGACGACTTCCTCACCAAGCCGCACAATCGTCTCGTGCTCGGCGCGCGCGTGCGGAGTTTGCTCAAGCTCAAGGCCGCGACCGATTCGCTCGAGGATGCGTTGCGCAAGCTGCGCGAGGTTGAGAAGATGTGCGACGACTTGATGAAGATGATCGTGCACGACCTCAAGACGCCGCTCACCTCGATTCTCGCGACCACCGAAATGCTGATCGACGGCGACTTCGGCGCGCTGAATCCGGAGCAGCGCAAGATGTTGACCGATGCCGAAGGCAAGGCGGATGACTTGTTGGCGCTGATCGGCGACTTGCTCGAGGTGTCGCGCATCGAGGAAGCGACGATGACGCTCGATCTGCAACCGATCGCGCCTGCCGCACTGCTCAACGAGGTCTCGCACGAATGGTCGATTCGGTTTCAGCAGGAGGGAGCGACGGCCGTCGTCGATGTCACCGACGACGCACCGGTTTTCGAGGCGGACAAAGCGCTGATCAAGCGCGTGCTCGGCAACCTCGTTCAAAATGCGCTCACGCATTCGGCGACCGCGGTCTCGTTGCAGCTCTGCGCGCGACGTGACGGCGACGGCATTCTGTTCACCGTCGCCGACAACGGTCCCGGCATTCCAGCCGAGTATCACGAAGTGATCTTCCGGAAGTTCGAGCGGGTGAAGAACCCGAACATTCCTCGCACGCGCAGCTCCGGTCTTGGTCTCGCTTTCTGCAAGCTCGCGATCGACGCACACGGCGGACGGATCTGGGTGCAAAGCGCCGGCGAAGGGAAGGGCAGCGCGTTCCATTTCTCGCTGCCGAACAAACCGCT
The DNA here is from genome assembly GCA_036002925.1 of Gemmatimonadaceae bacterium. GTDB lineage: Bacteria > Gemmatimonadota > Gemmatimonadetes > Gemmatimonadales > Gemmatimonadaceae > JAQBQB01. Next base: position 19 of record DASYSU010000018.1, on the reverse strand, counting down.
GCATCGCGAAGTTCGGGTC
>DASYSU010000017.1:0-2965 GCA_036002925.1 Gemmatimonadaceae bacterium | reverse complement strand
TACGCCTGCGACGAGATGGGCCACAAGTTTTTCGTGAAGGACGGCGAGAATCCCTACACGAATCCCACCGATGCGCCGTTCAAGTGGTTTCGCGGACGACAGGTCGGAGGTCGCTCGATCATGTGGGGTCGGCAAGTCTATCGGTGGAGCGATCTCGACTTCGAGGCGAACGCAAAAGACGGACACGGCAACGACTGGCCGATTCGCTACAAGGAGATCGCGCCGTGGTACTCGTACGTCGAGCGGTTCATCGGCGTCACTGGCGCGCGCGAAGGTCTCGCCCAACTCCCCGACGGCGACTTCCTCCCGGCGATGTCGATGACGTGCGTCGAGGCCGACGCGCGCCCGAAGATCCTCAAGGCGTTCGGCGGCGAGCGCGTGATGACGATCGGACGCGCGGCAATTCTCACCAAGGCGCACAACGGTCGCCTGCCCTGTCATTACTGCGGCCCGTGCGAGCGCGGTTGTGTCACGCATTCCTACTTCAACAGCCTCGGTTCGACGCTGCCGGCGGCGCGCAAGACCGGCAACCTCACGTTGCGACCACACAGCGTAGTCGCGGAAGTACTCTACGATCCGAAGCGCGGACGGGCTCGCGGCGTGCGTGTGATCGACGCGCAGTCGATGCAGGAACACGAGTTCACGGCGAAAGTCGTGTTTCTCTGCGCGTCGACGATCGAGTCGGTGCGGCTGCTGCTCAACTCCAAGAGCGCGCGTTTCCCCGACGGTCTCGCGAACTCGAGCGGAACGCTGGGTCGCTATGTGATGGACCATCACTACGGCTCGGGCGCGTCGGGGACGGTCCGGGGCTTCACCGACAAGCGGACGATCGGGCGTCGTCCGAATGGGATCTACATCGCGCGATTCCGGAACGTGAAGAGCCAACATCCCGATTTCCTGCGCGGCTATGGAATGCAAGGCGGCTCTGGCCGGTCTGGGTGGGGTCGTGGATCGAACATGCCGGGGTACGGCGCGGCGTTTAAGCAGTCTCTCATCGACGATTTGGGTCCGTGGTCGCTGTCCGCGTCCGGCTGGGGCGAGACGCTGCCGAACCAGGACAATCGCGTCACCCTCGACCCCGACGTGAAAGACAAGTGGGGTATTCCAGCGGCACGCATCGATGTTCGCTGGCGCGACAACGAACGCGCGATGGACAAGGACATGATGACGGCAATGGCAGAGATGCTCGACGCGGCAGGCTGCACCGACATCAAGCAGCACGGGTCCGACAATCCGCCCGGCCACTGCATTCACGAGATGGGTGGCGCGCGAATGAGCAAGACCGCGAGCGACGGCGTGGTGAATCGCTGGAATCAGGCGTGGGACGTGAAGAACCTGTTTCTCACCGACGGCTCGTGCATGGCGAGCTGCGCCTGTCAAAACCCGAGCATCACGTACATGGCGCTGACCGCGCGCGCGACGGCACACGCCGTGGCGTCACTCAAGCGAGGAGAGCTCTGATGCCCGACATCACGCGACGACAGGCTGTCGGCACGCTCGGCGCTCTCGCGGCCGCGACGACATTGTCCCCTCGCCTCCTCTTTGCTCGCCAACCGGCGAACGCGTCGCGGTTGAAGCAATCGGTCTCGCGCTGGTGCTATGGGAAGATTCCGATCGACGACTTGTGCGAGGCGGCGAAATCAATCGGTTATAAGTCCGTCGAGCTCCTCGACGAGGTCGACTGGCAAGTGCCGAAGAAGCATGGTCTCACCTGCGCCATGGCCAATGGCTTCGGCACAATTCCGGTGGGCTTCAACCGGCCAGACAATCACGACAAGCTGGTCGCGGCGGCGGAGGTCATGATCCCGAAGGTCGCAGCGGCTGGCGTTCCGAACATCGTCTGCTTCAGCGGTAACCGTGGCGGCCTCTCCGACGGCGAGGGCATCGCGAACTGCATCGCGGGATTCAAGCGCATCACGCCGACGGCCGAGCGTCACGGCGTGACGCTTTGTCTCGAGGTGCTGAACAGCAAGGTGGATCACAAGGACTATCACGCCGACCACACAGCATGGGCAGTTCAGGTCGTGCAGGGTGTTGCATCACCGCGTCTCAAGATCTTGTACGACATCTATCATATGCAGATCATGGAAGGCGACGTCATCGCGACGATCCGAGCGAACTTCCAACACATCGCGCACTACCACACCGGCGGGGTTCCTGGTCGCAACGAGATCGACGACACGCAGGAGCTCAACTACCGTCGTGTAATGCAGGCGATCGCGGATCTCGGCTTTACGGGGTTCGTCGCTCAGGAGTTCGTCCCGAAGCGCGATCCGCTGACATCACTCAAGCAGGCGTACGACATCTGTGATGTCTAGTTGCTGGTTGCTGGTTGCTAGTTGCTAGCACGCTATTTTGTGAGCAACAACGACAGTCCGACGTCGCGGACCGGCGCGCCGTTTATCAGCGCCTCGACCCAGTCACGCAGCCGCACGCCGTCGACCGATGCCGTGTAGAACTCGGGCCGCTCGATGATCGTGTGCATTGCGCCCGGCAACGTGTAGCTCCGAAACGCCGGCAGTGTGCGTTTGAGGTCCGCGTATTTCTGGGCCAGGAGCACTGGCACGGCCGGAGATGATCGATCGACCGCGCGCAGGAAGAACGCCTGCGTCGAGTCTTCAGCGCTATTCACCTCGGCGAATGAGATGCGAGGCGACGAACGCGACGCAAGGCTGTACAAGCTCGGATACGTCAACGTCGCCGAGTCGAGTCCGGGCAACACGTCGAGGCGGCGAAACACGGGCAACGCCAGCCACGACGTCGTGAGACCGGACGCATTCACATAGGAGCCCGCGCCGTCGCCGATCTGCACGACGCGAGCGCGCGAATAGTGTTTGGCCAGTACAGCCGCGTAGACCGGGGTCGGTATGGAGCCGGCACTCTCGCCGGTGACCAGGATTGTCCGCGGCGAGGGCACGTGCGCGTACAGCCATTCGAACACGGCGGTGACGTTGGCGGCACCATT
>DASYSU010000016.1:0-4008 GCA_036002925.1 Gemmatimonadaceae bacterium | reverse complement strand
TCGATCCTCCACCCCGAAAGCGCTGAAGATCTGATCGACGAGCGCGACTTCGATCTCGACGAACGCTTGCCGTATTGGGCCGAGCTCTGGCCTTCTGCACGCGTGCTGGCGGAGAAGGTTCGCGGGATGTCGGGACGCAGCCGCTCACTCTTGGAGCTTGGTTGCGGCTCCGGTCTCGTAGCGACGAGCGCCTCGCTCGCGGGCTTCAAGGTCACCGTGTCGGACTATTACGAAGACGCCCTCCGATTTGCCCGAGTGAACGTGCGACGAAACGGAGGTGGGACGGCACGCGGACTGCTGCTCGACTGGCGCAATCTTCCATCAACGCTCGATCGCTTCGACGTGGTGGTCGCGTCGGACGTCTTGTACGAGCGTCCATATGGCCCGCTCGTCGCGCGCGTGCTCGACGCCGCGCTCGCTCCCGGCGGACTCGCCATCATCGCTGATCCGGGACGCGTCGGGCGGAGCGAGTTCGTGCGGGCTCTTGGTCCGCTCGGACTGCGCGTGCAGTCGCAGACCGACGTCGTCTTTCGCGACGGACAGATTCGTCAGACGATCAAGTTGTTCGAGATCTCGCGCGGAGCGCGAGGGGCGACGTCGGCCTGAACGAATGGAGGAATCGGCTCGTTCGATCCCAGCGGCAAGGAGACTTCGTCGAAAGGGGCCGCGGAATCCGCGGAATCCGCGGCAAGCTGTTCAAGCCGGTCGGAAGACGCTTCGTCACTCAGGATGACGAGTTATGACACGAGCTGCCCCGCGACAACTTCGGCGATGTCGAGCACCGGCACCTCGGACTGCACGGCCTTCACCCCGTCACTGATCATCGTCATGCAGAACGGGCACGCCACGGCGATCGTTTCGGCGCCCGTCGCAAGCAACTCCTCGGTGCGCTCGATGTTGATGCGCTTGCCCACGCGCTCTTCCATGAACATGCGCCCGCCACCGGCGCCGCAACACAAACCCCGATCGCCGCTCCGCTTCGGCTCAACGAGATCGACCACCGGTAGCGAGCGCCGAATTGTCTCGCGCGGTGCGTCATAGATGTCGTTGTATCGCCCGAGGTAGCAGGAATCGTGGTACGCGACCGTGAGACGTTTGCCTTCGGCGGTCTCGAGTGGCACACGTTCGTCCTGCAGCAATCGCTCGATGAACGTCGAGTGGTGAATGACCTCGTAGTTACCACCGAGTTGCGGGAACTCGTTACCCAATTGATGGAAGCAGTGCGGGCAGCTCGTGACGATCGTCTTCACCTCGTAGCGGTCGAGCGTGCCGATGGTGTCCTTGGCGAGCATCTGGTAGAGGTACTCGTTGCCCATGCGACGCGCCGGGTCGCCGTGACAATGTTCCTCCTGGCCGAGGATCGCGAAGTCGATGTTGCACGCCTTGAGGATTCTGGCAAATGCCACTGTGATCTTCTTGGCGCGGTCATCGAACGATCCCATGCAGCCGACCCAGAAAAGAATGTCGGGGCGGTCACCGCGCTCGAACGCTTCGGCCATTGTGGGGATGTCGAGGCCTTCCGCCCAATTAGCGCGATCCGCCGGACTGAACGCCCACGGTGAGCCATTGCGCTCGAGCGACTCGAACGCCGGTTGGATCTCCTCGGGAAAGCGCGACTCTGAAAGCACGAGGTAGCGCCGCATCTCGTTGATGATGTCGAGCTGGTCGATCGACACCGGGCACTCTTGCACGCAGGCGCGGCAACTGGTGCATGCCCAGAGTTCCTCCTCCGTGATGTACGTGTCGAGGAGCCGATGTTGCGTCATCACCTCAGTGGCCGACGTCGCGCCCGCGTCATCGCCTTCGCCATGCACCAGCGCTGGATGTAGGAACTCCATCCGGTCGCCGGTCACGACGGGGCCTTTCTCCATCAATCGCTGTCGCGTGTTGATGACAATCTTGCGAGGGCTGAGCAGCTTGCCCGTGATGTTCGCGGGGCAAGCGGCCGTACACCGGCCACACTCGGTGCACGAATACCCGTCGAGGAGATTCTTCCACGTCAGATGCTCGACATCCGATGCGCCGAACTGCTCGACCTCCGCCTCCAAATCCATCGATCGCATCACGCCTTTCTGTCCCGGTCCGCTCGTGTTCGAGAAGAACACGTTGATCAGCGACGTGACGACGTGCAGGTGCTTCGAGTACGGCAGATAGTTGAGGAAGATCAGCACCAGCAAGACGTGCATCCACCAGAACGTCCGTGCCGCCACGATCGGCTGCGGATCGATAACCGCGATGGCCATCGCGAGCCCGCGCGACACCATCTTCTCGGGACCAATCGCTGACGGATCGAGGAGGTACTGGCACGCGTTCGTGAGCAACAGCGTCGCCATCAAGCCACCGATCAAGCTGAGAATGATCAGCGCGTCGGTATGTTCGAGCTTGTCTCCCTCGAGTCGCTTTGGATGAAGGACGAGCCGACGATAAAGGGCGAACGCGATCGCACCCAACACGAGCACGGCGAACACGTCTTGTGAGAACGCGTACAATACGTAGACCGGGCGAGGCAGAAAGAGCGCGTACGAGAATCCACTAAACACGCCCTGGATGAGGATCTCGACTGTGCCGGCGGTCAGCACGACGAATCCCCAAAAAATCGTGGCGTGCATCGTACCGGCGATCGGGTCGCGGAAGATCTTCGACTGTCCGATGCCGATCGTCAGCACGTTTTTCACTCGAGTGAGCGGCGCGTCGGTCCGATGCTCGGCATGACCGAGGCGCATGTAGCGCACCAGCCGCTGCACGTTGAGCGCGAAGAATCCGGCGCCACCGATCAACAGGAGAAGAAAGACCACTTGTGAGGCCTGCATCAGTGTGCGGCCTTCGCCTCGCGCACGGCCTGCGTCAGCACGGGAAGAATCTCCAACACGTCGCCGACGATCCCGTAGTCGGCCACCTTGAAGATGGGCGCGTCCTTGTCCTTGTTGATCGCGACGATCGTCTTCGAGCTGCGCATGCCGGCCAAATGCTGAATCGCGCCGGAGATACCGACCGCGACGTAGAGCTGCGGACTCACCTGTCGCCCCGTCTGTCCAATCTGATCGCTGTGCGGACGCCAGCCTTCGTCGGTGACGGCGCGGGTCGCGCCGACCGCCGCGTTCCCGAATGCCGCAGCGAGATCTTCCGCGAGCTTGAAATTCTCCGGCGCCTTGAGACCGCGGCCACCGGCGATGATCACCGGCGCTTCACCGAGATCGAGCTTGCCCTTGCCACCCTCGATGATCTCCTTCACCACGACTTTGGATGCGCTTGGATCGCTCGCCGGCGACATTGTCTCGACTCGCGCCGTACGCGGCGCGGCTTGCGGCGTAAACGCGCTAGGCCGAATCGAGAGAACGGCGAGCGGCGCGGTGATCTCGAGCGTCACGATCACCTTGTTCGCGTACGCGGGGTGTCTCACAACGATCGAGCCCGCCGACGCATTTATCTCGACGACGTCGGTTACGATCGGCGCGTCGAGCTTCGCCGCGACGCGCGGACCGATGTCGCGCCCCTGCGCCGAGAATCCTAGCAATACCGCTCGATAGGACCCGCTCTTGGCGCGCGCCGCAACCGTCGCGGCAACCGCCTCGCGATCGAAGTTCGCGAACGCCGGGTGTTCGACGACGACCACGACGTCGGCGCCATACTGTCCGAGTTGCTCCGCGACGCTTCCGATCCCGCTCGTGCCGGCGACCAGCGCGTACACCTCGCCGCCTCCAGTGGAATCGGCGAGCGCGCGCGCCGCACTCACGGTCTCGATCGCAACCTTGCGGAGCGCGTTCGCGCGCGTTTCAGCAAACACTAGAACGGCAGTCATCAGTAGTGAGCCAGGGAGTGTTGAGCGGACCGAATCAGTCTCGAGCTCAAAGGACTTTCGCTTCGGTCTGCAACAGGCGGACAAGCTCCGGCACCGCCGCAACGCCGTCGCCGATGATGCGTCCCGGTGGCCGATCCGGCGGAAGCGCCATCGCTTTCACCTTCACACGAACCTCGCCGAGCTGCGCGGGCTTCGTCTCGAGTGGTTTC
>DASYSU010000015.1:0-23278 GCA_036002925.1 Gemmatimonadaceae bacterium | reverse complement strand
GCCCGTATCGTATTCTGTGTGCGGTGACCTCCCTCCGCACGTCCCTCCCTGGTCTCAGCGCGTTCACCAGCCCTGAACACCCGCTCGCCGGCCGATACGTCATTGAGCGCGAGATCGGGAGTGGTGGCATGGCGTTCGTCGTCCTCGCGAACGATCTGCGGCACAACCGCCGCGTCGCGATCAAGGTGCTGCGCGGGGAGCTGTCGTCGACCGTCAACGCCGATCGATTCCTCCGCGAGATCGAGATCGCCGCGGGGTTGACGCATCCGCACATCCTTCCCGTTCACGATTCCGGCGCGGAAGAGGGACTGCTTTTCTATGTCATGCCGTATGTCGAGGGTGAGACCCTGGCCGCGCGCGTTGCGCGTGAGGGAGCGTTGTCGCTCGACGAGACGATGCGCCTCACGCGCCAGATCGCGAGCGCGCTCGAGTACGCACACGGGCAGGCGATCGTTCACCGTGACATAAAGCCCGAGAACGTGCTGCTTCCTGGTGGCGTCGCCGTCGTCGCGGATTTCGGGTTGGCGCGAGCGCTCGAGCGCGACAGTGGCGCCATGCGAATCACCGACATCGGCATGGGAATTGGGACGCCGACCTATTTGAGCCCCGAACAGGCGCTCGGATCGAACGACGTCGACGCGCGGTCCGACCAATACAGCCTGGCCTGCGTGGTTTACGAGATGCTCGCCGGCCAGCCGCCGTTCGACGGCAAGACGATCCAGGCGATGTTCGCGCAGCACATCTCGAAGCCGGCACCGAGGATCTCGACGGTCAAGTCGGGAATCCCCGCGTCGATCGAATCGGCGCTGGCGCGCGCACTCATGAAGGCGCCCGACGAGCGATTCGGCTCGATCCGGGAGTTCGTCGACGCCCTCGACCAAGCGGCGGCAGACGTTGCGACCGGAATTAGGAAACTAGTAACACCGGCGCGCGTTGTGATCGCGGCGCTCGTGGTGGCCGTTGCCTTCGCTGCGGGCACGCTGCTCCGGACCGTGCGCGGATCGATCGGACGCGTTGAGCTCGATGACAACGTGATCGCGGTGGCGCCATTCGACGTGCTCGGACAGTCGTTGAGTCTGTGGCGCGAAGGGTTGATGGACGTTCTTGCGCGGTCGCTCGACGGCGCCGGTCCGCTACGTACGGTGTCGCCGACGCTCGTCGTGCGCTCGTGGAAGGGAAGAGCCGACAAGACCAGCGCTGGGGAGCTTGGTCGAGCGAATCGCGCTGGGCTCGCCGTGTTCGGCCAAGTGATCACATCGGGCGCGGATTCCGTGCGCGCAACGGTGACGCTCTATGATGTCCGCGGCGACAGCGCGTTGTCGGGAGACATGGAGATCCGCGATGTCGCGTCGCGCATGGATCGCGTCGCCGACTCGATTGGGGTGCGGCTACTGCGCGCGTTGAGTCGAACGCGGCGCATCACGGCGGCACCGGTCGGCTCACTCGGCTCGCACGCGTTGCCGGCGCTCAAGGCTTTCCTTCGCGGTGAACAGCTATATCGGCGAAGCGATTTCGTCGGCGCGCGATCAGCGTACGAGGAGGCCCTCGCGGCGGACAGCAACTTCGCACTGGCGTATCATCGAATGCGCAACGTGCTGCGCCCGCTTTGGCTGAACTCTCGCCTGACCGAAGACAGCATGCTCGCGCTGGGGCATCATGCGGGCGAGCTGAATCACGGAATGTCGTTGCGCGACAGTCTGATGATTCTCGCCGATTCGCTGTTGCCCGGCCCTCACATTGCATCGTTCATTGATCCGGCGGAGTACCAGCGGAGCGAGCGCCGCTTTGCTGCGCTGGAGCGAGCGGCAGCGCTCTATCCTCACGACGCCGAGGTGTGGGCCGAGTTGGCGGAAGCGAGACTGCGCGTCAGCAGGCGCGGTTCGGACCCTGAGGCGACGTTGGTTGCCTACGAGCGAGCAATTGCGACGGATTCGCTCTTCGGACCGGCCTATCCAAATGCAATCCGACTCGCGCTCATGCTTCGCGGCCGAGACTCTGCGCTCGTGCTGGCCCGGCGCTTCCTCAAGATCAACAACACCGACCGAGTCGTCGCCGCGGTCACGAGAATTGTCGAGAGCGATCGCAGTGACAAACAACTGCAAGCCATTGTGCGCTCGCTTTCGCTCGCGGACGCCCGCGACGCGGCGTTCGCGCTCGCGCCATGGCCGGATCCCCAGGAAACGGCGATACGGGCGCTCCGGTTGTTGACCGCCGAGCCGGGGCCGGACGCCCCGTACGCCTTCTTGGGGGCGGCGCTTCGGTTTCGCGGTCATCTCGATGAGTCGCTCCGGGTTTCAGATCTGGGTTACCGCCACGCAGAGGCTGGGGCGTCGGAGCTTCTTGTCAACGCGCGTAGTTCCATCGCCGAAAGCCACGTACTCGATTCGCTGAGCATTATTTGGGTGACGCAGGAGCGGCGACGAGTCTGGCCAATTGTGATTGCACATTTCGGAGACTTGCGCGACACGACTCGCCTCACACAACTCGTTGAACGTGCCGACGCGCATGCAAAGGCGGGGGGCGCATCGGTCGATGTTCTGCAATGGCGCTATCTGAGCGACCTCGCGCAAGCTTACAAAGACTTGATAAGAGGCGACTCAGCGGCAGCCGAGCAACGATTTCGTGCGCTTCCCGATTCTCTCGCGTGGGAGCTGAACTCGACTTCGGCTGTTCTTGACGCCGCGAGACTGTTTGACGCGCGTGGACGCGCTGCCGAAGCCAGCGCCTTGCTCGCACGACATCCGCCATCACGGCTCGGCGTGAGTGGGTGGCGACCATTCTGGTACCTCGAATTCGCGCGTGCCAGGGCGTTGTCCGGCGACGTGCCTGCGGCAAGGTTGAACATGGATTATGCGGTCGCGGCGTGGTCGCACGCCGATTCCGTCTACGCACGAACTCTCGACGCGTACCAGCGCGACCTCCGTCGCCGGGGCGTCAAATAGTTCCGGCATTGCTTGCGGCCTGCCCACGAGGGGGGCATATTGGCCCCGCTCACCTCGGTGCAGTGTGGCCGATGCCGGTTCACGTTGTCCATAGGAGAGAACTGTGACTTTCCGCGTTGACGACTTGCTTGTAGCCGTACTGCCTGCGGAGATGGCGGCAGATAAGGGCTGCCCGAAATGTTCGAAATGCACGAACCGGACGGCCACTGGATCTCCGTGCCAGCCCAACGACCCGAACACGGAGAACTGCCCCTGCCTGACCAGCCAGGACAAAACCAGAAAGAAGGCCCAGACTTGGCGCGACGAGCAGTTCGCGCTCCTCTCGACCGAGCTCGAAGAAGTTCTGAGCCGCTAGCCCTCCTGTAGTCACGCGGCGCCTCACTCCTCGAGGCGCCGCTTCTCATTCGACGGCTCGCTGTGACGTCTCCCTCCACACCGACGCCCGCGCCCGACGCGTCGGCCCGCCGTGTCTTCCGCGCCAACCCAGCGTACGACGTCGTCCCATTCGATCGCCTCACGACGCGCGATCAGGCGACGATCGCCGAATTCGCGCGCGATCCGGATTTCTTCGGCATTCTGCGGCCGCGGTCCGAGTCGACCGGTACAATCAAGGCCGTCTCGCGGAACGTGGCGCTGCTCATCTACTCCTTGCAGACGCCTGGCACGATTCCGCGACAAGCCGTCGCCGGCGGCGACGGTTCGATCGTCGACGCAGTATGGCGACTCACGCTCGACGGCGTGCTCGAGGTCGAGCGCGACGGCGTCTTCGTCTCCGGCGCCGACGCCCTGGCCGACAGCGCCACGCGCGCATCGCAAGGTGCCGTCGCACGCCTCTCGCACGACGCGCTCCGACTCATCGCACGAATCGAGGGTGAGGATCCGCTCGCGTTGGCCGATCGCCTCTACCACTTCAACCGGCGGCCGCTCACTCCGAGATGGGGCGCGCGCATCAGCACGCCGGGTGACGTGCTGCGGTTCGTCGGGGCATCAACGAACTCTCATACGACGTCGGCCCTCTCCCGTCACTGGAAGACGAAAGCGACCGACGTCGGCGAATACTGGCTGAGCTGGTGGCCGCGTGTCACTTCGCGCAATCCGCGTCGCAGCGCCGACGATCAGGTGACGTACAAGCTGTACGTGAGCCCAAAGACTGAGATGCTCCCCGACGTATTTCCCGCTGTCGTCGACGTACTCGTCGACGCCGGCGCTCCGCCGTTCAAGATCGGCGCGTCTGCATCTGCCATTCTCCGACCCGACAAGCTTGTGGCGTACTTCACGCGCCGCACCGCGGCCGAAGAGGTGGCGTCCGCAATCGCGAGCGAGGTTGGAGAAACGACCGCCCAACCAGTCCCTTTCACACACGAGTTGGCCGGCGACGGGCTTGTCTCGCTCGGCATCGATCCTCCATCCTCGCGTGCGCTGCTCTCGCAGGTTGGCTCGAGTTGGCGTCAGTGGGTTTGCCGGCGACTTGCATCATACGTGGCGACGGCGCAGCGCACGGGACGTTCTCGCGACGCCGACCGGTTCGCGCTTGAGCGTGTGACGCTCGACGGAATCGATCCATCGACGTGGGAGCCTTCCGAGGATGCGGTGCGTGGATTCGCCGCGGACACGTCAACATGACGACGCAACTCACGAGCACGTTCATTCTCCCGGAGGACGTTGTTCTCATTCCCGTCGAGGAGTTGGCGCCGGCGACCCGCGAGCGACTGGACTGCGCGGCCGGAGATGTCGCCATCACTCGGCCCCTGTCGCGACGACCGTCGAGCGTCGTCGATGCCAATGGCGCGAAATTGATCGAGCTGTTTCGCGCGCCGAGCACGGTGGTCGACGCGGTCGTCCGCTTCAGTCGCGCGACCAACACGGATCCCCGCGCGGTCCTCGAAAGCGCCTTTCCGCTCGTCGAGCGACTCGTCACCGGCGGCGTACTTCTTCCCTCAGGCGACGAACGCGCGCGTCCGATCGAGCATGGTGTCGCGCGTGGCGACATCATCGGTGGCTTCACGATCATCGACCGCGTTCACATTCTCGAGGACGTCGAGATTCATCGCGCGCGTGCATCCGACGGAACCTTCGCCGCACTCAAGATCGCGCGCGCCGGTCACGCGAAACGACTGGGTGCGTCGCTCGCGCGGGAGTCGGCGATCCTCCGCCGACTCGATGGCCACGTCGCGCCGCGCGTCTTGGCAGTCGACCTCGACGCCGCGCTTCCTTATATGGCCACCGAGTGGTGCGCCGGTGTTCCGCCGACGCGTGCTCTCGATCAGCATCGCACTCCGACGCTGCAATCGCGGCGTTCATTGATCGCGCTCTGCATTCGCATCGCCGAGGCGTACGCCGACTTGCACGAACGCGGCGTCCTGCACGGAGACGTGCACGACGGCAACGTGCTCGTCGGTCGCGACGGCGAAATCACGTTGCTCGATTTTGGCCTCGCGTCCGTCCCGACCGATTCGTCGATGGCTCCGTCGCGCCGAGGCGGAATTCCCGAGTACTACGATCCGCAGTTCGCCGCGGCGCAACGCTCCGAGAATCGAGAACCGCCACTCGATGCCGGCGCCGAGCAGTACTCGATGGCCGTCTTGCTCTACACGATCGTCACCGGCCGATCGTATCTCGAGTTGTCGATGCGCCGCGACGAGGCGCTACGCCAAATCGTCGAAGACATGCCGTTGTCGTTTGAGACGGCCGGACTCTCGCCGTGGCCCGAGTTAGAGGCCGTTTTGGCTCGTGCGCTCTCGAAGGATCCAGCGTGTCGCCATCCATCGATGCGTGAGCTCGCGCGGTCGCTGAGCGCCATCAGCGTGGCGTTGCCGGAAAGTGCGGGGCCAGTGGTCGCTCCGCACGCCGCCGATCGGCGACGATTCGTCACGGCACTCGTCGATCGTCTCGCGCCGGACGGACCGCTTTACGAGCACGGACTTCCGGCGCCGCCGCTCTGTTCGATCAACAACGGCGCCGCGGGCATCGCCTACGCCCTGTATCGCATGGCTCTCGCGCGTGAAGACGCGACGTTGCTCGCGCACGCCGACGCATGGGTTGCGCGCGGGAAGTCGTGGGCTTCGGAGCCCGAGGCATGGTATACGCGCGACGGACTCATCTCGCGCAAGGAGATCGGCCCGATTGCGCTCTATCACACCGCCACCGGGTTGCATTGTGTAGAAACGCTCATCGCGCTCGCGACGGGCGACGAGTCACGCGCCGAGCGTTGCGCGATGGACTTCATCGCGGCATCGCGCAAGCGAACGACGAATCTCGACCTGACACTCGGAACCGCCGGACTGGTCGTCGGCGCTACGCTGATGCTCGAGGCCTCCTCGACGCGTTGGCCCAAGCTCCGAAAGCGCGCGACGTCGATTGTGACGTCCATCGAGCGGCCAATCGACTCGTTCGCGCCGATCGCCGACGAGTCAGCGTTTACGTACCTCGGCATCGCGCACGGTTGGTCCGGATTGCTGTGGACCCTGATGCGCTGGCATCGCGCGACCGGCGACGCGATGCCGGAGTTCATCGAGCCGCGTCTTCGTCAGTTGAGCGAGCTCGCGACGCCGCGCGGCCGTGGACTCGCATGGGCGTGGAGCACCGACGCGCGCGACATCGGATCGGAGCCGCACCCCGCGCCGACCTGGTGCAACGGCACATCGGGGCACGTCCACACGTGGCTCGAGGCACACGCCGCGTTCGGCAACGAGCGATATCTCGATCTCGCGCACGCCGCCGCGTGGAACGTGTGGGACGATTCGCGCGACGACCTCGCCGACGCGTGCTGCGGTCTCGTGGGACGTGCCTATGCATTGCTTGCGTTCTCTCGCCGAACTGGCGACACAAAGTGGCGGCGTCGCGCGGAATTGCTGGCCGATCGCGCGCTCGACGCGTCGACGCCTGAATCCGCGCACGCACACCGGCTATATAAGGGGGCGCTTGGCGTCGCTCTCCTGCTCGAGGAACTCGAGAGCGCTCCCGATGACGCGCGAATGCCGGTTTTCGAGTCCGAAGGCTGGCGCTGGGGATGGCAATGATCAAACGTCGCGACCGAGCGCGGAATGCGGTAGTTCGCGCGTGCGCCTGCGCGATTGTGGTCGCGGCGCCGAGTCTGGTCCACGCGCAGATGATCACCATCGACCCGATGGCCGACAGCCTGGGCAAGCTCCGCCGCACATCGACGTTTGCCTTCCAGGCTCGCATCGATTCGCTCCATGCGTCGACGGTGAAGGGAATTGCGGCATCATCGCATACAATCGCGGTCACGCCGAGTGCGTCGCTCCAATGCCCACACGCGGTCGGCGTCTACTCGAACGAGCCTGTCACGGTGTACGTCGCGGACACGACCGGACTCGCCCCCCAACAGGAATGGTGGTTCTTCGCGTCCGGTTGGATCATCGGCGACCATCTGGGCGTGCGATCCGTCGCTCGGTTTCGGGCGAGCTACGCTGACACCCTCTTAAAAAAAGACTTCCTCGGCCCGAACGGTCCGCGGGCGCAACTGCTACATCATCTCGAGGATACCGTCTTCGTCGTGACCGGGCGCCTTGCGATTGACTCGGTGCGCCCCAACATCGCGGCGGCGATTCCAAGAATCATCAATCAACGCGTGTCGGGGATCTCGCTGCCGCTCACCATCGGTACCGTCATGCTCACGCAGGGCGGAATCTCCCTCGACTCGACGATCAACATCGCCGTTCCAGCGGCATTGCTACTCTCCGTGCCGCTGCTTCAGGTAGCCGATGCCTACCAGCACCTGCTGTTCCTGCTGCACGTGACGCTCAATGAACCCGGGGACTTGGTGATCAACGGCCCGAAGCCGCTGTTCATGATTCGCAGTGCCGACGACGTGCTCTCGATCGCCGACAGCGCGGTCGTCGCCTCGGTCATCGCGCAGCTTCCAAAGGGACGACTCGGTGAACCGCCCAAGGACTTCGTACCGCAATGTGGCGTGCTGCCGCCGTGAGGCTTCGAACGGTTGTTCGCTGTGTGACGGCGGTCGTCGTCGCTGCCGACGCACTTCACGGGCAGGTGCGCGTCGTCAACATGATTCCGCCAATGTTCGGGAACGAGACGACCTGGAATCCCGAACCGAGCATCGCTGTCCATCCCACCGATCGCGGACTCCTCGCCGCGTCGGCGTTTCTCCTTGGCACCGACGTGTGCGAGGGCACTGCAGTGTCGCCGATTCTCGTGTCGCGCGACACCGGCGCGACGTGGTCGATCGTGTGCGCGTTGCCAACGCCGGGACTCGCCGGCATGCCGCCGTCGGACGTGGTATTGCGATGGGGAACTCGAGGACGCCGACTCTACGCGGCCTTCATCTGGTCGTTGCCGGATCATCCGCAGTCGCTCCAACTCTTCTCGACCGACGACGTCTTCGCGCCGCACCCGATGCAGTTCGTCATGGGACACGATCTGGTCGATCAACCCGACCTGCTCGTGATCGATCGGAGGGGGCACGATCGCGTGCTGGTGTCGGGAAGCTACAAGAACGCGGACAGCACGCCGCAAACTGCCGCCATACTGTGGGCAGACGATCCGAAACGCGGGACGGCATTTACTCGGATCGGGCTCGAGCATCGCGTCATCGGTGGTCAGAACTTCGCGGTTCGTCTGGCCGCGCATCCATCGGGTCGCGTGTACGCGATGTACGACGCGGTGCCGGCCGTACTCGACACGAGCGAAACCACGTTTCTCGACTTCGTGATCGCACGCGACGACTCGCTTGGCGCGAGCAAGAATCCGTTCGAGGCGTTGCGCGAGCATTCGCGACCGTCAACGCCGCCGATCTGTCCGATTGGTGATGGACTGCCCGGAGTGCGCGTGGTTCGATGCCGACCGTTCGCCTACGACGCATTCGGAGCAAGCGGAAACGCCTTTGGATTTCAGCGACGTCTTCCGGTTCTCATGAGTGTTGCGACCGATCCGACCGACCGCCGCGGCAACACCGTGTATGTCGCGTGGGCCGACAGCTCCGGCGCCGATCACCAACGTGTGACGGTCGCCAAATCGAGCGATGGTGGGCAACGATGGACCCTGTTGCTCTCCATTCCAAACGCCACGAACCCGGCCGTCGCGGTCGACAACTTGGGGCGGCTCGGGTTTCTCTTTCAACAACTGGCAATCGATTCGGTCGCCAATCGGTGGGTGACGCGTCTGCTTGTCTCGCGCGACACCATGAAGCACGCGCGCGAGTACGTCCTCGCCAGCACGCCGGCACTCGCTGCGCTCGTGCGCGTGCAGCCCTACATCGGCGACTGGGTCGAGCTGCACACCCGCGGCTCCGAGTTCCTCGGTGTGTTCTCGGCGGCAAACATTCCCGATTCGACGAATTTTCCCAACGGCATCGTGTACCAGCGTCGCGTGTCGCTCAAGAGCGGCAAGCTCCTCGCGCGCCAGCCCGTGGAGGGCTCCGTGAGCGGTAGTCAGATCGCCCCTTCCATTGATCCGTTCTTCTTCAGGGTTGGTCCCGCCGAATCACCGCGCTGCGCGTCGCTTCGTCGTGCTGTGGGTGCGGGAACGGCTCCGCCGTCATTAACGACCCTTCCACACGAAATCAGTGACTCTACGACGCGGCGAATGACCCAGATCGGCTGCGATCGCTGACAGGCGGCCGCAGGGTCCGAAAACCTCCGAGCCGGCCAGCAATTTTCGCCTCCGCCGCGCCTTGCCAGTGACCGCCCGACAGGGCATACTGTTCGGAAGCCAACAATTCTCCCAAATCACCGACGTATAGAGGGATACCCACTTCTATTCGAAGCTGTTGGGACGGAACGTGCGGAATGGGCCAGCAGCCCAGCACTCACAGCCCGTGCTGCGTAAGCAGCGGTAGCACCCCGCCGGGGAGGGTTTGCCAGTCATGAAGGTTCTATTCGCGACCGCTGGAGTCACGAGTGCAATCGCGTTCACGTTCGGCACGGCCGTTGGCGGTCGCGTACCCGAGCGACCGCGACCAGGTCCGCATCCGTCGTACGGGAAAATCGGCGCACGCGGTATCCCGACCAGTGAGCTCAGCAGCGTCATTCAGCATACGTGTCTGAGCTGCCACAACGACGTCACCATGAAGGGCAATCTGTCCCTCAAGGGCTACGACGTCGACTCGGCGTATCAGAACCTCGAGACGTCCGAGAAGATGATCCGGAAGCTCCGCGCCCAGATCATGCCACCGCCGGGCTCGAAAAAGCCCGGCGGCGACACGTTGGTCGCGTTGGTCGAGACGCTCGAGCAAGTGATCGACAAATCGTCGCGACCCAATCCAGGCGCCCGAACGTTCCAGCGGCTGAATCGGCCGGAATACGAGCATGCCGTCCGCGATTTGCTCGCCCTCGACGTGAACGCCGGCGACTACCTGCCACTCGACACCAAGAGCGCCAACTTCGACAACATCGCCGATGTGCAGGCGCTGTCGCCGACGTTGCTCGAGTCCTACTTGAACGCCGCCGCCGCAGTCAGCCGGATGGCGGTCGGCGATCCCAAAGCGACCGGGACCTTCACGACGTATCCGACGTCCCCCTTCGCATCCCAACACCCCTGGGATCACGTCGACGGTGCCCCGTACGGGACGCGCGGCGGAATCGTCGCCGAGCACGACTTCCCGGCCGACGGCATGTATACGTTCCGGTTGAACGTGGGCGGCGGAGTCGGCACCAGGCTCGAAGACATCGACGTCTCGATCGACGGTGAGCGCGCGGTCCTCCTTCATTACGAACGCGGCGTCGGACGCAATTTCACGTCGGCCGACGCGCCGTCCGGCGCCGATTACATGCGCACCGACCCCATTCTGGTTCGGGCCGGTCAGCACCGCGTCTCGGCGGCGTTCGTTCGTCGCACCGAGGGACCGTACGAGGATCTGATCAAGCCGCACGATTGGTCGCGCGCCTCCAACGGCACCGGAAGCGCTGGAACGACCGAGCCGCCGTTCATGATCGAGCTCGGCGTTGCGGGTCCGCAAAAAATCACCGGGATCTCCGAAACGCCGAGTCGTAAGCTGATCTTTTCGTGTCACCCGAGTGCGGCGGCACAGCAGCGAGCGTGCGCCGAGTCAATCATCAACCGCCTTGGCACCAAGGCGTACCGCCGGCCGCTCACCGCCCACGATCGCACGAGCTTGATGTCGTTCTATGACAGCGGAGTGAAGGAGGACGGGTTCGAGGGCGGCGTACGAAACGCGCTTCAGGCCATGCTGGCCAGCCCGTACTTCGTCTTCCGCTTCGAGACGATCCCGGCCAAGGTCCAACCCGGTCAGGATTTCCGCATCAGCGACGTCGATCTCGCCTCGCGACTCTCGTTTTTCCTCTGGGGCACCATCCCCGATGAGCAACTTCTAAAGCTCGGCGAGCAGCATCGACTGTCCGACAAGAAGGTGCTCGAGGCGCAAGTGCGCCGCATGCTCGCCGACCCGCGCGCCGAGGCGCTCTCCACGCGCTTCGCGTCGCAGTGGTTGCGCTTGCAGGACCTCGACAAGGTTCACCCCGACGCGTTCATGTTCCCGGACTTCGATCTCCAGCTCGCGGAGTCGATGCGGCGCGAGACGGAGCTCTTCTTCAACGACATCGTGCGACGCGACGGCAGCGTCCTCGACCTGTTCACGGCGGACTACACGTACGTGAACGAGCGGCTCGCGCAGCATTACGGAATTCCGAACATCTCGGGCGACGAATTCCAGAAAGTGAAGTACCCGGACGATACGCGCCGCGGGCTGCTCGGACACGGAAGCATTTTGGTGCAGACGTCGCTTGGCAATCGCACGTCGCCTGTGCTGCGTGGCAAATGGGTCATGGAGGTATTGATTGGGATGCCGCCGCCGCCTCCGCCGCCCGGCGTGCCGACGCTCGATGAAACACAGGATGCGAAGGATGGCAAGCCGCTCACGACGCGTGAGCGCATGGAAATCCATCGCAAGAACCCGACGTGCAAGGCGTGCCACCAGTACATGGATCCGATCGGTCTCGCGCTCGACAACTTCGATGTCACGGGCAAGTGGCGGTATCGCGAGAACGGGATCGAGCTGGACACGCGCGGTCAGATGTACGACGGCAGCGACGTGACCTCGCCGGGCGATCTTCGAACGGCACTCCTCAAGCGTCCGATCCCGCTCGTGCGGTCGTTCACCGAGAACTTGATGGCCTACGCGATCGGGCGGCGCGTCGAGGATTTCGACCAACCCGCCATTCGCGCCATTGCGCGCGCGGCCGAGACCAAGCGCTATCGTATTTCGTCGTTTGTGATGGGCGTCGTGAACAGCGACGCATTCTTGAGCAAGCGGGCGGACGCCGTCGCGGACACGCAGGACAAACAACACCACCACTAGACCTTCCCTCAGCGGAGAGGCCGAGCCATGCAGATCCTCAGCGGAAAGAATCTTCCGCGTCGTACGTTCCTCCAGGGCCTGGGGGCGATGGTGGCGTTGCCGTATCTCGACGCGATGGAACCAGCGTTCCGCGCGTTCGGCAAACGCTCTCTCGGTGCCGCTGCGACCGACAAAACTCGGCTCATCTGCATCGAGTCGGTGCACGGTGCGGCCGGGTCCAACGCCTGGGGAGCGACGAAGAATCTCTGGGCTCCGGCCGGTGTCGGGAAGAAGTTCGAGCTCATTCAGGAAGGCGCATTGTCGCCGCTCGCGCCGTGGCGTGATTACTTGACCATCGTCAGCAACACCGACGTTCGCATGGCGGAAGCGTTCGAGGCGCCCGAGGTCGGCGGGGACCATTTCCGTTCGAGCGCGGTGTTCCTCACCCAGTCGCATCCGAAACAGACGCAGGGCTCGGATCTCTACGTCGGCACGTCGCTGGACCAATTGGTGGCGCGGCGCATCGGGCAGGGAACCGCGATTCCGTCAATGCAGCTCTGCATCGAGAATCTCGATCAAGCCGGCGGCTGCTACTACAACTACGCCTGCGCGTACACCGACACGATCAGCTGGGCGTCGCCGAGTGAGCCGCTGCCGATGATTCGCAATCCGCGCGTCGCGTTCGATCTGCTGTTCGGCGCCGGCACCAACAACGCCGATCGCACAGCGCGTCGTCACGCCAACGAAAGCATTCTCGATTGGATCGTCGGAGAGACGACGTCGCTCAAGCGTCAGCTCGGGCCGACTGATCGGCAGCGCCTCGACCAGTATCTCGAGAACATTCGCGAGCTGGAGCGTCGCATTCAGCAGATCGAGGCACGGAATACGAGCGGCGAAGCGCGCGAGCTCCCCGAAGCGCCGGCCGGTGTTCCCGATTCGTTCGAGGAGCACATGAAGCTGATGTTCGACTTCCAGGTGCTCGCGTTCGAGTCCGACATGACCCGCGTGGTCTCGTTCAAGACAGGCCGCGACGCATCGAGCCGCACGTACCCGGAAAGCGGAACGAACAAGGGCTTCCACCCGGCATCGCACCACGGTGGACGTGAGGCGGCGATTCTCGATTTCAACATGATCAATCGCTATCACGTCAGCATGCTGCCGTATCTGCTCGATCGCCTCAAGAACACGCGCGAAGGTGATTCGAACCTGCTCGAGAAGACGGCGATCATCTACGGTTCGCCGATGGCCGATGGGAACCTGCACAACCATCGGCGCTGTCCGCTGCTCCTTCTCGGACACGGCAACGGGCAGCTCGCCGGCAACATGCATCTCAAGGCCCCCGACGGAACGCCGATGGCCAATGTGATGCTTACGCTCCTGCACAAGCTTGGTCTCGACGATATGAAGAGCTTTGGCGACAGCACGGGCGAGTTCGCGCTCAGCGTCTGACGAGGATACGCTATGAGGCCGAGTAGACTGCGTCACGGGCTCCGTGCCCTGACGATCGTTGGATTTGTCGCGCTCGCCGCCGCGGCGACGACTCCCAAGGCGCCGATCGCCGATGCGGCCATGCAAGGCGATGTGGCGGCGGTACGGCGGCTCATCGCCGAAGGTGCCAACGTGAACGCGGCGCAAGGCGATGGCATGACTGCATTGCATTGGGCCGCCGAACACAGCGACTCGGTGATGGCGAACCTGCTGCTGCGCGCGCACGCCAACGTGAAAGCGGTGACGCGCATCGGGAACTACACGCCGCTCCATATCGCCAGCAAGTCGGGAAGCGGGGCGGTGGTCAGGGCGCTGCTCAAGGCGGGGAGCGATCCGAACGCCGCGACGACCAGCGGCGCGACGGCACTTCATTTCGCCGCGGCGTCGGGCAGCATCGACGCCGTGAACGCGCTGCTCGACAAGAAGGCCGACCCGAACGCGCGCGAATCAGAATGGGGTCAGACGCCACTCATTTTCGCCGCGTCGGAAGATCGTGCCGAGGTCATTCGCACGCTGCTCAAGCGCGGCGCCGACGCATCGCTGCGCACCAACGCCGTGAACCTCACCGAGGAAGCGGCCAAGGAGCAAGCGGCGACGCGGAAGCGCAACGAAGTCTTCACGTCGTTCATGCCCAAGGCAAAGCGCGACTCATTGCTCGCCATTGCCGCCCAGCAAGCGAAGGATGCCGCGCAAGCGCAACCAGTCGCGGCCGCGCAGGGCGGCATCGGTACGCCAGACACGCCGCGTCAGGGTCGTCAAGGCGGCGGCGCACCGGCGCCGTCCACCGATGGACTGACGCCGAGTCAGATCCAAGAGGCGATTGTTGCCGGTCGGACGGTGCTGACGGCACCGGTCACAAAACCGGCCTCCGAAGAAGCCGACACGGCCGACGGACAAGTCGCGGGGTACGCGTCGTCGGTGGGCAGCATGGGCGGGCTCACGGCGTTGCACCACGCCGTACGACAGGGCAATCTCGCGGCCGTCGTGGCACTGCTCGATGGCGGTGCCGACATCAACGAAGTAAGCGCCGCCGACAGCACGACGCCGCTGCTCTTGTCGACGATCAATGGGCAGTTCGATGTCTCGATGAAGCTCATCGAGCGGGGCGCGAACCCGAACATCGCGAGCACGGCGGGAGCCACGCCACTGTACACGACGATCAATACGCAGTGGGCTCCGCGATCGCGCTTCCCGCAACCGCAGGCGTTGCAGAATCAGCGCGCGACGTATCTCGATGTCATGCAAGGATTGCTCAAGGCGGGCGCGAATCCGAATGTCCGCATCAAGCAGCATCTGTGGTACTTCGCGTATAACAACTGTGGCAACGCCAACTGCGGATTGGAGAATCTCGAAGGAACGACGGCGTTTTGGCGGGCCGCGTACGCCGTCGACGTCGACGCCATGAAGTTGTTGGTCGCCAGCGGCGCAGACCCCAAGATTCCTTCGGAGCGGACGCCAGTTGCAACGGCCGCGGCCGGAGCTGGCGGTCGTGGTGGCGCAGGACGCGGCGGAGCGGGCGGCGGCCGCGGTGGTCGCGGGGGCGGCCGTGGCGACGGCAACCCGCTGCAGACGGCGGAGGATTCGGCCGCGCGCTTTGTTCCGATCGGCGTCGGAACGTATCCGATTCACGCCGCGGCGGGCGTCGGCTACGGAAACGGATTCGCCGGCAACTCGCACCGACACGCGCCAGACGGTTGGCTGCCCGCGATGAAGTACCTCGTCGAGACGCTTGGCGCCGACGTCAACCAGCGCGACGCAAACGGCTACACGCCGCTGCACCACGCCGCTGCGCGCGGCGACAACGAGATGATTCAGTATCTCGTCAGCAAGGGCGCCGACGTGAAGGCGGTGGCCCGCAATGGGCGCACGGTCGTCGATATGGCGAACGGCCCGGTCCAGCGCGTCAGGCCGTTCCCGGAAACGATCGCGCTCCTCGAGAAGCTCGGCGCGAAGAACAACCATCGATGCGTGTCGTGCTAGCCGATCGATCCGCTACCGCGAGATGAGGTAATCATGCCTATTTACGATTACTCATGTCGCGGCTGCGGTCACACGTTCGAGGCGTTGGTGCGTGGTTCGTCGATACCGTCGTGCCCGGAGTGTCGGAGCGAAGACCTCGAGCGGTTGCTTTCGCTGCCGGCGGTGAGATCGGAGAGCACCAAGCAGCAAGCATTGCGATCGGCCAAGCAGCGCGACACGCGACAGGCGAACGAGCGGGTGCACGCGCAGCGGGAGTACGAGGCGCACCACGACGACTGACGGCGCGTCGCGTCGCCCTGTCTTTTCCCTGGGGTTGGTACGCTGGCTGTCCGGCGTCGTCGTCATCGGGCTGGCCGTGGGCGGGCTTCTCACCTTGTTGGCCCACGTCACTGGTCCGCGGCCGTGGGCAGCACGTCCAACCCGCCGTCCGCCGCTGGATTCCATCTCATCCACCGTGGCCGACAGTGCGGTACTCTTCGCGCGGGTCGACGCGTACGTGGTTCGTGAGATGCACGACATTCGCGCGCCTGGCGGCGCCCTCGTGATCGTGAGCCGTGACCGCATCGTCCACGCGCGGGGCTTTGGCGCCGCGGCGCCCGACGGCCGGCCAGTGACCCGCAGCACGCCGTTCATTCTCGGCTCGTTGAGCAAGTCGTTCACGGCACTCGCTGTCATGCAGCTCGTCGAGTCGGGGCAGATCGATCTCGACGCACCCGTGCAACGATACCTGCCGACATTCCGCGTTCGTGATCGTCGCGCGTCGGCTGCGATCACGGTCAGGCATCTCCTCAACCACACCAGCGGAATCCCGACGCCGGCGGGAATGCTCCTGGTGGCCGCGTCGGCTGCAGCGACCCGCGCGGAGCAGATGCGGTTGCTCCAGGGCGTGCGCCTCGCCAACGATCCGGGGCGCGCATTTGAGTATTCGAATGCAAACTATTGGCTGCTCGGTCTGATCGTCGAATCCATCTCAGATGAGCCGTACGACGCATATGTGCGACGACACATCTTCGATCCGCTCGACATGCACGACAGCTTTACATCGGAAGACGATGCACGCGCACATGGGCTCGCGCAGGGTTATCGCGTGTGGTTCGGATTCCCGCGCGCTGAAACGCTGCCGTACTACTCGCGAGAACTCTCTGTGGGATACCTGATCAGCTCTCCCGACGACATGGGAAAGTACCTCCTTGCACACCTGAACGGCGGGCGAGGCCCACGATCGCGGATCATCTCAGACGGCGGCCTTGCTACACTGCACGCGGCTCCAACCGGCGGGTCGTACGCGATGGGCTGGCTCGTCGATTCGGTCGCGAGCGCGCAGATCCTTTGGCACACGGGCGCTGTGGCGAACTATCACAGTGACATGCTCATTGCGCCCAAGCCGAACTTCGGCGTGGCGATTTTTGCGAACGTCAACAACTTCCTGCTCGAGCGACAGTTCAGCGAGACGATCAAAGGGGTAGGGGCGCTGTTGCTTGGGTACGACCCACCGCCTCCGGCCGCATTGAGATATCGCGAGACGTATTGGATCATCACGCTCGCCGCCGCCCTGTGGATCGTGTGGCGACTGTATCAAGTCGCGACGATTCGGCGGTGGATCGGACGCCGCGACCTCGCACGCTCGGGAATCACGTTCGCGTGGCGACCGGATATCCTCGCGGTGCTCGTCGATCCCGGCGTCTCGGTCGGACTGGTGTTCGGTCTGCCACGCTTGGTCGGGGCCCCGCTCTCGACGCTTCGCTGGTTCGTCCCCGACCTGACCGATTGGCTGCTCGTCAATATGGCCCTCTCGCTCGTCCTCGCCGCGTCGCGACTCGTACTCGCCCAGCGACCGAATACGGCGAAGGACCTCGCCTCTGAGCAGGGCCTCGCGAATCACCGCTGATCTGGTGGGCCGAGCGAATTGCTGCGCTCAACGCTCGCGCGGGTCACCCGATCCTCCGCCTCGCTCGCCTCGTCTCGCGCGTGCGAGCGCTTGAGCTCGCGCTCGGTCGCTCGCTCGCCCGTGACGGCCGCCCAGAAGCCGTGTCGCACCTTGACGTGGTTCTCGACGTCGCTCACGCCCAAGACGTCCTCGGCAAGAAACTCGGCGATGCGTTTTTGATGGCGATTCTCGATCACGCCTTCGAGCGTGACCACGCCGTTCGCGACGTGCACTTCGATCTCGGACGCGTCGACATCGGGATGCGACATGAGTCGATCGCTGACATCCTCGCGAATGCGCTCGTCTGAGCGACGATAGCCCTTTGGTCCGACTCCGAAAAAGCGACCGCGCTCCGGGTATGGTTCGAGACCCTCGCGCGGAAAGTAAAACGCGCGGCGAACATTTTCGTCGCGAAACCAGTACGGCGCCTCGTTGGGCCGCGGTGCGTCACGCTCTCCGCTCGGGGGTATGGGCGTCTGATCCTTATCGCGCTTGCCTTCCATTGGTCTTGCCTCTCGAGAATGCGCGCCGGAGGTAGGAGCTGGTTCTGAGGCGAACCTGCTTCAACTCCTATTCCGCTAGACCCGCGGAAGGTCGATCAGCCAGGCCGATCCCTCAGTCTGCTGCCCGTTGCCAAAGTGCCTGATGCCAGCAGATTATTGCGCTGAGCTTGCCCACGGTCCGAGTCTGCCTGGATCGGCGAGACTACGAGTTGATCCCCTAGCCCGAACTCATTGTCCAGCGCTACCCCGAAGGGACAGCTCGCGGCCGCGATCCTCACCGTCTCCGGGTTGATCCTCATCTCCCTCGTCGCATTCGTCCCGCTGCCTACGAGCGCCCTCGAATCGCGTCCGCATGTTGTGCGGTCCTACGACTCAGCGTTCGCAGCGGCGGTGCGGCAGCAGCGCTCCGATGATAGCGTCGCGGCGCCCAATGGCCGATCGATCGTGCTCGGACACGGACATGCGACCGCGCGATCGATCGTCCTTCTCCACGGCTTCACGAACTCGCCTCACCAATTCGACTCGCTCGCCGATGTTTTCTATCACGAGGGCGACAACGTATATGTCCCGAGGCTTCCCAATCACGCCGAACGGGGAAGCAACCCAGCCGCGCTCGCCAAACTCACAGCCGACACGTTGCGCGACGCCGCCGACCGAGCGGTCGACATCGGTCGCGGTCTCGGCGATTCAGTGATCGTTGTCGGACTGAGTGGAGGCGGAACGATGGCCGCGTGGATCGCCCAGAGCCGCGGCGATGTCCGTCGCGTCGTCGTCATCGCGCCACTGATCGGCGTTTCGCATGTGCCGTGGGCCCTCGAGGTACCGGTGGTGGCCGTCGCGCTCCGACTTCCCGAGATCACTCACGCTGACCCGCGCGACGCTCGACAACCCGATCGGGAGCTCGGTTGGAGCACTCATGGCGTGGGCCAGATTCTGCGACTTGGCCTCGCCGCCCGACGAGCGTCGGTGGTCGCTCCTCCGGCGACGCGCGACATTCGCATTCTCTTAAATGCGAACGATCGCACGATCTCCAGGTCGGCGGTCCTCGGATTGGGGCGTCGGTGGCTACAACACGGCGCTGCTGTCCAGGTCTTTGAGCTGCCGGACTCGCTTGGACTCCCGCACGACGTGATCGATCCGCGCCAGCGCGTTCGTCGTACCGACATTGTGTATCCCGTGATCCGCGCGCTCGCCGACGGCGAGACTCCGCCCGCTCGTTTCGCAACGCCGATTCCGTGGCGGTCACAGTGAACGCGGCGCGCGCTCCGCGAACCTATACGTCTCGCGAATTCGCGATGCGTCGCTCGCGCTGGATCTTGGTCGGTTCGATCCTCGGCTCCGGCGCCGTTTTCGTCGAGGGAACGGTCACGACCGTCGCGCTGCCGGCGATCGCGCGGGATTTTCACTTGGGCATCGCCGGGCTTCAGTGGGTGATGAACGGCTATCTCCTGACGTTGAGCGCGTTGATTCTGCTCGGCGGGGCCTTGGGCGATCGTTTCTCTCGCCGGCGCGCGTTCGGCAGCGGGCTCATTGGATTCGGCGTCGCGTCGCTCGGATGCGCCGTCGCGCCGACCATTGGGTTGCTGGTCGTCTGTCGAATTCTGCAAGGCATCTCGGGTGCGCTGGTCGTGCCGAACAGTCTCGCCTTGCTCGAGACCGCGTTTACCGGCGAGGCGCGCGGGGCGGCGATCGGCCGCTGGGCCGCGTGGTCAGCCGTGTCGACCGCGCTCGGGCCGCTCGTCGGCGGCTGGCTGGTCGCCGAGTTCTCTTGGCGACTGGTGTTCTTGTGCGTGGCACCGTTGGCCGTGGCCGCGGCCATCGCTGTAAACATCGGCGCGCCGGCGTGTGACGATGAGCCTCGAGATACGGCGAGCGTCGACTACGTCGGTGCGGCGCTCGTGACGCTCGGACTCGCGGGTCTCGTGGGGGCGCTCATCGCCGGTCCGGACGGAGGATTTGGCCGTCCGTCCGTCCTGCTCGCCGGTGTTGGAGGCGTGGCGCTGCTCGGTGTGTTTCTCGTCGTCGAGGCACGCATGCGACATCCACTTCTCCCACTCGGAGTATTTCGATCGCGGCAATTCAGCGGCGTGAATGCCACGACACTCGTCGTGTACGCCGCGCTCAATGGATTGTTCTTGTTTCTGATGCTCCAATTGCAGAATGTGCTGCGGTACGGCCCAATTGCCGCCGGCGCGTCGCTGCTACCGGTCTTCGGGTTGATGCTCCTCTTCTCGCCGCTTGCCGGTCGCGTCGCGGCGAGACGCGGGCCGCGCCTGCCGATGGTGGTTGGATGCCTAGTCACCGCCGCCGGTTCGCTCCTGTTCATGCGCGTTCGCCCCGGAGCTAATTACGCCACGAGCGTTCTGCCGGCGGCGATCGTCTTCGGGCTCGGGCTGGCGTGCTTCGTCGCACCACTCACATCGGTCGCGCTTGGCGCGTTGGACGAGCATCTTGCGGGACTGGCGTCGGGAGTCAACAACGCGGTCGCTCGCCTCGCCGGGCTTTTCGCCACTGCAGCGCTCCCGCTCGCAATCGGGTTGGGTGGTGCTCAGGAATTGCGCGCTGACCAGCTCGCGACTGGTTTCGTGCGCGCTATGATCATATGCGCGGTGCTGTGTGTGGCCGGGAGCGTTGTCGCAGCGATGACGATCGGAGATTCGATCGAACCGCGCGAGGCCTGACGGCGCAGTGGTTTTCGACGGCGGGCATGGACAATGCCAACTTGCGTCTCGTCAATCACAGCGAGCGCATGATGGATCGATCGACACCACCTCCCCCGAACGAAGGCACGCCCAAGGACGCGACGACGCGCACCGGCGAACCGAAATCGGACGACATCGAAGTCGTCGAGCCCACGGCTGAGCCGCCGCGAACGACAACGGGTCCGATCACATCACCAAAATTTGGATCGGCCGGCAGCGGTGGAGCGGAGCTAGAGCCGCCGCCAAAGCCGCAGCGCCCTTAAGCACGAGCGGCGACGTTTGCCTGGTCGAGAAGCTCGTGCACTTCCTCGTCGGTCGTCTGCTCGAAGTCATCGTACCACAGACCAACGGCGTGGAATGGCTCCGGCGTGTAGGCGCAAACGACGTCGTCGGCGATCGATAGAAACGCGTCACATGTCTCCGCCGCCGCGACGGGGACCGCGACGACGATGCGTGCCGGCCCCTCGAGCCGAAGAGCGGCGACGGCGGCGCGCATCGTCGCGCCTGTGGCGAGTCCGTCATCGATGAGAATCGCCGTCTTGCCTCGCACGTCGGGGAACGGTCGCTCACCGCGGTAGAGCCGCTCGCGTCGCTTCAGCTCGGCCTGCTCGATCGCCGTGACGCGCTGCAGGTCCTCAGCGCTCACCCGCGCGATGCGAATGAGTTCGTCATCGAGGACACGGACGCCACCGCTGGCCAGCGCGCCCATGGCAAGCTCTTCGTGTGCGGGCAGACCCAGCTTTCGTACGACGAACACATCGAGTGGTGCGCCGAGCGCCCTTGCGACTTCGTACGCGACGGGCACCCCGCCGCGCGGAAGCGCGAGCACGACAACGTCATGACGGTTGACGTACGCGCGTAACATCGCGCTGAGTCGGCGCCCTGCGTCGCGGCGATCGCGATAGCGTGCGATCATGTTCTGGCAGCGGAGCAGAGACTGTGCCCCGTGCACGGTCTGCATCATGCGGCAGCGAAGCGTGTCTCAGATGGAGACGCCTATGCAATTCAAGCTGAGCTCACCTGCCTTTCCGCCGAACGGGACGATTCCCGAAGCGCACACGTGCGATGGTGCCGACACGCCGCCCGCGCTCAAATGGACTGGCATTCCGGATGGAACGAAGAGCCTCGCGCTCATTGTGGATGATCCGGATGCACCGGACCCCAAAGCGCCGAAGATGACCTACGTGCATTGGGTGCTCTACGATATTCCGCCGTCGGTGACGACCGTTGGCGGTGGGGCGCCATCGCCCAAAGGAGCGCATGAAGGCCTGAACGACTGGAAGCGTCGCGGTTACGGCGGGCCGTGTCCGCCGATTGGTCGGCATCGGTATTTCTTCAAGCTCTATGCGCTCGACGCGCTGCTCGGCGATCTGGGTTCGCCGACAAAGTCCGACGTCGAAGCCGCCATGCGCGGCCACGTGTTGGCGCAGGCTGAGTTGATGGGAACCTATCAGCGAGCCAAGGTGGGTGCGAAATGAGAATGTCGTGCTCAGTCGTTGCAATCGCTTTCGTCGCGGCGAGCATCGCGGCGTGTCGAAACACGCCGCGCAACTCACCTGATTCTGCTGCGGGTACTGCCAGAACGTCGCCGGGAAATGCGTTGTCGCTCGTCGATGTCGACATGGGGCGACACCTCGGCGGCGATCGCAAGATCAGCGATGCCACCGACGATTTCGCACCTACCGACACCATCTATGCGTCGGTGCACACATCGGGCAAAGCGACGGGCGCGCCCGTGACGGGACGGTGGATGTTCGAGAACGGAACCGTGGTCGACGAGAAGACCGACACGGTAACCACAAACGGAGACGCGTACTCGGCGTTCTTCATCGTGAAGCCGGGCGGGTTACCGACCGGCAAGTATACGCTTCACGTATTCGTCAACGGAGCCGAGGTCCGGTCGAAGGACGCCACCGTGAAATGATGTCCGGCAACTGACGACATGAGGAGGTCACTGTGCCAGAACGCGAAACGATCGAACGCGCGCGAAAGGATGCGCGTGAGGGGAAATCGCCGTCGACCCAGGCGGGAGAATTCGTTCGTGAGGAGATCGAGCACGTTCGCCAGGGCAAGCACGGCGCCCGCTCGACGAAACAGGCGATCGCCATTGGTCTCTCGAAGGCGCGCCGCGCCGGCGTGAGATTGCGACCGCCGAAAAAGGGAACCGCGTCGGCGCGAACGCGTCGTCAAGCGGCGCGTGATGCATCGAAGGGCCGCGCCGGAACGAAGCGCAAGACGTCACGGCGCCGCTCGGCGGCGGTCAAGCGGGCGTTGCGCCGCGAAGGCAGGAGCGCGGCGTCACCGCGCGCGTTGGCGAAACAGGCGCGATCGAGCGCCCGCCGTCGCAGCGCCGCGCAGCGATCGGCCGCTGCACGCAGAGCGGCCCGCACGAAGGGTCCGAGAGAGCGATCAGCAGCGGCGAGAAAAGCTGCTCGAACGCGAGCTCGACGCGGCTGACCACG
>DASYSU010000014.1:0-3229 GCA_036002925.1 Gemmatimonadaceae bacterium | reverse complement strand
CCGGCCTGCTCCCAGTTGTCGCGCAGCCGCTGGATGAAATGCGGCGCGTGCTTACGCCCGGTGCCGTGGAGATAGATGAGGACCTGATTCCCCGCCACGGCAACAAGGTCGCCGTTGACGGCGCGCACGGTCTTGAGCGCGACGACCGAGAACGGCTCGAGCTGGCCTGGGGGAGCGGTGATGGCGGCGACGCAGAAGAACACGTGTGGGTCGCGCGCTTCGATGTCGATGATCGCTTTGCGGAACGCGGCACCGTCGAACGGAACGCGAGCGCCGTTGCGCGTCGGCTGCACGGCCGTTGGGATCGCGAGCTGCTCGGAGTCGGGATAGTCGGCAGTTCTGCGCGCCGGCGTTGCGGGCATCGGCATGGGCGGCGTACCGTTGCGCGCCACCGAGTTGACCAGTTTGACCTCGTATTGGCTCTGGAGGAGCCGAAGCGCGTCGAGCGTCGCACCAGTCGGCATCTCGAGGACGACTCGCTGATTCTCGCCCGATGCACGATGATCCTGCTGCCAACGCAGCTCTTCCGAGATCGGGACGAACCCGGTGCCGCCTTCGATGCGGTATGGAATCGGCGACGCCGAGTCGACGCGATAGCGGATCTTACGAATCTCGATCTGACGATGACGCTGGCGGTCGGCAGACAAATGGAAGATCGCCGCGGCACGTTGGGTCAACGGGTCGAGCCGGCGATCGTACGCCGCGGCCAAGTCGCCCGGGTAGGTGACGAGCGACGTTGCCCCGATCTCGTCGAGGAGCTGGAGCATCGCGATCGCGCTGGACGCCGAAGAGCCTCCGCCATCAATGAATGGCACGACCGAATCGATTACGAGCCGCGACGGCGGTTCGGCTCCTAGGAGCGACCGCAGCTCGGCAAACGCCTCGTCGGGCGAAGACGCGCGGCTGAATCGACGATTGAAGTCGAGCTGAAAGCGGAGAAGGTAGAGGCGCTCCGAGGCAATGGCGCCGGCGAGGTCCATGCCGAGAAACTCACCCTGCGAGAGGAGGTCTTGCGGGTCGTCCTGGGTGAGGACCGCCGCTCGTTCGCCCGATGCGAGCGCGGCGGCGAGGAATTGCAGACAAGCGACGCTCTTCCCGGTTCCGGGCGCCCCGCTGAGGACGTACGTCCGGCCGGGCATCAACCCACCGAGCTGCTGGTCGATGGGTCCGATGCCCGAGGGAATCGTGGTCGTGCGTTCCTTTAGACTGGTAATCGCGTTTTGGGCCATGGGGGGATGCGTCGTCGCCAAGTGTGAGATTCCGCGCTGGTAACTCGACGACGGAACTTGGCGAACGCAACCGTAA
This sequence comes from Gemmatimonadaceae bacterium, assembly GCA_036002925.1. Lineage (GTDB taxonomy): Bacteria > Gemmatimonadota > Gemmatimonadetes > Gemmatimonadales > Gemmatimonadaceae > JAQBQB01. The sequence continues at coordinate 1,924 of DASYSU010000014.1, read as the reverse complement.
GACCCGGCCCTGACACAGTTTGTAGCAGGGGCTAAAGTTGCGGTCGGCCGCGACCCGGTGACCCCTCGCGGCCGACCAAAAGACTATGGCTTCACCATTTTCGGCGGTGCGTCGGCAAAGGTGTACGCATAGCCGGTCTTGGGGCACTTCACGGCCGAATTCGTGGGGCTAAACATCCCGTTCGGGTTGTTCTTCCAGAGCCACACGTGCAGATCCCAGTGATGGAGCTCAGCGGGCATGATGGGCGCGTGGCCTTCCATTGGCCCCATCAGTTTGTGGCCTAGGATCGTGGGCGGCGTCTTGGCGAGGTCTGTCGGGACGAACCATTCGGCTCCCGTGAGCACCAGCTTGTCCCCCACCATCTCGTACAGAAGCACCTGCGGCTTGGTCGAATCGAGCTTTGGCCCAACGAGCCCCATGTTGATGAAGTGCACTCCCATGGCGCCGGGTTTGTACTCCATCGAGCCGTGCTCCGTCCCGCCAGCCGGGAAATCGACGCAGCCTATCGTCGAGAGCCACCCCTCTCGAACGGCGACGATCGGATCTTTGTACTTATCGAGCGCCGCCCTGACCGCGTTGATTGCGGCGCTGTTCGCCGCGGCAGGAGCGCCCTGTTGGGTGGCTTGTGCGCCGAGCGCGACGCCGGCCAACGGGGCGAGCAGGGCGACAAGCGCGGTGAAGCGCGCTGCGCGGAATCGAGCGTCCGATCGAGCATTGAGCGGCATACACGTCTCCTGAATGTGAGTGAGGGGATCGCGTAGCATTCGACAAAGCGAGTCGCGTGTCAAGTCAGTAGCGCGGCACCCGCGGATCGACGTCCGCGCTCCAGCGGAGAATACCACCGGCGAGATTCTTGACCCGTGTGAATCCTTCTCGTTGCATGAAGCGGATGGCGTCGGCGCTGCGCACGCCGGATCGGCACATGACGATGATGTCGCGCGATTTGTCGAGCGATCGGATCGACGACGGGATTTGCGCGAGCGGGATGAGTCGCGCTCCGTCGATTCGCGCGATCGCCCACTCGCCGGGCTCGCGGACGTCGATCAAGTCGAACGTGTCGCCCGCACGTGAGAGTCGGTCCGCCAACTCCAGCGGCGTGATCTCGAGAACGTCGTCGGCGTGGTGAATCGCGCCGCTCGTTGGTGCACCGCAAAATTCATCGTAGTCGATGAGCGCAGTGATCGTTCGAGTGCCGCAGGCCGGACATGCCGGATCCTTACGCAGCGTCATCGCGCGGAATTGCATCGACAGGGCATCGATCAATAGCAAGCGTCCCGCGAGCGTCTCGCCGATTCCGAGAATGAGCTTGATCGCCTCGGTCGCCTGAATCGTCCCGACGATCCCCGGCAGCACGCCCAGCACGCCACCCTCGGCACAACTCGGGACGGATCCGGGCGGCGGCGGCTCAGGAAAGAGGCATCGGTAGCATGGACCGTCATCCAGACCGAAAACCGAGGCCTGCCCCTCGAAGCGAAAGATGCTGCCGTACACGTTCGGCTTGCCGAGCAGCACGCAGGCATCGTTGGTGAGATAGCGCGTCGCGAAATTGTCCGTGCCGTCGACGACGATGTCGTAGCGGCCGATGATGTCGAGCGCGTTCGCGGACGTCAGTCGCGCGTCGTGCGTTTCGACGCGAACGTGCGGGTTCACGTCGTCGAGCCGGGCTCGCGCGGAGTCGAGCTTCGAGCGTCCGACGTCTTTGGTGCCATGCAGGATCTGACGTTGGAGATTGCTCACGTCGACCGCATCGAAGTCGACCAAGCCGAGTGTTCCGACGCCGGCGGCTGCGAGATACAGCGCGACAGGCGAGCCGAGTCCGCCGGCGCCGACGATCAGGACACGCGCCGCTTTGAGCCGCTGTTGTCCTTCGACGCCGACGTCGGGAAGAATCAGGTGACGGGCGTAGCGTTGGATCTCGTCGTTG
>DASYSU010000013.1:0-17443 GCA_036002925.1 Gemmatimonadaceae bacterium | reverse complement strand
GTGCACCGCCCGTAGATCGACACGCCGGCGTTGTTGATCCATGTGTCGACCTGTCCGAATTCACGCACTGCATGATCGCCGAGCCGTTCTACTTGGTCAGCGTCGGACACATCGGTGACGCGACAAATGGCGCGCCCGCCTCCGCGGCGAATCGCTGAAACCGCCGCCGCGAGGTCTGCCTCGTTGCGCGCGGCGAGCACCACGCGCGCGCCACGGGCGGCAAAGCGTCGCGCGGTCGCGAGACCGATTCCGCTCGATGCCCCTGTGATGACGACCACTTGTTCGGCAAGCGGCTTGAGCTGGATCTTCATCCTGCCTCCGTGTGCGTCGAACGTCCGGTGCCAAGGCTATGCCAGACGCGGCGAGCCGTGGCGTAAGTCGTGCACGAATGGAATTTCCGATGGCAACCACGACCGCACGCGCGTCGATTCGTTCCTCGGAGCGTTACGCTTGGCACGGGCAATCATTGCTCATCACTGGGCTCAACGGTGAGTGCGACGCGTCCGCGCCGCTGACCGGCTACTACTTTCGCGAGGCGCGCTTCCTGAGTGGGCTCAAGTTTCTTGTGAATGGACGGGAGCCCTGGCTGTGCGAGGACGCTATCATTGCGCCCAACGAATTACAGTTTGCATATGGCTATCCTGAGGTGACGTCATACGGAGGCGGTGGTTCGGGGCAGTCGCAGGACGAGACACCGACCGACGAAGATGGCATTCCGCAGCGAGCCGTGGACATTCGGCTCCGGTACCAGATCGGCGTCGCGTCGCTCGACGCGGACGTCGTGCTGACGAATCGAACCGCCCAGCACACGCTATCGCTCAAACTTTCGTGGATCGTGGCTGCGGATTTCGCGGACGTGCAGGAGGCGCTGGCGGGCGCGCGGCAGCAAGAGACCGCGGTGCGCTTTGCCGCCAACGGCCGGCGCTCTCGATTCGAGTATGCTCATGAGACACTCAAGTACGCGACGGAGCTCGAGGGGACTGGCGCCGACTGGGTCGCATCGCCGGCAGGCTTTGGATCGACTGTGACGCTGGGTCCCGGAGAGGCCGCGCGCGTGGGATTGCGCGTGCGTCCGGTCGATTACGTCGATCCATACGACGAAGACGACGTGGCTCAACGTGAGCGCGCGTGGAACGACTGGTCGGACTCGTTGCTCAGGGTTCGCGTGCCCGGCAACGCGGCCATTGAGCAGATTGTCGATGCCAACATTCACGACATGGCATCGTTCGCGCTGCTCCAGGGACCGCGCGACGAATGGCTCGCCCCGCAAGCCGGCATGCCTCTTTACCCTGCACAGTTCGGTCGCGACGCGTTCACAACGGCGTGGCAGGGGGCGATGGTCGACGGCGGAGAGCTGGCCAGCGCTTCGTTGACTCGATTTGGCCGGCTGCAAAGCGAGCGCACGGATGATTGGCACGACGAAGAGCCGGGCCGCATTCCGTATCAGGTTCGTCAAGGACCGCTCGCCCGGCTCAACATCAATCCGTATTCGGCGTACTACGCCGACTACGCGAGCCCGATGATGTTCATCATCGCGCTGGCCCACTCATTTGCGTGGTCGGGCGACGTTGCATTCGTTCGACGCCACTGGGATGTGGCGCGACGCGTCATGGATTGGGCGCGCGCGTACGGCGACCGTGATGGCGATGGCTACCTCGAGTATCGGACGCGATCGCCCGCGGGCACGAAGAATCAGGGATGGAAGGACAGCGGCAACGCGATCCTCTACGAGGACGGCACACCGGTGCCGGTGCCACTCGGTACCTGCGAGCTGCAGGCGTACTGGTTTGCGGCACAGCAGATGATGGCCGCGCTCGCGTGGGCGCTGGACGATCGCGAAGAGGCGAAAGCGTATTGGCGGAGCGCGAGCGAGTTGAAGGAACGATTCAATCGCGACTGGTGGATGCCCGAGCACGACTACTTCGCGCTTGCACGCGACCCCGACAAACGGCTGGTTCGCGCGCTGACATCGAATGTCGGTCAGTGCATTGCGACGGGAATCATCGACGATGAGCATCTGCCGCGCGTCGTCGGGCGCATGTTCGCGCCCGATCTCTTCAGTGGATGGGGAATCCGCACCCTGTCCTCGGCCGATCGTTCCTACAATCCAATCGACTACCATCTCGGCAGCGTGTGGGCGGTCGAAAATGCATCGATCGTGTTCGGGCTGCGTCGATTCGGATTCGACCAGCGCGCGGCGGATTTGTCGAAGGCACTATTCGACCTCGCCGCGCTGTACGCAGGGTATCGCATTCCCGAGACGGTCGGTGGCTATCCACGGAGCGAATGGCCGACGCCGGGTGCGTATCCGCGCGCCAACACACCGCAGCTCTGGAATGCGAGTGTGTTCCCGATGTTGCTGCAGTCGTTGCTCGGCCTGCAGCCGGTCGCTCCGTTGTCGCTACTGGCAATCGATCCCGTCCTTCCGGAATGGTTGCCCGAAGTCATTCTCGACGGCGTGCGTCTCGGCAAGGCGCGTGCAACGCTCCGATTTTGGCGGACGAACAGCGGACGCACGCATGGCGAAGTGGTTCATCACCGCGGGACCATCCATCTCGTGCGCCAACCGCCGATCGAATCTCTGAGCGCGGGAGTCGGTGATCGTCTGAGCGCGCTCGTCGAGTCGATCATGCACTAACGGTCGCGGCACGGGTATCGCCATCGGCTGTCGCTGGATGGCGGCGTGAAATACTTTCTCCGGTCTCTCCGACCACGGTGTTCCATGCGACGTCATGCCGCTCGCTCGTATGCGTTCGTGCTGTGCTCCGCGATGCTCGTGCCGACGGGCCCTGCTCGCGCCCAGGCCAATCAATCGTTACGCGGAAAAATCTCACAACTGTTCATCTTTGGCTCCGGTGAGGATCCGCTCTTCCTCGCTGGAACGGCCGACCCGAACAATCCGGCATCGATTCGTGCCCATGGTGCTCACTTCGTTCCCTCGGCGGTGAGCGAGAACGGGAGCCTGATCGGCTTCATCAGCGGAGCGATTGCAACGAGCGTCGGCAATCTGCCGATCGGCGCCACGTCGGGCGGCGCCACGTTCCGCTTCGAAGGCGGCATGCCCGTGAAGACGTCGACATCAGCCGGTCCGATCTTCGCCGAACGCGCGCAGACGTTGGGTCAAGGACGAACGATCGTCGGGATCGGTCGGAACAGCTTTCACTTCTCATCATTGCGCGGAGTGCCGCTCGACGACATCGAGTTGATCTTCACGCACGAGAACGTAACCAACCTCGAGTTCCCGGGGTGCGATTCGATTCAGGGCGGCGACTGCTCGAAGATGGGAATTCCCAACCTCGAGAACGACATCATGCAGTTCCGCCTGAATCTGAATCTCGACGTCACGGTGACGAACCTCTACGCCACGTACGGTCTCACCGACCGCTTCGACGTCGGCGTAGTCGTGCCGCTGGTCTCGGCGCATCTGCATGGGCAGAGCTTCGCGCAAATCATCCCGTTCGGCGGACCTACGGCGGCCCATTTCTTTGCCGGCACGCCGACGAACCCCGTGCTCTCGGCGGCGCGAGACGTCGACGGATCATCATTCGGCGTCGGCGACGTTGCGGTCCGATCGAAATTCAAGATTCATGAATCCGACAAGAGTCGGGTCGCCTTGCTCGGCGAGGCGCGCTTCGCCACCGGCGCGGCGGACGACCTACTCGGCGCGGGTGTGTTCTCGGCGCGTGGCGTGGCGGTGGTGTCGGGAGTCGTCGGCAACTTCTCGCCGCACGCGAACGTGGGGTACGCGTATCACGCGCGCACGAGCGAACTCCCGTGGAACGATGCCGTGACGGCGACGGCCGGCTTCGATGATCTCATCGCTCCACGCGTGACCCTTGCCGCCGACTTGGTGAGCGAGTTGCAGGTTGGGCGCTCGAACCTGCATTTGCCCGGCCCCGTTACGTTCGATGCGCCGTTCCATCGTGTGATCCAACCAACGACGATCCCCGACGAACGCGACGATCTCGTGAATGGATCCTTCGGTTTCAAGTTTCAGCTGCCGAACGCATTCACCGCGGTGGCGAACGCCCTCGTCCCACTGAACCGCGGCGGGGTGCGACCAAACGTCATCTACACGACAGCCCTGGAATTCAACTTTTGAAAGGCAGTTCTCAGTAATGAGTAATCAGTCGTGAGCGGTTCCTCAGTTCCCCGTTCTCAGTCGTCCGTTGTCAGTTGTGAGTCATGCGCGTCAAATCGTTCGACTGACAACTCAAAACTGATTACTCACCACTCCCAACTGAAGACTGGGCTTCTAGCTCACGACTGAGCACTCATGACTGAAAACTGCATCTTCACCTGACCGCGACCAGCTTCCAACTCCCGGCATCGTGGCGGAACTCGGCCTGAAACGTCACCGGCTGCTGCTGGACGCGGCCCGCGGTCGTCGTGAACTCGTATGTGCCCTCTACGTGCGCTGTGGCCTTGTTGCCATCAAGCTGCACGTTTCTTACGGCGAGCACCGCGCGAAGCGCGCGCGTGGATGAGAAGAAATCCGAGAACGCGCTCGCCTGATCGCTCGTAATCGTGGTGTACACGCGCCGCAGCTGGCCCATGTCGCGCGACTCGATGGCCCGTGCGTAGGCCTCGATCACGGTACCGATCTCAGTGGCGGCGTTGGCCGGACTCGTCGTCGCCGGAGCAGCATTCGGCGCGGTCGGTACCGGCGGATTGACTTTCGTCGCAGTCGTATTTGCCGGAGTCGCGGTGACCGGCGGCGGAATCGATGGCGGAGCGCTTGTCGTCACGGCACCGCGTGCGGCACCGTTCGCGGCAGGGTTCACTACGGGCGCTGTCGTGCTACCCGCCGCGACATTCGGCGGCTGAGGCGACGCCGATGCGCCAGTAGGCTTCGTCGGCGCCGGCTTCTCCCGCGCGCGCTTTTCTGCAGGCGGCGTCGCCGACGACGACGCGACCTTACCCTTAGGCGCGAGCCGAACACTCTCGGATTGGGTTTGCGATGGTGCGCGCGAGCCCTGTGATTGAACAGGAGTCGGATCCGGCGGGACAGCGCCCGCCCGTTCGCTCGCGGGCGCATTCGCCGACGTGACGCGTGTCGTGTCGGCGGCGGCCAACGCTCGAGACGGCCGCGCGGTGTCGGACGCGGTTCCTCGCGTGGCGACGCTCCGAGCGATAAACCATCCGCTGAGGACGAGCCCCGCCGCCGCGACAACACCGAGACCTGAGAACACGACGCGCCGGCGCTGCACCCGCTTGAACTCACTCGTTCGCCGTTCGGCGAGTGCCGATTCGATGGTGGCGCGCAGCGAGAGCGTGCCCGGAGACGATCCGCTCGCGTCGAGCGACGCGCGCACCGCGAGCAAGTCGTTCGCCATCGCGAGCGCCGAGGCGTAGCGCTTCTCCGGTTCCTTGGCGAGCGCGCGCATCACGATCTCGTTGAGCCTGGCCGGCAGACCCGGTGTGCAGACATCGAGTGGCAGCGGTGACTCGCTCAGCACGCGGTGCATTACTGCCTGGAGCGGACCGCCGGCGAATGGTTTCGTTCCGGTGAGCATCTCGTAAAGCACGGCGCCCACTGAAAAGATGTCCGCCTCGGGTCCAACCCTCCCACCGAGGATTTGCTCTGGCGCCATGTAGCTCGGCGTGCCGATCACGACGCCCGTTCGCGTCATCTCGGACGACGCCAGATGCGCAACGCCGAAATCCATGATGCGGGCGTTGCCATCCGAATCGACTCGGATGTTCGCCGGTTTGACGTCTCGATGCACGATGCCGCGCTTGTGCGCGAACGCGAGTCCCTGCAGGACGCCAATCGCGATGTCGAGCTTGTTCGTCGTGGTGAGCGGAACCTGATGGGCGATCAGCTCGGCGACATCTTGCCCCTCAACGAACTCCATAGCGATGTAGAGATGCCCATCCACCTCGCCGAAGTCGTAGATCGTGATGACGTTGGGGTGCTGAAGCGAGCCCGCCGCTTGCGCCTCGCGCAGAAAGCGTTCGCGCAAATCGTCATTCTGCGCGAATGCGTCGCTCATGACTTTGATTGCAACGCGGCGCATGAGCACCGGATCGAGCGCGCGATAGACGACGCCCATGGCGCCTTCGCCCACGCGCTCTTCGACGTCGTACTTACCGATCTTGCTCGGACCGACAGGCGGCAGGAGACGATTCCGGCTAATGATGGTTCAGCAGACGCTGGAAATACCCAACCTGCGACGCTGTCCCTGTTCCCGCAACGCCTTGAGGCCTGAGCGGCGGGGATCTGCCGTCAGCTTTTCGAGCGACCGCTGTATCTAGAAACAGAGCTGAAGCACGCTGATTGCTAACGCCCACTGCGATCGACCATTTGGTCGGTAGGATGGGCCGCCATATATATTTATCAAGAAGCGTCTCACATCGTCAGACCTGACCCTCTGCACCAATGGAATCGATCGAACCGTCACCCGCTCGACGTGACCTGCGCGACTTCACCACCGACGCACGGCTGCTGACCCTCACGGGCATGTCGCTGGTCGTTGGCGTCATGAGCGCGCTCGTCGCGGACGCGCTCGTCTGGCTGATCGGCGTTATCACCAACCTCGCGTACTATCACCGCTTCTCGTCCAGGCTCCTGTCGCCGGCGGCGAATACTCTCGGCTGGTGGTCCGTGTTGGTGCCGATGGTCGGCGGCCTGATCATTGGACTCATGGCTCGCTACGGATCGGAACGCATTCGTGGCCACGGTATCCCCGAAGCCATGGAAGCGATCCTGATTGGCCAGAGCCGCATGGACGCGAAAGTCGCCGTGCTCAAACCCATTTCATCGGCGATCTCGATCGGGACCGGCGGTCCATTCGGCGCCGAAGGGCCCATCATCATGACCGGCGGAGCCTTCGCGTCACTCTTCGCGCAAGCGTTCCACCTGTCTTCGGCCGAGCGCAAGACTCTCCTCGTGGCCGGCGCGGCGGCAGGTATGTCGGCGATCTTCGCGACGCCCCTCGCCGCCGTGCTGATCGCCGTCGAGCTCCTTTTGTTCGAGTGGAAACCGCGGAGCTTCGTACCGGTTGCCGCGGCGTGCGTCGTCGCGTATGCGCTGCGGACTCCGTTGCTCGGGGCGGGACCAATCTTTCCCGTTGCGTCGCACGGAGCGCTCGGCGCGTCGGAGCTCGGCGTCGCGCTCGGCGTCGGTGTGGTGGCGGGCTTGGGATCGGCTGTGCTCACCGCGCTCGTATACGGCGCCGAGGATGCGTTCGCAAAGGTGCCCCTCCATTTCATGTGGTGGCCCGTCATCGGCGGTGCGGTGATCGGTATCGGCGGGCTGTTGCAACCGCGCGCACTTGGCGTCGGCTACGATACCATCCGTGATTTGTTCGCCGGCCATTTGGTCGGCGCGTTCGTTCTCGGATTGCTCGTGACCAAGGCGATCATCTGGAGCGTTGCGCTGGGCTCGGGCACGTCGGGCGGCGTGCTCGCCCCGCTCTTGATCATGGGCGGCGCGCTCGGCGCCATCGAGGCGCGGTGGATTCATGTCGGCGACCCGGCGTTGTGGGCCATGATCAGCATGGCCGCGATGATGGGAGGCACGATGCGCTCGCCTCTGACGGCGATCGCGTTCCTTCTCGAGTTGACGCACGACATCGAGCTTCTTCCTGGACTGCTCGTCGGATGTGTCGCCGCGCACGCGGTCACCGTGCTGTTGATGAAACGATCGATTCTCACCGAGAAGGTCGCGCGACGCGGCTACCACGTCGTGCGAGAGTATGCCGTGAGCCCACTCGCGCGGTTTCGCGTCGAGGACGTCATGGAGCGCGACGTGCCGACAATTCCGGCCGACGTGCGCGGCGTCGACATCGTTCGGCGCTTGCTCCTACACGACCCTGTGTTCGGTCGCCGGCACTCGTGGCCACTCGTCGATCACGAGGGTGCGCTGGTAGGCATCGTCACTCGGGGAGATCTGTTGCAGGCCGTCAACGACGAAGGGGACGATGATCGTCCGATGTTGGAGATCGGCAGTCGATCTCCGGTGGTCGCGTACCCGGACGATCAACTCGAGGACGCGCTGAACCTGATGCTCCGTGCGAGCGTCGGACGTCTTCCCGTGGTCGATCGAGCCCACCCGACTCGCCTTCTCGGCATGCTGAGCCGTGGCAGCATCGCGACGGCGTTCAGATCCGTTCTCGACGAGGAGGAAGCCGTAGACGGAAGGTGGGGCAAGCGCGTTCCGTCAGCCATCAGCGTTGCTGCGCAATAGCTGTTGCTGTGGCCGCAGCTACAACTCAGACATGTTGACGTCTGATCGCTATCGCGGTAGCTGACGGCTCGTCGCCATCGCAGAGTCCCGTCCGTATCCGCGCTCGACTGCGCTGAGATAAAGCGACACCGCTTCCGGCCTTCGCCGTAACTCCGGCCACGCCATCAATCCGCGCGCAACCGCCGCCGCTTCGCGCGGTTGTCCGTGCTGCATGAGCGTTTCTGAATAATCGATCAAGAGTTGGCGATCGCGCGGAAAGAGCCGATACGCCTCGCCGAGCGACTCCAGCGCGCCAGTCGTGTCACCGCGCGATCGCGCGTCGAGCCCGAGGAGCCAATGTCCGCGGTAGCTCGCCGAGTCGGCGGCGATCATCTGGTGAAACAGCGCATTATGACCACGCCAGGGTCGCACGGCGGCCAATGTGGTGAGTGCCAGAATACAGATCACCAGGGCTGCAGCGGCGCCGACGAGAACGCGATCCGAACGCGAGGCGCGTCCAGTGGTCGCCGCCGCGCGGGCGAGCATTACGTCTGCACCGAGCGCGATCAACATCGCGACGCCGGCCGACGCACCGTACAACGTGCGCTCCGCCAGAATCTGTCCCGTTGCCGAGAGCAGATTCGACGCAGGCAAGAACGCAATCAGCGTCCATGCGACCGCGGCGAATAGCCGGCCGTCGCCGCGCCGCGCGCGTCGAATCGAGAGCACAATTGCGGCGACGACGATGAGAATGGTGAGCGCCGCGGCAAGCGTCGGCCCGCTCTTCCCGGCGATGTAGCTGGGACCGTAATGCGGGTTGAGCTGCGTCGGCCAGAACAGCAATCGCGCGACGAGAGGCCCGAGCGACAGCATCGCCCAGATCCGCTGCATCGGAGAGAGGTCATCGAGGCCCGGCGACACCATGGTCTTCGGTGCGAACGCCCCCAGAATCGCGATGCGCGCCAGGACCACGACGACAAGGGCGATGCTGCAGGCGATAACGACTCGTCGCCAACGACGCAGGACATCGGCAAAGCGAACAGTTCTCGGAGCCGATCGCGACCAAGCCCACGCGAAGCAGCCGGCAACCAGTGGCGCGACAAATCCGGACTCCTTGGTCGAGCACGCAGCGAAGTAGAGGAGGCCGGCGAGTGCCGCCGGGCGCCACCCCGGGTCGCTGTCATTTGCGGCGTGTCGAGCGAGCAGGAGTGCGAGCGCACCGGTGAACAACATGACGACGATCTCAGATCCATTCGCGATGCTCGCGACAGCTTCGACGTGGATCGGTTGTACGGCAAACCACGCCGCCGCGATCGTCGCTGCGGTGACCGAAACACCGCGCGCGAGCATGCGGAACAGGAGCAAGGTCGCCAGCGCATGAAGCATCACGACGCAGAGGTGAAACCAGATCGGTGCGTGGTTGGTGCCGTTCCAGACCAGCGCGATCAGCGACATGTAGAGCGGGCGGTACAATCCGGAGAGACTTCCCCCACCATCTGGTCCCCAGTAAGGCTTCGCCCACAGCGTAAGAAGCGAACTCCATCCGTGAATTTGCGGATTGCCGCGGACGATTGTTGTGTCGTCGTACACGAAGCGGAAGGCCAGCGTCGTGATGAAGGGCGCGATGGCGAGCACGACGAGCGCGGCGGAGATCAACCGATTCCGATCTGGCTGGTTCGTTGCGGGTTGGGAATTACTCATGGCGTCGCATGGCTCTTCCCAGGACGAGCCCGTGCACGACAGGTATCAGTGGCAGGTATCAGCCGTCAGCAGTTTGAGCTACAGCTTTCGCTGCAGCCTGCAGCTAAAGCCAAGCAAGCTGACGCCTGACGGCTTTCGCTACCGCTGGCAGTACAAGTGTTTCTCAGTTCATAACTTGTGAGTTCACTCCCTAGAAACAGCGTCGGCATCGTGATTGCAATTGATGGACGGTGGAACCCGGGGAAGACTCAACTCCGTTACCAACATGCCGCATCGAAAATTCATCGACACCATTGGACGCGCTTGGGACGTATGGACGGTGAAGCCGGAGTTGGTGGAACGCCGTCGGCGAGACGCGGACGATACAGTCGCCATCGAACGCCGGAAGCACCGAGAATATCGAGTCCCACTCGGCGAGCGGTGGCTGAACGGTTGGCTGGCGTTCGATGGCGTCGGAGGAAAGCGCCGACTCGCGCCGGTTCCGGCCAACTGGACCCAGATGACTGACGCCGAGCTCGAGCGACTCTGCCAGTCAGCGGCTCCCGCGCATTCGACTGCCAAGGAACTCGTCGAATAGCGAGCCCGGCGCGAACAAACCGATGCGATCGTGAATTCGTGAAAACGTGTTCGTTCTCGCGACGTTCTCGCGCCAACCCCTACCATTGCGAAAAGTGACCGTTGCCGACCGAGCCCCGGACAGACGTGCCGATTGCGTGCTACTCGTCGAAGACGACGACGATTCGCGGCTGATTTATCGCACGTTCCTTTCCCAGGCGGGACTCGAAGTCGTGACGGTGGGCGATGGCGCGGCGGTGCTTCGCGTCGCGAACATCGTCGGCCCAAGCGTGATCCTGTTGGACATTGGACTTCCCAATCTCGACGGAATCCAGGTTCTGAAGCGCATCAGAAACGACCCACGGCTTCGTGCTACGCCGGTCATTGCAATAACCGGCCGAGCAATGATGCACGAGCAATACGATTTGCGAGACGCGGGCTTCGATGCCGTGCTCCTGAAACCGATCGAGCCGTCGGCCGTCCTCACCGCCATTCAACACCACCTCGACGGACAGCGCTCGAGCCGCGATGAGGATTACTTAACAGACCAGTCCGCGGAAAGTTGATCAGTACCCCACGCAAGCCGCAGTTCTCCACGCCCTGGCCCCGGAGTCGTTGACGGAATCAGCCACATCGTGAAGCTCTCGATCGGAGATGTGAGGTTTGTATGCCGAAGGTCGATCCGTGCGACGTCGTTGCTATCGCTGTACACGATCGCCGGCTGCCCGACGCTGCGTTGGATGACGAGCTTCCACGTGTTCCGACCCGGAATGGTGTAGAGGACGTAGCTGCCTTTCGGAAGCGTCGCGCCGCCGAGAACGAGGTCGACCTCGGTGGTCAACGTCGTGTTCTCATTCGCGCCCATGCGCCACGGCTTGTCGTAAGGCACGAGGCTATCGGTGTGAAGCGTGCGGCCACGCAAATGCGGCTGGCCGTAATCGAGTTTGATGCTGAGCGGCTTGGCGTCGCTTTGTGGAACGCCGAGGTGGACCTCGCTCGACCCGCGGCCGCTGGGTTCCGGACGCAGCGCACCTTGTCCGTGCAACGTCGTGGCTGCAATCGAACAGAGGAGACCTACGCGAAGAGCAGAAAGTGGCTTCATGGTCGGCATCTCGGAGGGAGTGGAATGAGGTGGGGTCACGACGACGACTTGACGAGCGCGAGCAACTCCGCGACGAGCAGGTGCAACTCCGCGATGACGGGATCGACTTCCGCCGCCGCGCCCTCTCCGACCGCTCCGTACCCGCGCAGGCCGGAGGCGCGACTCTCCTCGAGCTGAATGAGCTGCGCCGTGAGCGATGCGCGGAGCACGCGTCGCCGCGAGACTTGGCGCGGCGTCAGTCCCCAACGGGTCGCCGCGGCGCGAATCAACTGGCGTGCCCGCGCGATCCGAGGCGCGGCTGCGTCGGCGAATCCACGCGGCAGATCATCATGCACGATCGTGAGCGCGTGAGGTTCGCCATCGTTGAACGGAGCGGTCGGCTCGGCGAGCTGAGAAAGCGCGTCCTCGAGCCTGGCGAACACGACCTCGTAGTGCCGTCGGTGGTTTGCGTTCAGAAGTGATTCGTCAGGGCGGTCGCTTGGCATGCCGTCTTCAATGTATCGGACGGCGTTCATTTCCCAATCGGCGCGCGGGTGATCCGCCACGCCACTCTACCGCCGAGTGGATCCCCGTCGAGCCGACCGCCAATCACGCGAATTTGATGTACGCTTTCGCTTGGCAACGACACGCTGCCGGTCGCCGGCGCGCCGTCACTCGTGAACTCCCGCAGCTCGATGTGCTTCCAATCGACCAGCGACGTGCTTTGGGCGACCGCTGCGCGCGGCAGCACGGTGTGGTCGCGCACGAGCACCACGATTGGAATCGGGCCCGCGGGGATCTCGTACCACCTGCCGCCCTCATACGATCGGGAGCTCTGATAATCCATCCACCGCCCAGGCGGGAGATACATGCGACGACTGAGCGTCTCGTCGAACAGCGGTGCGACGAGCAGGGATGACCCGAACAGGTACTCGTCGTCGATCAGCCATGACGTCGGATCTTGAGGATATTCAAAGAACAGGGTCCGGAGCATGGGCCACCCGCGCGCCGACGACTCTTTCGCTTGCGCGTAGATATACGGCAGCAGCGTGTACTTGAGCTCCACTGCCCGGCGGAAGTCGTCAACGAACGCGGAATCGTATTCCCACGGCTCGCGCGGCGGGGCGCCGTGCGTCCTCGTGTGCGACGTCAGCACGCCGAACGCGAGCCAACGGCGGTAGAGATCCCGCGGGGCACGCTGCACGAACCCGCCGACGTCGTGGCTCCAGTACGTGAAGCCCGACAGACCGAACGACAGCCCGGCGCGCAGCTCGGCCGCCATTGCCGAATTCGTGTTCTCGGCATCTCCGCCCCAGTGCAGCGGATAGCGCTGACTTCCCGCCCACGCGCTCCGCGCCCAGATGATCGCGTCGCCTGTCGTTTCCTTCGTGATGTCGAAGACCGCTTGGTTGTAGCGCACTGGATACAAGTTGTGCTCGTACCAGCCTGAGCGCCCGGAGTGATAGAGTCCTGTGACCGGAGCATTCTCACCGAAGTCGGCTTTGATCGCGCCAACTCCCAAGCGAAGAAGGGGTGCAAGCTTGGCTCGGTACCACGCGACCGCCTCGGGACTACTGAAATCGAGTACTGCATCCTCGGCGGGCGCTCGCCCGCTTTCGTCGCGCACCTCGTATCCGTGGTCGACGAGCTCCGACCACAGAGGATTCTTCGGCGTGAAATACGTGTACTGCCAGAGGCTTACGCGAAAGCCTTGCTGCCTGAGATCGGTGATGAGCTTGGCCGGATCTGGAAAGCGTGATTTCGAGAACTGATAGTCGCTGCGCCATTCCGTCTCGAACCAACCGGTGTCGAGGTGAAGCACGTCGGCGGGAATTCGGAATTGTCGCAGCTTGGCGGCGACGTCGCGCACTTGTGCTTCGGAGTTGTAGGTAATGCGGCTCATCCACAAGCCAAAGGACCAGAGAGGCGGCACCGGGCTGCGCCCCGTGAGGGCGGTGTACTCCGACACGATATCCTTTGGCTGGCCCAGAAAGACAAACAGGTCGAGAGCTTCGTCGCCGGAGTAGATCGTTTGATGTGCGTCGAACTCGGCGCCGATGTCGAAGGTGACCGGCGCGCTCGTATGCACGAACATCCCGTAACCGCGACTGCTGAGGAAGAACGGCACGGCCTTGTATTGCAGCTTGCTCTGCGCCCCCATGGCATCGCGGATGAATGCGACGATCCGCTGTCCGCGCTTGTTCAACCGCGTGAACGATTCGCCAAAGCCATAGATCCCTTCGTCCGGCGCGAGCTCGAACGTGGCCGCGACGTGGCGCGCGAGATCGCGGGTCCGGCGCACGAACGAGAAGGGGATGTATGGCGTAAACGACGCCGGTTCGCCGAGTCGCTGGGTCCGCGTGAGTAGTCGTCCCGACGCGTCGCGAATCTCGACCGACCAGGGCTGGCGCGTGACCCGCACGCTTCCGAACGCCGAGGTGTATGTCACGGCGCTATCTGTCGATTGGGCGCGCCAACTGTGGTCCTCCGGAACGGGAGCCGCGAGCATGAGCGATTGTTCCGAGGAGAGTTGCGCGAGCGACAATTGCCGCGTGGACAACCGCAGGCGAAGCGTACGCGGACTTGCGAACGAGATCGAGAACGGCAGCGCCGGGTCGCGATCATATTCCGTTCCCGGAAACTCGGTAGCTGGGGCGCGCGCAAATCCGACGTCGACCTTGTTGAAGTTGAGACCCGGCTGGCGCACGTAGCGGTCCCACTGAAGCGTGCCGCGTCCAGTGGCCTCATCGAACTTCGTGAGGTGGCTCGCGACGAAGAACGTCTGTTCGGGTCTTCTAAATTCCTCTCCGACGTCGACTATATCGCCGAGTTGCTGCGCTCGCGCGTTCGACGCGACGACGCAGCAGAACATCGTGCAGCATGGAAGTATCGTCGCGGCGCAACGAGCGAGGGAACGCGGTGTCGTCACGGGATCAACATGCCGTCGCCTGCTCCTTATCACCAGACGTGGCGGTCCGTCAATCAGGCCTCACTATCGTCAGTTTCGTTTGGCACAGGCAACAAATCGTGATAGGTTCGCGACAGTCCAGCCCCAGACTCATGACCGACTTCCGCAACCTATTAGATGCTTGCGCGGTAGACGTCAGCCGCCGTCACTTCCTCACGTCAAGCGCCTCCGGCGTCGGTGCGGCCGCGCTGTACTCGTCACCGCTTACGACAGCAGCGCGACTTGCGGCGACAGTCTCCTCGGGCCCGATCCGTGTGTGGCAAACGACCGGCGCCGAACGTCATGTGACCCGACCCGAGCTTTCATGGCGCGCCGGCGCGACGCGCTCAGCGAATGACATCGTGCTCGACCCGCAGCGTAAGAAGCAGGAAGTGCTCGGCTTCGGCGGTGCGTTCACCGACGCCGCGACGTACATGTTCAACCAGCTCGCGCCCGACGCGCGGGCGTCGCTCTTCCACGACCTGTTTCACCCGACGGAGATGAACCTGTCTGTCGGACGGACCTGCGTTGGATCGAGTGATTATTCGACCAAGGCATACAGCTACGACGACAGTCCCACACCCGACCCCGAGCTGACGAAGTTCTCGATCGCGCACGATCGCCAATGGATCCTTCCGATGCTCCGGGAAGCACGCAAGGTGAACCCGGATCTCTTCCTGCTCTCCTCGCCTTGGAGTCCGCCGGGTTGGATGAAGGACAATAACTCGCTGCTGGGCGGCACGATTCGACGCCGCTATCTGGGTCAGTACGCGAACTACCTCACGCGATTCGTCGAAGCGTACGCGGCCGAAGGAGTACGCGTGGATGCCGTGACGTCGCAGAACGAAGTGGATACCGACCAGGACGGTCGAATGCCGCAATGCACCTGGCCGCAGGAGATCGAGGTGCAATTCGTCGGCGAGTTCCTGGGTCCCGCATTCGTGAAGGCCGGGCTCCGCACGCAAATCTGGCTGATCGATCACAACTACAATCTCTGGGGTCGCGCGCTCGCCATGATGCAGGACGACGCCGTGCGACGCTTCGCCGACGGGTTCGCTTGGCACGGTTACCTCGGCACGCCGGGCGAGATGACGCGCGTCCACGATGCGTATCCCGACAAGCACGCCTACTGGACCGAAGGCGGCCCAGACATCACCGATCCGAAATACCTCACCGACTGGTCGAAGTGGAGCTCGCAATACGCTGGGATCATGCGCAACTGGGCGCGGTGCATCATCGCGTGGAATCTCGCCCTCGACGAGAACGGGAAGCCGAACATCGGGCCGTTTCCTTGTGGCGGTGTCGTGACGATCGACAGCAAGACGAAAGCGGTGACGCGAAGCGGCCAGTACTGGGCGTTCGCGCACTACTCGCGACACGTGCGGCGTGGTGCACGGGTCATCGAGTCAACTGGCGGGCCGAGCGGGAGTCCGGTATCGCACGTCGCGTTCGAGAACCCTGATGGAACGCGGGTGGCGGTCCTGACCAACGCCGGCAACGCCGCCGCGAGCCAGAAGCTCATACTCGGTGGCGATGCCACGGAGCTGTCGCTCCCGGCCGATTCGGTGACGACGCTGTCCTGGAGCTGATCTGGACTTTCCGGTGCGTCTCACTATCTTTTCGCACCCCAACAAACCGATTGTGCTGTCCAGCCGTCCCGCCATACCGCGGCTCATCGCGGCAATCCCAGTTATTCTCGCCGTTCCCCTGTTCGGGTGGAGCGCCACGTCGGCAGTCCGTGCAGACCGCGCGCGAGCTACGCGTGCGCCGGAACTCCTTCGACAACCACCGCTGCTCCGCAACACGTCGACCCATCCAGGCGTGGTCGAAGTGACGTTGACCGCGGCGCCGGCGCGGATTCAGCTGAGGCCCGGCGGACCGCTCGTGAGCGTGCTCGCGTACAACGGTACCGTGCCCGGACCCACGCTCGATCTGCACGAAGGCGACAGCGTCATCATCCATTTCCGAAACAAACTTTCAGAGCCGACCACGGTCCATTGGCACGGCTTCCATATCCCCGCCGACGCGGACGGCAGTCCCTTTGTGCCGATCGCGCCCGGGACGGCGCACGACTACAGATTCCGCCTGGCCGCCGGCTCCGCGGGTACCTACTGGTATCACCCGCATCCGGATCGACGCACCGGATTCCAGGTCGCCATGGGATTGTACGGCGGCATCATCGTCCACGCTCCGAACGATCCGCTCGTTGCCAAGGGGATTCCAGAGAAGCTGCTGATTCTCTCCGACAATCGCTTCGATTCTCAGGGTCAGATCGTATTTCCCAACTCGACATCGCTCGAAGCAGGCGTCGACCTCGAGAACGGCCGCGAAGGGAACGTGATGCTCGTGAATGGCCAGGCGATGCCGACGATCCCCATCCGGCGCGGCGAAGTGCAACGGTGGCGAATCATCAACGCTTCGGTATCCCGCGTTTATCGACTCGCGCTCGGCGGAGGGCAGCGGTTGGTTCACGTGGGCACCGACGGTGGGCTGTTCGAGCATCCTGTCGAAGTGCCGGACATTCTGATGGCGAACAGCGAGCGCGACGAGGTTCTCGTGCGCGGCACGGGCGCACCCGGTGACACGACAGTGCTCGAGGACTTGCCGTACGACCGATACATGCCGCAAACGCGGCCTGCGGACTGGAACCGGACGCTGCGAATTCTATCGCTTCGATATTCGGACGATTCCGCGACAACCCCGCTCGAGATTCCGACGACGCTGCGCCCGATTCCCCCGCTCGATACCACGCACGTGCGCGTGCACCGCGTCATCGTGATGTCGCAGGGACTCATCGACGGCAAGCAGATGGATATGCGCCGAGTCGATATTCGCGCGCGCTTGGGCACGACGGAGATCTGGACCATCCAGAACGTCGTTGGTATGGACCACCCATTTCACCTGCACGGGTTTCATTTCCAGGTGCTCGACCGCGACGGTGTACCGGAGCCATTTCGCGGCTGGAAGGACACCGGGAACGTGCCTAAGC
>DASYSU010000012.1:0-4821 GCA_036002925.1 Gemmatimonadaceae bacterium | reverse complement strand
GGGCTTTCGCGTCGTTAGGGCTTTCGCGTCGTTCGGCAGAGCAGCGTCGAGCAGCAATGCCTCCTCATCAGAATGGCGCTTAATCCTTTGGGACCGGCACCTCGCTGACGGGCGTGATCGTGCTCGTGCACCGCTCGAAACCGGGCCAGAGAAATTTGTGGAGCGCGTTGACGTCGTCCGTCTCCACGATGAAGAACAGCGTGTGCTCGGCGTTTGCGCCGTAGCGACCGATCAGCTTGAGTCCTTTCACGTCGGGATTGAAGAGCGAGTTGGAGCCTCCTTCGTTCTTCGGACAGGTTTCCGGGGTGTGCTTTTGCGTGATATGGAAGAGCACGGACGTCTCCTTGTGTTCGCTTGGGTTCGACAGTGAAACGATGCGGTGCGGAGAATACGCGTATTCTTGTTGAGCGCAACCGCGCGTCCGCCGCGCCGTCGTTTCAGAACCGTGACCGAACGCGCGTGCTAAACGGAAACTGAATGAACGATTGTCCGGGGTCGAATGGTCCTGAGGGCGCGCCGACGCCCCTGATCTCCATTCGCTGTTCTCTTCCCGTTCATCCCGGAGCAATCAATGTCGCATGTCAAGTGGGTTGGCGCGCTCGGCACGTTCGCCCTGATCGCCAGCGTGGGCAACACGAGCGCGAACGCACAACAGATCAAGACCGTTTTCGTGATCGCGATGGAGAATCACAACTGGACCCAACCGGCGAATCAATTCACCGGCTCGATCCAGCAGATCTTCCAGAATCCGAGCGCGCCGTTCATCAATAGTCTCGTTGGCGGAACGGCGTTCGCCATCATCGATGGCTCAATCGTCCATATCAGTGAACAGGTCGCGTACGCCGCGAACTACCGCAGCGTTCTGGCCACGCCCGGCGGAAACAATCCGCACATTCATCCGTCCGAACCCAATTACATCTGGGCGGAAGCGGGCACCAATTTTGGCGTGCTCAATGACAACGATCCGTTCTCGCCGAAAGGCGCGACCAACCAGGACACCGACCAGCATTTGAGCGCGTTGCTCACAGCGGCCGGACGGACGTGGCGCTCGTACCAGGAAGACATCGACCTCGCGGGAAACGGCGCCGGGCAGCTCACCAACGTGCCGCTTCCACAGGATCAATGGACGGTTCCGCTTCTCAGCTTCGCCGGAAACTTCGCCGTCGACTACTTCAACGATTTCAATCTCGCCGCTCAATTCAACTATGCCGCCAAACACAATCCGATGGTCTTCTTCACGGATACCAACGGCGGCAATGATCCGACTCCCTCGAATCCACTCTCATCGAATTACGCGCCGCTTCAGCAGCTGTTCGACGATCTCGCCAATGATGCCGTGGCGGACTACAACTGGATCACGCCCAACCAGTTCAACGACATGCACACCGCTCTCGCCGGCGGTTACAGGGGCCTGACCGGCGACGCGGCGAAGATCAAACAGGGCGACGACTTTCTCGCGCAGATCATCCCCGCCATCATGGCCTCGAACGCGTACAAGAACCACGGCGCGATCATCATCTGGTTCGATGAGTCGGAGCAGGACGGCGTTGCCGGTGACAATGCCGACGACTTCAATCACACCATTGGCGAGATCGTGATCTCTCCCCGCGCTCACGCGAACGTTGGCGGCTTCCCGTACGCGAGCCCGGTCTTCTACACGCACTCGTCCGATTTGCGCACGATGCAGGAGATCTTCCGCGTCGGGCCACTGCTCGGCGACGCGGTCAACGCCAACGATCTGTCGGATCTGTTCAAGCCGGGCGCGGTTCCCAAGAAGCCGTAGCCCAGTGGTCACGACCTCACACACAGAACTCTGACACGCCCTATTCGGCGAGCAACGTCTCGTTGTGATTCGCGGCGATCATGTGAAATGGGGTGAGGCGCGACTCCAACTCTTGGAGCGTGAGCTCGATGGTCGTGACCGTTCTACCGGTCTCCACCTGGATCTTTTCGCTTTGCTCCGGAGTCAACTCGATGCGGATGGTGTCGCTTTTCTTGGTCGTGGTCATGGGCTCTCCTGAATAGGGCGACGGGGTTTGCGGCGCGACAGCCGCGACGGCTTGTTATTCGGCTAGCAGCGTTTCGTTGTGGTTCCCAGCGAGCCGGGTGAAACTACCGAACGGCGTGATACGCGCTTCGAGCTCTTGAAGCGTGAGCTCGATGGTGGTGACAGATCTGCCGGTTTCGGCCTTGATTTGTTCGCTCTGCGCCGAAGTCAGCTCGATACGAATGGTCTCGTTTTTCTTGCTCGTAGTCATAGCGCTCCTGATTAGGTGAAAGGGACGTGTTTCGGCCTGACCGAGGCCTTTACGACATACGAAAAACGAGACCGAATTCCGACATCGGGGGGGGGACAAACTTCAGACGATCTTGCACGGGACGACGACGTCCTCGTCGAACGCGTAGACCGCACACAGGCGGTGGTACCCGTCGGCAATGATGACGCGACCATCCGCGGGATCGCGCACGAGGAGGAGCGGCGACAAGGCGTCGCGGGCGACAATCTTCTTTTCGTCGGCTTTGACGTGCGCGTTACTCAGCGGAAGGAGCGGCAGGCCGCCGCCGGATAGTCGTGCGACTCTGGATTCTTCAACCAAGCGATCGCGTGCGCCGCCTTGTGCTCATGAGAACAATATGCTTTTCAATCCAGCGAACGGGAAACCGACGTTATCTCAGTCCGTCACGCGCAACAATGTCGATGTCGCTCCGTTCAACCGTCAGGCGCTTGCCATCGCGCTGGATTGCCGCGATGACGAGCAGTCCCGGTGCGCGCGACAGGCTGAGCCGAACGGAGAACGTTCCGTCGCCGCCGACTCGAATCCCGCGCGCCACCGTGTCCGCACCGACGACCACATCGACGCCGCTCGCACCAACTCCAGCCAGGAAGCCATAGCCGAACACGTTGATCGAATCCCCGACTAAGGCGACAGACGGAACACGCGAACGACCGGCGCTCGACACATAGAGCAGCGGCGCGCGCGACGGCGGCAACGGTATCGCGTCTCGGGCAAGAACCAGCGCGACAAGTTGGTCGCCGCGCAGCACCACGGCTCGAACTCGGCGCCCCGCAGCGAGCCGACCACCGGCGAGTCGGCGAAGCCGTTCGCTCTCACTCGAGGCATATGAGTTTGGTACGGCGAGCGAAACTTCCTTACCCGTTCGGTCGCGCGCTTCGACCATCCCGGAACTGATCGCCACCGCGTTCACGCGAGCGCCGTCGGTGATGACGTCGGTGATTCGTCCGTTGCGCACCGTGAGGACGGTGCACGTCGAACAGACGAGCGTGTCGCTCAGACCCGAGAACACGCGCGCTTGAACGGCGCCAACCGGCACCACGATCAGCGTGTCAGGAAGCCGGGGCCCTCCCGGACGCGGGAACGCGCATCGGCCGCCTTTGGGTGGACGGCGATCCACGTTGAGCGTCCAGAGGCCGCGCCCATAGGCGGACATCCAAATGGAGCCGGTCGGCGGGAAGAAGAACGAGCTGACGTACGGGACGACCGCGGAGCCGGCGACGCGACGCCACGTGCGTCCTCCATCGGCAGACCGGATGACGCCGTTCTGCATCGTCCCGATCAGGATGTGGCACGAGTTGGTCGGGTCCCAGGCGATGGCGGTGGCGAACGACGCGACATCTTTCGCGGCGAGAAAGCGGCCGGTATCGGTGACGGCTCTGGTGAGCGCCGGCAGCGCGAACCAACTCAATCCGCCGTCCGACGAAGCCTTCATGGTGCTGTCGCCGACGTCGGCGGCAAGCAGATGATTCGGATCGGCCGGGTCGACGCCGAACACTGCGTAGCGCGCTTGCGCGGTGAGGAGCAGGCCGATTGACCCAAGTCCCGTGCTGTCCGCGGGGCGAACGGTCGCCTGGCCCGCGATGTTTTGCGCGCTATACAGGCCGATGGTCGAGCCGGACCGTTTCACACCGGTGTAGATGACCGGGTTGGCAAGGCTCCCCGCGAACTGAACGCGTCCCTGTGGCTGAAACGGAAGCGAGAAGGACGAGCTCCACGCCGCTCCTAGCGTTGTTGTAAGAGAGAAATTGAAAGCGAGGGGTGAGCCGGTCGCCGGAACGTCTTGGATATACGCGTCTCCGACGATCTGGAACGGCGGATCGTCGGCATTCTGCGGATTGCCGTCGGGCGCGTTGGGAAAGGGCGACGTGCTGTCGAACGTCGGCTTTGCCAGGAGAAAGCTGCAGCCACCGGTGTGACAATTCCGAAGAGCGACGGGCGAAGCAACGTGCGCGGGACTTGCGGCGTCGGCGCTAATGAAAGCGCCTTCACTGCCTAGCGTAGCTCCCCACGAGTGACCGCCGTCGAGCGACGCATGAAAACCATTGTCTTGCGTCCCGTAGAACAAGTCGAGATGCGACGGACTCGCAGCGACGAACCGGCCGGTTACTTCGCCGATTTGAAGCGCGGTAAATCCGCCGTACCCGCTTCCCGTCAACTTCCACGTCGCGCCGTTGTCGGGAGTGAGATGTACGCCGCCATCGGTCGCGAGCATGATGGGAGTCTCGTAGCCAGGCGAAAAGGCGACATCGGCGGGGTCCGAATGGTCAAGAGCCAGGAAGTTCCACGCGTTCGAGCCTCCCGGAACAGCAACCGTCACCGCTTGGCGATACAGATCGGTTCCGTTGCCGAAGTAGAGATCGAGATGGGTCGGGTCCTGATCGAGTCCTCGCGCGACGCGGACGAACAGCTCGCGGTTCGGATCCTGTTGCGGACTGGTGGTCTGCGTCCAGCTCGCGCCGGCGTCCGTCGAGAAGTAGAGCTGACGATCGCTGCCGACGAAATAGAAAATCGAGGCGTTGGCCCA
>DASYSU010000011.1:0-3661 GCA_036002925.1 Gemmatimonadaceae bacterium | reverse complement strand
TTCTTCGTTATCAACACGTTCTCGGCGCCGAGCGCCTCGCCGTGGGCTTTTTCGCTGTCTTGCTTTGGGCTGCCGAATCCGATGTGCGTCCGCGTGATCACCAGCGTCGGACGTTCGGTCTCCGACTGCGCCTCGGCAATCGCTCCCTCGATTTGATCGAGATCATTCACGTCGTGGATGTGCAGCACCTGCCATCCATATCCTTCGAATCGCTTTGCCGTGTCGTCCGTAAACGTGAGGTCCGTCGAGCCGTCGATCGTGATGTGGTTGTCGTCGTAGAAGCCGATCAGCTTTCCGAGCTTGAAGTGTCCGGCGAAGGATGCCGCCTCGTGCGAGATCCCTTCCATGAGATCGCCATCGCTACATATGAAGTAGGTGTAGTGGTCGACGATGGCGTGCTGCGGCTTGTTGAACGTGGCGGCGAGGTGTGCCTCCGCAACCGCCATTCCGACTGCGTTGGCGACACCCTGGCCCAATGGGCCAGTCGTCGTCTCGACGCCGGGGGTGTAGCCGTATTCCGGGTGGCCCGGCGTCCGGCTCTCCCATTGACGGAATTGCTTGATGTCGTCGAGCGTGAGGTCGTAGCCGGTCAGGAAAAGGCAACTGTAGAGCAGCATCGACGCATGGCCGCACGACAGCACGAAGCGATCGCGATTTGGCCAACTCGGATCGGATGGGTCGTGCCGCATGATGCGCGTGAAGAGCACATAGCCGAGCGGCGCGAGCGCCATCGGCGTACCCGGATGCCCGGATTCGGCTTTCTGCACCGCGTCCATGGCCAGCGTGCGAATCGTATTGATGCAAAGGAGATCGAGATCAGTCTGTGGCATGGCGGTCGGTGCGTGGAGTCCGTGGCGTCAGCCTTCAATAATAGTGCGCCTGGGGTTTCATTGAGCGGCATCCAGGGCGCGTCCGTTACGGGCGTTGGAAAGCTGTCGTCCCCTCAGTAGTTGCCGCCCAGTACCCGACCACCACCCGTGCCGGAACAGCAGATTCTTCGTCGCTTCGCGCCTCAGAATGACAGGGAAACGATGACCGAGCTCGACGCTGTCGTCGTGGGCGGCGGTTTCTACGGTGCGCGTCTCGCCCTCATGCTCGGCGAGCTCGGAAAGCGGGTGCTCGTGGTGGAGCGCGAGAGCGAGCTGCTCGCCCGCGCGTCGCTTCGCAATCAGGCCCGAGTGCACAATGGGTATCACTACCCGCGAAGCATTCTGACGTCGCTCCGGTCGCGGCTCAACTATGCGCGGTTCGTCGACGAGTATGCGGACTGCGTCGACCGCTCGTTTCCGCACTATTACGCGATCGGACGGCGGATGTCGAAGATCACAGCGGCGCAGTTCGCCGAGTTCTGTCGTCGCATCGGAGCGCCGCTTTCGCCGGCGCCGGGGCACGCGAAGAAGCTGTTCGACGCCGACCGGATCGACTCGGTGTTCGAGGTGCAAGAATGCGCCTTCGACGCGGCGAAGCTTCGGCGGCGGATGACGCGCGAGCTCACGGAGGCCGGCGTCGACGTCGCGCTCGATACCGAGGCCAGACGAATTGCGACTCGTGGTGACGGTCGCGCGGTGATCACACTCGAGCACGACGGCGATGAATCCCGCGTCGACGCCGACTTGGTGCTCAACTGCACCTACTCACGATTGAATCGTTTGCTCGTGGATTCACACGCGTCGCCCATTCCGATGAAGCACGAGCTCACCGAGATGGCACTCGTCGAGCCGCCGGTCGAGCTCGAAGGGGCCGCGGTCACAGTGATGGACGGTCCGTTCTTCTCACTCATGCCATATCCGTCGCGCGGTCTGTTCACGCTGAGCCATGTGCGCTACACGCCCCACTGCAGCTGGCAGGACTCGGCCGGCGCACCGATTTACGACGGCGACCCGCTTCTCACTGACCGCGCATCGCGCTTCGTTCACATGGCGCGCGATGCGACGCGCTACTTGCCATCGATGCGCGGCACCCGCTATGTCGACTCACTGTGGGAAGTGAAGACGGTGATGCCTCGGAGCGAGCAGGACGATAGCCGGCCAATTTTGCTGCGACGGAGCGCCGAACATCCGGCGTGCGTCACGGTGTTGGGCGCCAAGATCGACAGCGTGTACGACGTCGAGGAATCGTTGCGGAAACTTCTGCAGGTTGGTGCCGAAGCCGTGGGTGCTCGCGCATGAACGAATCACTTATCTCCATCGTCGCGCCGCTCGAGCGTGATACGAAGGCGACGGTCGTCGCCTTCGTGGAGGAGACGGTCGCCGTGCTGCGCGACCTCGTCACGCACTACGAGATCATTCTCGTCGACGACGGCGTGTCCCCGGACACCGTTGCCGCCGTGCGGGCGCTACTCGAGCGTTACGACTTCGTGCGGTTTCTCCGGCTGTCGCGCCATTTCGGCGAGGAGACGGCGATCGCCGCGGGCCTCGACGTTGCGATTGGCGACTACGTGATCGTGATGCTGCCGAACATGGATCCTCCGTCGCTCATCCCGGAGTTCTTCGAGCGCGTGCGGGGTGAGGCCGACATCGTCTACGGATTGCGGCTCCATCGCAGGACCGAACCGCTGTGGTATCGAGCCGGCGCGAAGCTCTTCTATTGGTACATCAACTCCGTCGTCAAAGCGGCAATCCCGAAGGACTCGACGCAGTTTCGTTGCATGAGTCGCCAGGTCGTCAACGCGATCACGCAAATTCGCGATCCCGACCAATACCTGCGGCTTCTCACGTCGTACATCGGCTTCAGCAAAGAGGCGCTGCCGTACGCACCAATCAATCGGACGGGCGAGCCAACCGTGCGTCCCAAAGGCGAAGCCGTGAACCTGGCGCGCGCGCTGGTGATGGATCACACCACGCACCCGCTGCGCACGGTCCTCTGGATAGGCGTCGTGATCGCGATCTTCAACACGATCGTCGTTGCCGCGCAGAGTGGCCAGATGCACGACGCGGTCGCGTTCCTCGTGCTGTCGATCATGCTCGCGTTCGTCGGCGAATACGTCGGCGGCTTGTCGCGCCGCATGCGCGATCGTCCGGCCTACTACGTTCGCGAAGAGCACACGAGCTCCGTCTTGCTGCGAGAAGAGCGCCGCAACGTCGTTACGGGATGATGGAAGCGATCGCGGCGCGGCCAGGCGTGCCGGCGCACGAACGGCACGTGTTCGGCCCGAAGAAGACTCGTTATTGCGTTGCCGTCTTCGCGATCAACGAGGGTGAACGGATTCGCTCGCAACTCGCCGCGATGGCACCGCTCGCGGACCAGATCGATATCGTCGTCGCCGACGGCGGCAGCACCGACGGATCGCTCGAGCCCGACACGTTGGGCGAATTCCGCTTGCGGGCGCTGCTGGTCAAGCGAGACAGGGGCCGTCTGAGCGCGCAGATGCGGATGGTGATCGCCTTCACGCTCGCCGAACACTATGAGGGACTCGTCGTGATCGACGGGAACGGTAAGGACGATGTGAGCGCCATCCCGCGGTTCATCGCGTTGCTCGACGCCGGGTACGATCACATTCAAGGCTCTCGATACATTCCCGGCGGAGAGGGAATCAACACGCCGCTCAGCCGGAGCCTCGCCGTTCAATTCCTCCATGCGCCGCTGATCAGCCTCGCCGCGGGGGAACACTACACCGATACGACGAACGGATTCCGCGCCTACAGCCGCCGGTTGCTCACTC
>DASYSU010000010.1:0-4734 GCA_036002925.1 Gemmatimonadaceae bacterium | reverse complement strand
GCCTTTGGTCCGCGCTTTGGGAAAGAACGCGAGCACCACCGTCTGTCCACGGTAGTCGGAGAGCTTGACCGGCTCCTTGAGAAGCCCGAACCGCGTCGCCCCGGCCAGCGAAAACTCGGGCGCAGCTTGTCCGACCTCCGGCGCAGTTGCCGCCGAGCCGGGCTGCGGTTGCTGCGCAAAGAGTCGCGGCGCCGCGGTGAGCGCCAGCAATGTGAAAAGTCGAACAGGGCGCGCGGTGACCAGCGTGCTCATGCGATGTACCTCAGTAAAGGTAAGGCGGCAAGATGGCGGGTATGGGTCGGTGATGCAATGTCCGCGCAACGCGCTTTACCATCTCGGTATGAGGACACTGACCGTTCACCGAAGTGGACGCATCAGTTCCGGAAACTGAGAAACGCGAGGTTAACCGGGGGAACGGCACGTGCCTACTACTACTGGCGAATGGTACGATGCCCTTTGACGGAGATTTGCGATGCGAACAATGAGATGGGCGGTTCTGGTTCCGGCAGCGGCCTTGGCTGTAGCGTGTGGACGGAACAGCACACCTGCGCTCGATGACGCTCTCAAGAGCGACCTCGCGTTGGCGTCGCAAAGCCAGCCATACAATCCGCAGCAGTTCATGTCGCCGACCGAAGCGGGCATGGCTGCGCAGCCTCAGAATTATCAAGCCGTCGCACGACAACCGGTGTACAGCGCTCCTGTCCGCCGGACGTCGACCACGCGTCGCTCGAGCGGAAGTTCGCGCGCCAGCAGTGGTGGTGGCGGCTACTATCCGGCGCCCGAGCCGCCGACCCGTGTCGAGAAGCATGCGGGACGTGACGCGGCGATCGGAGCGGCGGCTGGTGCGGTGCTCGGCTCGGTGTCGAGCCGCGACAAGATCAAGGGTGCCGTCATCGGCGCGGCAGCCGGCGGTATCCTCGGCGCGGTGATCGGTAACAACGTCGACATTACAAAGAAGACGGGCTGGTAGTTCTCGGGGGCGGGAAGAAAGAGGCGGCGTGCAGAGATGCACGCCGCCTCTTTCTTGTCAGGCATTCCCAAGCAGACGTCCAATCATCGTTCAATAGAATTGGCGGAGAACGATCGATGATGCAGTGAGCAGTCATCCGTTCAAATCCGTTTTCGTCCGTTCAATCGCTCCACCAATTGTTATGGCTTCCCGAGCGGCGGTCCGCGAGAGACCGTCATGCAATGAAGCTCCGTCGCGCCGCCCTGTCCGCAACGACTTGATGAAACGATTGAACGGATTGAACGGACACGAACGGATAAACCGCCATTGGGTTGCTGGCAGCGACCCATCGTGTCGCGTATACTCGCTGCCATCGGCCGCACAACGCGCCGACAACGCGCCGACAACGCTGACGGTCACCGATTAATGCGTCCTCATCTTTCAACATTGCTCCTTGCCGTTCCGGCACTCCTGTCAGCGCAGGGAAAGTCGGCCGACTGGCCAGTGTATGGCGGCACCACCGATCACACGCACTACTCGACGCTCGATCAGATCGCGCCGTCGAACGTCGCTCGCCTCCAGGTGGCGTGGACGTACGAGACGCACGACGAGTTTCCAGGCTCGGAGATGCAGGCGAATCCGATCATCGTCGACGGCGTGCTGTACGCGACCACGCCCAAGCTGCACGTGTTCGCACTCGACGCTGCAACGGGAAAGGAGCTCTGGACATTCGATCCCAACTCGGGCAAGCCGCCGGCGAGTCGATTTCGTCATCGTGGCGTCGTCGTCACCGGCGACCGCGTGCTATTCACATATCGCAACATGCTGTGGGCGCTCGACAAGAAAACCGGCCAGCCCATTCGATCGTTCGGCGTCGATGGCGCGGTTGACATGCGCGAGGGATTGGGTCGCCCCGTTGCTGGTGTCACGGTCAGCGCCAGCACGCCTGGCGTGGTGTTCGAGGATATGCTCATCGTCGGGAGCACGGTGAGCGAGACGCTTCCCGGTTCGCCCGGTGACATCCGCGCCTACGACCTCAAGACCGGTGCGTTGCGTTGGATCTTTCACACGATTCCGCATCCGGGCGAATTCGGCTATGAGACGTGGCCGCCCGACGCGTACAAGGTCAACGGTGGCGCGAACGCGTGGGCGGGCGTGACGGTCGACCCCAAACGCGCGATCGTGTTCGCAGCGACCGGCTCGGCGTCGTTCGACTTCTACGGCTCCAACCGCATCGGCGACGACCTGTTCGCGAACACGGTGCTCGCCCTCGACGCGCGCACAGGCAAGCGCATTTGGCATTTTCAAGGCGTCAAACACGACCTGTGGGATTGGGATTTCCCAGCCGCCCCGGTGTTGGTGACGGTGACGCGAGCAGGCCGGCCGGTCGACGCCGTCGCGCAGATCACGAAGACCGGCTACGTCTACCTGTTCGAGCGTGAGACGGGAAAGCCGCTCTTCCCGATCGAGTACCGTAACGTCCCCGCATCGACGCTCGACGGTGAGCAGGCAGCGACCACGCAACCGTATCCCGTCAAGCCGCCGCCGTTCACCCGACAGACGCTGACCGAAGACATGTTGACGACGCGCACGCCCGAGGCGCACGCGGCGGTGCTCAAGACGTTCCGGGAATACAAGACGAGCGGGATGTACGACCCGCCCAACCTTCAGGGGACGATCATTTTCCCCGGTGTCGACGGCGGCGGCGAGTGGGGCGGGCCGGCGTTTGATCCCGAGACCGGGCTCTTATATGTAAACGCTAATGAGATGCCGTGGATGCACAAGCTGGTACCACGGAACGATAAGTCGTTGTACGGCTCCAATTGTGCCAGCTGCCACGGCGATGATCTCAAGGGGTCGCCGACGACACCGAGCCTCGTCGGGATCGGTACCCGGAGGACGCGCGAGCAGCTAGCGCAAGTCATTCGACAAGGCACGGGGTTCATGCCTGGCTTCGCGACGACGCTCGACAACGGCGCGGTCAACGACCTCGTGAATTTCCTCATCACGGGGCACGACGTCGCGGAGACAGCGGGGAGCAATCCGAACTACCTCAAGTACCGGAGCACCGGACTCAAGATCTTCCTCGACCCCGATGGGTATCCGCCGATCACCCCGCCCTGGGGCACCCTCAACGCGATCGATTTGAATGTCGGCGCAATTCGGTGGACGATTCCGTTCGGCGAATACCCCAAGCTCGTCACGCAGGGAGTCAAGAACACCGGCACCGACAATTACGGCGGCGCGATTGTGACAGCGAACGGATTGCTCATCATCGGCGCGACCACCTACGACAACAAGTTCCACGTGTTCGACAAGCGTACCGGCGCATTGCTCTGGGAGACGACGCTCCCCGCGGCCGGGAATGCAACGCCGTCCGTCTACATGGTGAACGGTCGCGAGTACATCGTCATCGCCTGCGGCGGCGGTAAGAACGACGCACCATCAGGTGGAACGTACGTGGCCTTCGCGCTGCCGGCGGACGGGAGCCCTGCGCCCGCCCGCCGGCAGAAGACCCGCTAGCGTCTACCCACGAGCTGACGCAAAACGTATGGAAGGATGCCGCCGTTCTTGTAGTAGTTCATTTCCTCCGGCGTATCGATCCGTGCACGGACCTTGAACTCCTTCGCGGCGCCGTCGTTCGCGGTCGCCCGCACGGTGAGCGTCGCCCCCGGCCTGAGATCGGCGCCGAGTCCCACGACGTCAAACGTCTCGAAGCCCGTCAAGCCGAGCGACTGTCTGGTGGCGTCATTCGTGAACTCTAATGGCAGCACGCCCATCCCGACCAGATTCGATCGATGGATGCGCTCGAACGACTCGGCGATCACGGCGCGGACACCGAGGAGCACGGTCCCCTTCGCCGCCCAGTCGCGCGACGAGCCGGTGCCGTACTCCTTGCCGGCGATGATGACGAGGGGTGTGCTACTCTTCTGATATGCCATTGCGGCGTCGTAGATCGACGTCGGCGCGCCACCGGGCTCGGTCGTCGTCCACCCGCCTTCTGTCCCCGGCGCCATCTCGTTCCGCAAGCGGATGTTGGCGAACGTCCCGCGCATCATCACCTCGTGATTGCCGCGGCGGGCGCCGTACGAGTTGAAATCCTTTTTCTCCACGCCGTGCGCGACGAGCCATTTGCCCGCGGGGCTCGACGCCGGAATGTTTCCGGCGGGCGAGATGTGGTCCGTGGTGATCGAGTCACCGAGGACAGCCAATGCCCGCGCACCGGTGATGGGCTGAACGCCCGGCGGCTCCATGGTCATGCCCTCGAAGTACGGCGGGTTCTTCACGTACGTCGATTGAGGATCCCACGCGTACGTTTCACCGCTCGGCACGTCGAGCGATTGCCACTGTTCGTCGCCGTTGAACACGTCGGCGTATTGTTTCTTGAAGAATTCACTCTTCACGCTGCGAAGGACCTCGTCGCTCACCTCTTGCGGCGTCGGCCAGATGTCGCGCAGGAAGACCGGACCATCTTTCCCCACGCCGAGCGGCTCGCGCGTGAGATCGAGATCCATGCGGCCGGCGAGCGCGTAGGCGACGACCAGCGGCGGCGACGCGAGGTAGTTGAACCGCGTGAGCGGGTTGACGCGCCCTTCGAAATTGCGATTGCCCGAGAGCACCGCGGCGGTGACGAGCTTGTTGCTCTCGATCGCCTGGGCGATCGGATCCGGTAGCGGTCCCGAGTTCCCGATGCATGTCGTGCAGCCGTAGCCGACGAGCTGGAATCCGAGCTGGTCCAAGTACTCTTGCACCCCGGCTTGGCGCAGATAATCGGTCACCACCTT
>DASYSU010000009.1:0-20999 GCA_036002925.1 Gemmatimonadaceae bacterium | reverse complement strand
TGCGGCGGGGATCATCGGCGGATTGTGCGCCGCCTTGTTTGGGGTGATCGACTGGTCCAAGATTCCCAGTGGCACGCGCGCGAATCGACTTGGTGTCTTGCACGGCCTGGGCAACGTCGCTGTCGTTTCGCTCTTCGTGGTAAGCTGGTGGCTGCGCCGACCCGATCCGGGCAACCCGTCGGTCGCAGCGATTTCGTTCATGGTCGTCGGAGCGGGGTTGAGCCTGGTCACCGGGTGGCTGGGTGGTGAGTTGGTCGATCGGCTTGGCGTCGGTGTCGATGACGGCGCCAACCTCAATGCGCCAAGCTCACTGTCGAAGCGGCCCGCGCGGTAAGTCGTCGAGATCTCTCCTAGAAACGAAGGGCCCCGCGCACCTGCGCGGGGCCCTTCGTTCATGAATCGCGACCAGCGTTATGCTCCGGCCGCGTTCACCATGTCGAAGATCGGGAGGTACATGGCCACGACCATACCGCCGACGATCACACCCAAGAATACGATCATCACCGGCTCCATGAGCGCGAGCAATCCCGACACCGCCGCATCGACCTCTTCATCATAGAAGTCAGCGATCTTCGAGAGCATCTCATCAAGACCGCCGGTCTGCTCACCGACCGCGATCATCGAGATCACCATCGGCGGGAAGACCTGCGACTTCTTCAGCGGCGCCGCAATCGTCTCACCGCCGGCGATCGAGCTCCGTGATTCCATAATCGCGTCCTGAATGACGCGATTGCCGGCCGTCTTGGCCGTGATCTCCAATCCATCGAGAATCGAGACGCCCGACGAGATCAGCGTGCCGAGCGTACGAGTGAAGCGCGACACGGCAGACTTGCGCAGCACGTCACCCAACACCGGCGCCTTGAGCAACATGCGGTCGATCGAGAGCTTGCCGTTGGCCGTGGCGTAGAATCGCCGGATCGAAAAGAACGCGCCGACGATCACGCCGATGAAGACATACCAATACGTCTTCAGAATGTGCGACATGCCGATGACGACTCGCGTCGGCAGCGGCAGCGCGATGCCGGCGCTGGCGAACATCGTTTGGAAGGTCGGAATCACGAACACGAGCAACACGGTGATCGCGATCGCCGCGACGCTCATGATGACGCTTGGATAAATCATGGCGCCCTTCACCTTGCGGATGAGGGCGTCGTTCTTTTCCATGAACACCGCGAGTCGCATGAGGATGGTGTCGAGAATACCACCCGCTTCACCGGCGGCCACCATGTTCACGTAGAGATCAGTGAATGCCGCAGGATGCTTGCGCAGCGCGTCGGCGACCGTGTTTCCGGATTCGACGTCGAACACCACCTGACGCGTGACGTCCTTGAGCGCCGGATTCTCGCTCTGCGTCGCCAAAATGTCCAACGCCTGCACGAGCGGCAGACCGGCGTTGATCATCGTCGAGAACTGACGCGTGAAGATGACGATGTCGCGCATCTTGATTCGGCCACCGCGCTTTCGCTTCGTGGCCGACCCTTCGTCGATCTTGACGATGTTCAAACGCTGCTGCTTGAGCTGCTTGACGACTTCGTCGCGATTGGGCGCGTCGATGGTGGCGGACTTGAGCTCGCCGTTCGTGGAACGGGCGGTGTATGTGAACTGGGGCATCGGAAGCCTCGCTGCGGTTTACCGTCGGCCGGCGAGTGCCGGCGCGCCGGGCTTGCCCGTGGGCTCGCCCTCGGGTGTGACGCCGATCATGCGCATGATCTCGGCTTGGTCGTGGCTCGCACGAAGCACCTCGTCGAGCGCCACGGTCTTGCTCATGTACAGATTGTAAAGCGCGTCGTTCATGGTTTGCATGCCGTACTTCTTTCCGGACTGCATCATCGAATAGATCTGGTGGATCTTGTCGTCGCGGATGAGCGCGCGGATCGCCGGCGTGACGACGAGAATCTCCGCCGCCATCGCACGACCGCGGCCGCCGAGTTTGGGGAGCAGCGTCTGCGTGATGATGCCCTCGAGACAGAAGGCGAGCTGCGCGCGAACCTGTGACTGCTGATGACTGGGAAAGACGTCGATGATGCGGTTGATCGCCTCCGCGGCGCTGTTCGTGTGGAGCGTCGCGAACGCCAAGTGACCCGTTTCCGCGATGGTGAGACCCGCTTGAATCGTCTCAAGGTCGCGCATTTCGCCGATCAGCACGACATCAGGATCTTGCCGCAAGGCGTATTTCAACGCGGCGCTGAAGCTCTTCGTGTCGCTGCCGACCTCGCGCTGATTGACGATGCAGTTCTGGTGCTTGTGAATGAACTCGATCGGATCTTCGATCGTGATCATGTGGCCCTTCAGCTCCTTGTTGATCTTGTCGAGCATCGCGGCGAGCGTGGTCGACTTGCCGGAGCCGGTCGGACCCGTGACCAGAATGAGGCCGCGGGGCTTGTCCGACAGATCAGCGATGACCTTGGGGAGATTCAGATCCTCGAACGTCTTGATGTTGAACGGAATCTGCCGAATGACCATCGACACGCAGCCGCGTTGCTTGAAGCAGTTGCCGCGGAAGCGGGCCAGGTTCTGGATGCCGAACGAGAAATCCAACTCGTCCTCCATCTCGAACCGCTTCTTCTGGTTTTCGGTGAGCACCGAATAGGCGAGTTGCAGCGTGTCCTTCGGCTGCATCACAAAATCGATGTTCGAGCGAGCCATGTCACCGTCGACGCGGAACATGGGACGCTCGCCGGCGGAAATGTGAAGGTCCGACGCGTTGCGCTCGATCATTTCCTCGAGCAGAACGCGGAGATTCAGGCTGGCGCCGGGGGGAGTTGGGGCGGTCATCGATCGTGGGGGAGGCGGCGATGGCGGGACAGAGGTACAAACGGCTAACTGACTGGGCCGTCAGAGGATAGGCAGCTGGTGGGCGTTGATACGGTCGTCGCGCCCGCCTCGGGCAATTCGGCGAGCGCGACAGTCCGTTGGTATGACGACGCAAGCCGCCATTCGGTCATGGTTTGCCCTGCGCCGGCCACGCCCGCTCAGGCGGCGACGCCCGCCCGCTCGTTGAGTAACTTCGCCACCGCCGCGGCAAGCTGTTTGGGCTCGAATGGTTTTTCGAGAAACGACGTGTTCGGGACCTCGAGGTCGAGCCGTCCGAGGGCGCGGTCCGTGTAACCCGAAACGAAGAGGACGGGCACGTCCGGCCGATCGATGCGAAGACGCTCGACCAGCTCTGGTCCTCGAAGGCCCGGCATGACGACATCGGTCACAACGCAGTCGTAGACCGAACCGGACTCCTCCCACAACATGAGCGCATCCGACGCGTTCTTTGCTTCATGCACGCGATGCCCTGCCCGCTCGAGGATTCGACGCGCCGCGGCGCGCACCGGCGCTTCATCTTCGACGAGCAAGACGCAACCGACGTCGCCGCGCTCGATCGACGGTGAGTGTTCCTTCATCGCGACCGATGTGGACGCTCGCGCGACCAGCGGGAGCAGCACCGTGAAGGTCGCTCCGGCCCCGACGTTACTCTCCGCCCAAACGTAGCCGTACGCGCCGGTGACGATGCCGTACACCGTGGCCAATCCGAGCCCTGTTCCGTCACCAACCGCCTTTGTCGTAAAGAACGGCTCGAACACTCTGCGCAGCGTCTCGGCCGTCATTCCCACTCCCGTATCGCGGACCGAGAGAGACGCGTAGTCACCGGGCGTCACCGCCGCCGGATGATTCGACTGGAGGCCGACCCTGACCGTGCGTGTCTCGACTTGGAGCAATCCTCCGTGCGGCATCGCGTCACGCGCGTTGAGCACGAGGTTCATGAGTATTTGCTCAAGCTGTCCGCGATCGGCCAACACCGAACACGGTGATCTGGCCGGGACCACGTCGAGTGTGATCTGCGCGCCGATCGTGCGACGAAGCAATTGTTCGGCTGTCGCGACGACATCGTTGAGGTCGACGACCTCGGCTCGCACGAGCTGGCGACGACTCACGGCGAGCAACTGTTTAGTGAGCCCGGCGGCCCGAGTACCGGCGCGCTGAATCTCTTCCACGTCCTTTCGAACCGCGTCGCCAAGCGAGTGCTCATCGAGGATGAGCTGCGTGTAGCCGGCGATCGCGGTGAGAATGTTGTTGAAGTCGTGCGCGACGCCCGCGGCGAGCTGGCCAACCGCTTCCATCTTCTGCGCGTGGCGAAGTTGGGCTTCTAGCGCGCCCTGCGCGGTGACGTCGTGCACGACGGTTTGCACCGCGGGTTCACCGCCGAAGATCGTGGGCGTCGCGACGATCGCGATCTCGATCGGCGCACCGTTTGCGCGGACGAATCGCTGGCGGCCTCGTTTGACCTTTTCGTCTCTCGCGGCGAGCTCCGTCAACCATGCCATGAATCGCGCGCGGTCGCCGGGATCGGCCAAATCGGCGAGCGATTTGTCGACGAGCGATTCGCCGTTGGGCGCGCCGATCGCCGCCGCCAGCGCGGCGTTCGCAAAGAGAATCTTTCCGTGACGATGCACCAGAATGCCCACAGGCGCCTGCTCGACGAGCAGTCGATAACGCGCTTCGCTCTCGCGCAGTGCTGCGGCGGCGCGTTCGCGCTCGGTACGAACAACGCGGGCGACGCGAAGCGCAACACCAAGCGCGATCAACAGACCGAACGCCGCAGCCAACATCATCGCGATGCGACTGCGGTTGGCGCGACTCAATCCGATTGACGCGACGTCGTCGGCCGATCGTGGAAGCAGAAAATACTGGGCGCGGGTCGTGTCGCTGCCGGAATGACGAACCAGCACGCCGGTTGCTCGGACGTGATCCTCCGGCTCAAACCGCTCGAGCTTTGCTTCGGCCCGAGCCTGATCAGGCTCGACGACGTATATCGCGGTGCTGTCGCCGCGACGCTCGCTAGCCACGATCTTGAGCAGATGATCGCCGCGGCCGATGCGCGCCGCGCTGACGACGCCGGTTATGGTCACGAGCAGTGTGGCGGATGAGTCCAACGCCGACGCCCTCAGCGGCGCGATCAGCGTCGCCGCCGGTGAGGAGCGTCTCGTTCCGATCACCGCAACCGACGCATGCGTCAACTGCAGGCCGGCCGCCGTCCGGCTGACTACGCCCGTCGCGACGACGCTGTCGCCACCGAGCACGTCGCGCCAACCGGCGCGAAGGTCACCCAGCACATGGATACCGACGCCAGCGCTTTGTATGTAAATGTTGATTCGATTCGTATCGAGAATCGCCGAGCCGAGCGTCGCGCGACCACGAACGACCACGGTATCGCCCCAGTGCGGATGTGGGCCATCGGCCCCCGCATGACTGATCTCAGCGAGCGACCAGCTCGGCCTCTGCGCTGGTGCGGTCGCGGGGATCGGCCGAAGCGCGAACAGCGCGATGACTGCGACGATGCGTGTCATTGAGTCTGAGTATCGGCACGCCAAATCGCTTCTGAAGCTTCAAGTCCGAGACGCGTTCGACCGATACTGCCCGTGCGTCGCACCACTCGAGGATCATTGAGGTGGGCAGCGTCAGGGCGACGTCTCGCGGATCATTTGCTCGGTCGTGGTGATGCCCTTCATGACCTTGAGCCAGGCATCCATGCGAAGCGTGAGCATGCCCTCCTCGATCGCTCCGTCCTTGATCTCCGTCGCGCCCACGTTTTGCATGACGAGCTTTCGGATTTTCGGCGTCATCAGCATGACTTCGTAAACGCCCTGCCGGCCTTTGAGCCCGGTACCGGCGCACGCCTCGCAGCCCCTGCCCTTAAAGAACCCGAGCTCACCGATGGTCGTGTCGAGGCTGAGGTTCTCGAGATAGGGCATCGCCTCTTTCGTCGCCTTGAGCTTCGCGTTGGCCAGCGCTTCTTCGGTGAAGCGGAGATCGCGCATCGTCGTTGTGAGTTTGACTTTGGCCGCGTTGATCTCCTCCGGCGACGGATCGTATTGCATCCGACAGTTCGAGCAAATGCGTCGCACGAGTCGCTGCGCCAACACCAAGTTCAGCGCCGACGCCACGTTGAATGGCTCGAGACCCATATCGAGCAGTCGCGTCACCGTCTCCGGCGCCGAGTTCGTGTGCAGCGTCGAGAGCACCATGTGGCCCGTAAGGGCCGCTTTGATGGCGATGCCGCCGGTTTCAAGATCTCGAATCTCGCCGACCATGATGATGTTCGGATCTTGCCGCAGGAATGCTCGGAGCGCCGCGGCGAACGTCATGCCGATCTCCGTGCGCACGAGCACCTGATTGATCCCGAACAAGTTGTACTCGACCGGGTCCTCGGCGGTCATGATGTTGACGTCGATCGTGTTGACCTTGGACAACGCCGAGTACAGCGTCGTTGTCTTGCCCGAGCCGGTCGGTCCGGTCACCAGCACCATTCCATATGGATTGGACACGGCTTCCATGAGGTCCGCCTCGGCGCGAGGCTCGATGCCGAACTTCTCGAGGTCGAACGTGAGGTTGCCCTTGTCGAGAATTCGCAGCACGATCTTTTCGCCGAACAATGTCGGCAAGGTCGACACACGATAGTCGATCACCTTGTTGCCGATCTTGAGCTTGATGCGGCCGTCCTGCGGCACGCGACGTTCGGCGATGTTGAGCTGCGCCATGATCTTGAAGCGCGACACGAGCGCGGCCTTGAGCTTCATGGGCGGTTTCATCACTTCCTGGAGCGCGCCGTCGATGCGGTAGCGCACGCGGATCTCGTGCTCGAAGCACTCGAAGTGGATGTCCGACGCCCCGCGCTTCACCGCGTCGGTGAGGATCGCGTTGATCAGCTTGACGACCGGCGCGTCCTCCATTTGCGCTTGCAGCGCGGCTTGCGAGATCTCTTCTTCTGATTCGTCGACGACCTCGACGTCGCCCGTTCCCGCCTCGAGCTCGGTGATGGTGTCCATCAGGGACGCCATCTGCTCCTCGTCCGACACCGCGTACACCTTGTCGATCAGGTTGCGCAGCGTGTATTCGCCGGCGATGACGGGGAAGATGTCATACCGCGTGATGAACTTGAGATCCTCGAGGACGCCGAGGTTCGCGGGATCGGCCATCGCGACCGTCAGTGTGCGACCGTCGCGCTTGAGCGGGATGACGAGATTCTTCAGCGCGAGGTCGGACGGGATCATTTTCGCGAGCTTTCGATCCACCTCGAATCGCGAGAGATCCACGGCCGGCATCTTGTGCTGCTTAGCGAGGATCTTGGTCAGCTCGATCTCTTGAATGAAGCCGAGCTTGACGAGGTTGTACCCGACACGCATGCCGCTTTGCTTCTGTTCCAGGAGCGCCTTGGCCAGCTGGTCGGCGGTAATCAGTCCTTCGCGATGGAGCAGATCGCCGATGCGTTCGGACGCGGTGAGGTTCGGAGCGGCCATGGGTAGTGAAAGTGCTGGAAGCCAGTTCGGGAGCGGAAAGGGCGAGGAAAGCGGGGTCGTTCCCCACCGTCTAACAGACGAGCGACGGCCGGGATTGCATCGCGACCTCGACCGTGCCGATGGGTGGTAATCCGGCGCTCGAGGGCCGGCTATGGCGCTTGAACGGGCCTCGCCACAGATTAGTCCCGGGATTAGTTCCGGGTACGAACAAAATCGGCCGTAGAGCGATCCGTGATGTGACGCCTGGGACGGGTCGAGCCGTTCTTCTGTCGCGGAGTCCGACTCCAAGGCGAGTTTGGAACGGTTTCTCGTGCGGGTTGGAGCTCCAGGCGGGGACAGAAGGCTCGTTTTTGTTCTTTAC
The DNA here is from genome assembly GCA_036002925.1 of Gemmatimonadaceae bacterium. GTDB lineage: Bacteria > Gemmatimonadota > Gemmatimonadetes > Gemmatimonadales > Gemmatimonadaceae > JAQBQB01. Next base: position 13,352 of record DASYSU010000009.1, on the reverse strand, counting down.
GCGAACAATACCCAAACCTGGCGGTCACCTGTTGAAGGAGATCTTCGAATGAATTGGATGCGAGCCGTTACCTGCTTGGCGGTCGTGTCGAGTCTCGCCGGCGGAGGGCGTTCCGCGACAGCACAGACAGGCGGCGGACGAATCACCGGCACCGTCACCGATCGAATCGCCGGCGCCCCGATCGCGAATGTCGCCATCACAGTCATCGGCACTCAACTCGGCGCTCGAACCGGTGCCGACGGCCGATATTCGATCGTCGACGTGCCGGCCGGCTCGCAGCGCGTTCGGGCCGCGCGGATCGGATACTCGCCGAGCGAGCTGCCGGTAACCATAGCAGCCGGACAAACGGTAACGCTCAACATCTCGCTGTCGGCCGCGTCGGTCACACTCGACCAGATCGTGGTGGTCGGATATGGCACACAGCGGCGCTCCGACTTGACCGGATCCGTCAGCTCCGTGACACCGAACGTCGAACAGACGCCTGTGTTATCCCTCGAGCAGTCGCTTCAAGGCGCGGTGCCGGGACTCGCGGTCACCCAGGCGTCGGCGGCGCCGGGCGGTGCCCTGTCGATTCGCATTCGCGGCGGGTCGTCGGTTACGGGCAACAACGAGCCACTCTATGTAGTCGACGGCTTTCCGATCGAGAATGATCCGGACGCGCAGAACCCGAGCGACGGCGCGCGCGACAGTACGAGTCCCACGGTTCCCTCCAATCCGCTCGCCGCACTCAACCCGAACGACATCGAGTCGATCGAAGTATTGAAGGATGCGTCGGCGACGTCGATCTACGGCGCGCGTGGCGCGAACGGCGTCATCATCATCACGACCAAGCACGGCCAGACGGCGCGCCCGCGATTCACGATCGATACGTACACCGGCACGCAGAGTGTCGCGCACCGCTACGATCTCCTGAACGCCCAACAGTTCGCCGCGTTCGTCAACACGTGGTCGCAGAACAACGGCACCGGCATCATCTTCAGCAATCCCGACACGCTGCCGAATACCGATTGGCAGTCGCTCATTTTCCGCAGCGCACCGATCAGCAATCTTCAAATCGGCGTGACGGGCGGCGGCACGGGCGCGAACGCTACGCGTTACGCGCTTTCTGGCGGCGTGTTCCAGCAACAAGGCGTCGTCATCAACTCCGCGTTCAAGCGCTCATCGCTGCGAGGCAATCTCGATCAAGCGATCGGTGACAGGTTCCGCATCGCAAGCACCGTAACGCTGAGCCGAGTGAACAGTAACTCGGTGCCGACCGACGGTTCGTTGAACGGCGGCGCTGGAGCCGTGGGCGGCGCGATCAACTACTACCCGATTCTTCCTGTTCGCCAACCGAATGGCAGCTACACGTTGATGGGTCAGAACAGTCCATCGCCGATACTGCAGCCGACGAACATTCCGAATCCCGTGTCGATGGCTGCCGACGTCACCGACAAGCTCGGCGACACACGAACGCTGGCCAACGCATTCGGCGAGTACGATCTCCTCACCGGCCTCAAACTGCGCGTCAGCCTCGGCGCCGATCTCTCGAATCGCACTCGCGACACGTACTATCCGCGCACGACGCTGCCCGGATCGCAAGTGAATGGCCAGGCGAAACGCGGGCAGACGCAGACGACGAATTTCCTGAACGAAAACACGCTCGCATACGACCGCACCTTCGGCTCGATCCATTCGATCGATGCCGTCGCCGGGTACACGCGGCAGCAGAGTGATCTGGTGAATAGTCAGATCAGCAACAGCAACTTCGTGAGCGACATCGACGTGTTCGAGTCGATCGGCAGCGGTACGCAAGTCGGCGGCCCGATCGTGAGCTCGACGCATACTCGCTGGACGTTGGCATCGTACCTCGGGCGCCTCAACTACACGCTGGCCAATCGGTATTTGTTCACGGTCACTGGGCGCGAAGACGGCTCGTCGCGCTTCGGTGCCGATCATCAATGGGGATTCTTTCCGTCGGGCGCGTTCGGGTGGCGCATCTCCGACGAGCCGTTCATGTCGAAGTACTCGAAGATCGAACTGCTCAAGTTCCGCGCATCGTACGGACTCGCCGGCAATCCATCGATCCGTCCGTATCAATCAGAAGCGCACTTACTGCCCCAACAGTACACGTTCGGCGGCGCGGTCGTGCCGGGTTACTACGCCGCGTCGGTCGGTAATCCGAATCTCGGCTGGGAAGCAACGAAGCAGCTCGACCTCGGACTCGACCTCGGGCTGTACGGCGGCCGCGTCAGCCTCACGGCCGACATGTATCGCAAGCGAACCGACGATCTGTTGCTCGCGGTCAACCTGCCATTCGAGAGCGGGTTCGCGAGCGCGTTGCAGAACGCCGGCGCGGTTCGAAATAACGGCTACGAGCTTGGGCTCACGCTCACACTGCTCGACTCGAGACAGCACTCGCTCGGATGGACGACGACGCTCAACTACTCGCACAACAAGAACCAAGTCCTCGATCTCGGCGGAGTGCAGACGATTATCGCCGCGAGCGTCAATAGCGATCTCAAACTTGGTGGATCGCTGATTCAGGTCGGTCAGCCGCTCGGTGTGTTCTACGGGTACAAAGCCGGTGGACTTCTTCGCGATTCGGCGTCGGCGGCCGCCTACACCGCCGCCGTCAAGCCGCTGACCGGATCCAAATGGAATCCTGGGGACGTCAAGCTGTTGGATATCGCCGGCAAGCCCGACGCCCAGGGGAACCCGACGCCGCCCGACGGAATCATCGACGCGAATGACCGTACGATCATCGGCGACCCGAACCCGAAGTTCAACGCCGGCTGGTTGAACACACTCTCATTCGGTCGCTTCCGAGTGAGCTCGCAAATGGATGCGGTGTACGGGAACAAAATTCTCAATCTGAACAACGTCCGCCTCGAGCAAGGGAGTCCCGGCACGAACATCATCGCCGAGCGCTATCTCGACGCATGGACGCCGACCAACACCGGGGCGCAGTATCCGCGCGTCAACTTCACGCCGGGCACGACCGGTTCCGACATTACGAGTGATCTGCTCGAGGACGGCTCGTTCCTGCGCCTGCGCAGTGTGACTTTCGACTTCACGCTGCCGAGCCGTCTGCTCGCGCGCTACAGCCTGTCGAACACGCGGCTGTTCGTGACGGGAGCCAACCTCCTGACATGGACGCACTACTCCGGATTCAATCCCGACGTGAGCAGCCTGGGGATCGGCAACGTGAACCGCGGAATCGACGTGGGACAGTATCCGATCGCGCGAAGTTTCACCGTCGGCATCAATCTCACGTACTGAGCGCGAGGAATTCATCATGCACAAGCGAATGAAACTCGTCGCCGCGCTCGGTGCCTTCACCGTGCTGTTGGCGTGCAACGACAAGCAGTTCTTGACCGAGCAGCCGTTCGACTTCATCGGCCCGACGAACTTCTATCGCAATTCGGGCGACGCGCTGGCCGCGATCAACGGTGTGTACGCTGACTTCATCAACAGCACGGGCGACAACTATTACGGCCGGAACTTCGTGATGCTTGTCGAGCATCCCACGGAGATGTGGACGTCGCGTTTGAGCGCGACGAATGAGCGCAGCATGTCGGATGTGTATTCGCTGTTCCCGGGACACGCCTACGTGACGTCGGTGTGGCAATCGGCGTACGACGCGATCAATCGCGCCAACTCGGTGCTCGACCACGTGCCGTCGATCGACATGGACACGACGCTGCGCCGCCGCATCGTCTCGGAAGCGAAGTTCTTGCGCGCGACGCATTACTTCAATCTCGTGCGCATGTATGGTGGCGTACCGCTGAAGCTGCACGAGACAGTTGGACTCGACAGCTTGGCCATTCCGCGCAATACGGCGCAGGAAGTCTACGCGCAGATCGAGCAGGACCTGAAAGACGCAATCGCCGGACTTCCGTCGGCGAAGAGCTACACCGGCAGCGACGTCGGACGGGCGTCGCGCGGCGCCGCGAAAACGCTATTGGCCAAGATGTATCTCCAACGGGCGGGCACCAGCATCGGCACGGCGGCCGCGGATTGGCAAAACGCGCTCGCGATGGCGAAGCAGGTGCAGTCCGACGGCGACTACTCGCTCGTCGCCGACTACAAATCCCTATTCGATTTCATTGGCGGCACGGTGAACGAGCGCAACAGCGAAGTCATCTTCGCCATCGAGAATCTTCGCGCGCCGGGATTGGGTGGACGCATCTCGTCGCACATGGCCCCTACAGCGACGGCGCCATTCCTGGGCGCGTCGACAAACGGATCGTTCGAGGCGGAGAGCATCTGGTTCCACACTTTCCGTGCGGACGACAAGCGTCGTGACGGAACGTTCGTGTTTTCGTGGAACAAAGGAGGGACCACGGTCACGTGGAACGAGTCGCTGACCGCTTCGCAACCGTACGCGAGTGAGACGCCGTTCCCACGCAAGTTCCTCGATCCGCTCATGACCGGCACCGGCGCGGAGGAACCGAATTACATCATTCTGCGTTACGCCGAAGTGCTGTTGATGATTGCCGAAGCGGCGAACGAAGTGAGTGCTGGACCGACCGCGGAGGCCTATTCCGCCGTCAACGCCGTGCGAGCGCGGGCCGGGATTCCCGCGATGACGGCAGGTCTCAACCACGACCTCTTCCGCGATTCGGTCTTCAACGAACGCCGATGGGAGCTGTCGCTCGAGGGTCCGAACGGCTACTTCGATGATCAGCGCAACTGGGCGTGGTCGAAGGCACGCATCGAAGCAAGCATGTCACACGCGCGATCGAGCAGCAGCAAGTTCCCGAAGGCGAACAACGGCCCGATTCCGGACAAGTACAAGCTGATGCCAGTGCCGCAGCGAGCGCTCGATCTCAACCCGAAGTTGACGCAGAATCCCGGCTGGTAGTACGGTGGAACGGCGGAACGGTGGAACGGTGGAACGGTGGAACGAACTGCTTTAGCGTTCCACCTTTCAAGCGAGCGCCAGCGAGCGTCCGTTCCACCGTTCCACCGGTTCAGTGCGGCACCACGAACGCAGCGAGCTCGGCGAACGACGGAATGACTACGTCCGCCTGACGCACGACCGACTCGCGTGAGACGAAGCCCGTGAACGCCGCGAAGGAGTCGACGGCGCCGCGGGTCGCGAGGTCGGTCGCGCCGTCGCCGACCATGAGCAGCGGGCGCGCGAGCGGCAGCCTCGCGAGGAGCGTGTGCTTTCCCGTCGACCTCGTGAGCGGCGACACGGAATCGAAGCCGGTGTAGGCGCCGCCCGGGTCGAAGCGAACGTCCACGGCGTGCAGGTCGCCGACGTCGAATTGCAGTTCAAGTGCGAGTCGCAGCAGGGCGTTGCGAATTCCGCTGCTGACCAAAACCACCTCCACACCGGCGCGACGGAGTTTGGAGATCGACTCCGCGCAGCCTGGCGCCAGCTCGTCGACGTAGGCGCGCGCGAGCGCCTCGATGTCGTCGTGCCGCGGACGAATGGCATCGAGGCGCGCGCGATACACCTGCTCGAGGGGAATCGTCCCCTGCATGGCTTGCTTCGTGAGATCGGCGACGCGACGCGCGACCGCGTCACCGCGACGCTCGGCAAGCCAGTCGATGCCTTCGATACCCGACACCGTGGAGTCGACGTCGAGCGCGACGGTGGCAAACTTGGGTGTTGTCATTCGGTCGAGAAGACGTTGCCCGGGGCGAATGTGCAATGCGGATCGAGGAGACGCTTGAGCGAACGCATTAACTCGAGCTGCGTCGGCGAAAGCTGGACCGCCAACCACTGGCGCTTGAGCTTTCCGAGTCCGTGCTCGGCCGCCACGGTGCCGCCGAGCGCGAGTACGGCCGTTATCGTGTCGCCGACCGCGATGTTGATCCGCGCCAACTCGTCGGCGTCCTCGGCGATGAAGTTTTCATGCGGATGCCCGTTGCCCGCGTGACCGTAGCACACCGGCGGCGCGACACGTTGCGCGTCGGCGGCGCGTCGAGCCGTGTCGAGTGCTTCGGCCAGCCGGCGATACGGAACAGCCCAATCGGTCGAGACCTTGCGGCCACCGAATGCACGTCGTGCGGAGCCGCGCTCGTTCATGAACGACGGCACCGCGTGTCGGAATCGGCGCGCGGCCCGGATCGCCGACGCATCCCCGTAGACGTCGATGTCGTTAGCGCTTGCCCCGAGCGATTCAGCGAGCGTCAGCCAGTTGCCAAGAACGTCGTCGAACGAATCGCCCGCGTCGATCGCTTGCTCCAAATACACGAGCGCCGACGCACCCTCCATCCATCGCGACGAGTTGGCTTCGCCGCGCGCGATCACCAACGCGGCCTCGTCGAAGTACTCGAGGCATTGCGGACGAGGTCCCGTTGCCCCGTCGCCCTGCTCGCGCGCGGCGACGACGAACGCCAGCGCCGCTCGCTCGGACCGAAATGGAATTGCCAATCCGACTTCGCGCTCCGGTAACGGAACGAGCGCGAGTTCGGCCTCGACGACGGCGCCGAGCGTCCCCTCGCTTCCGACGATCCAGTCGACCTGATCCTGCGCGATGTGAAAACCGACCGTGTTCTTCTCGAGATTTGATCGGCGAAAATCGAGCACATCGCCATTGCCGTTCACGACGCGCACTGCACGAACATGCGCGCGAGTCGCGCCGTAGCGTAGCGAGCGCGCACCCGATGCGTTGCACGCGATCGCTCCGCCGATCGTGGCCTCGTGCTCGCTCGTCGGATCCGGAGCGAAGCGGAGGCCGAGCGGCGCCAGCTCATCGTTCAGCACGCCGACGATGACGCCGGGCTCCACGCGGGCCATCCGCTGAGTCGGATCGATGTCCAACACACGTGACATCCCGCGCATCGACAATAAGACGCCGCGATCGACGATCGACGCCGCCGTGGTGCTCGTCTGGGCGCCGGCTGGAGTTACCGGGACGCCGTCGGAGATGGCCGCGCGCACGACGCCAACGACATCAGCGATCGTGGTTGGTCGCGCGACGGCGTCTGGAATGAGCTCGAGACCCGATGCGTCGCGAGCGTACGCACGACGAACGTCGTCGTCGCGGCTCAAGTCCACGACTGCTCCTCGGCATCGCTGTCGGTCGCGTTGATCACCGTCGCCGAGCGAACGTCGCGCACGTCGAGGAGCGCACGTCGAACATTTTCGCCAACGTGACCGTCGACGGAAATCGCCGCGAGCGCTTCACCGCCCTGCGTCATCCGTGCTTGATGGTACTCGGCGATGTTCACGCCGGCGTCGCCGAGCACGGTGCCGACGTGGCCGATTACACCCGGGACGTCGGCGTTCGTCAGGACGATGAGCGTGCGACGTGGGGCGACGTCCACCTTGAACTCGCCGATGCGAGTGAGTCGTGGCGCTGCGCCGGGGACCGCGACTCCACCGATCGTGATCTGTCGTTCGTCGCCGGAAATTGCTGCGCGAATGATGTTCGCGTCCTCGCCCGTGAGTGCGGGGACCGTCGCAATGGCGATCCCGCGCTCCGACGCACGAGCGCGCGCATTGATCAGGTTGATGCGATCGTCTCCCATAACGGCGGCCAACAAACCTTCCGCCGCGGCGGACGCGAGCAGCCCCTCTGCGCCGCCGAATTGTCGGCCGACGTGGAGCGTGAGCTGCTCGACGGCCGGCGAGCCGCGGTCGGCGAGCATCGCCCGTCCAATTGCGGCTGTTTGTCGCGCAAGGAACAGCGCGCCGCGTAACTCCTGCCATCGGGCCCGATCGACACCGGAGATATTCACCGCGCCCGACAACTCGCCGCTCAACAATGCAGCGCGTACGTCGGCGCACACGTCGACAGCGACGTTGCGTTGTCCTTCGGCCGTGGACGCTCCGAGATGCGGCGTGAGGAGCACATTCTCCATGGTGCGGAGCGGGTGATCGGCGGCCAGCGGTTCCTTCGCGTAGACATCGAGCAACGCGCCTTGCAAATGCCCGCCTTTCAATGCTTCGACGAGAGCGACATCGTCGACGATTCCACCACGGGCGAAGTTCGCGACGATTGCGCCCTTGGGAACCCGAGCCAGCGCATCGCGGCCAAGCATGCCACGAGTTTCGTCGGTGAGTGGCGTGTGAACCGTCACGACCTCCGAGCGGGCGAGCATTGACGGCAAATTGTCGCACCGCTCGACGCGCAAGACCTCGAACCGCTCGCGCTGCACGTAGGGATCGTACGCGATGACGCGCATGCCGAACGCGTGAGCGCGCGCCGACACTTCGCCGCCGATGCGTCCGAGCCCGATGATGCCGAGCGTCCGTCCACACACTTCGGTGCCGAGCAGATCGCCGCGATCCCAACGCCCAGCGCGCATCGAGTTGAACGCGCGCGGCAAGTGTCGAACGAACGACAGCAGTGCGCCGAAGAACAACTCGGCGACGGAAATGGTGTTGCCACTCGGCGCGTTGATCACGGCGATGCCGAGCGCGGTGGCCGCGGCGAGATCGATGTTGTCAGTGCCGACGCCGGCGCGCCCGATCACACGGAGCTGTCGTGCTTCACGCAGCAGCTCGCCCGGCAGTTGTGTCGCGCTGCGACCGACATACGCGTCGTACTGGCCGATCTCGCCAAGCAGCTCGCGCCACGGACGCGTAGGCCGCTCGTCGACGACGAAGCCTGGCTCGGCGCGGAGTAGCTCAACCCCCTGTGGGTCGACCTCGTCCGTGACGAGTATGCGGAAGGTTGCCATCCGCTGAAGTTATCGCACCCAGCCGTGGTGTCGTAGCCAAACCTCGCATTGCGAAGTCCACGTCGACAAAACAGGATCGCCCGGTGCAAGGCCGAAACCGTGGTGGCCAGACTCGAAGACGTGCAGCTCCGCGGGGACGCCGGCCGATCGAAGCGCGTCATAGAACATCAGCGAATTCTGCACTGGGACGGTCGCGTCGTCAGTCGTGGCGACGATGAAGCTCGGCGGTGTGTCGCGCGTGACTTGCGTCTCGTTGGACATGAGCCGCACGAGTGAGTCGGGCGGATTGTCACCGAGCAGGTTTCGACGCGACCCACGATGCAGGAGCGGCTCGCTCATCGTGATCACGGGATAAAGGAGAATCATGAAGTCCGGACGCGAGCTCGCGCGTTCGACGGAGTCCCGGTTGGTAGCATTGCCCAAATCGAAGTGCGTGCCCGCGGTCGAGGCCATGTGACCGCCGGCGGAAAATCCCAGCACGCCGATGCGCGACGGTTCGACATTCCAACGAGCGGACTCGGCGCGCACGAGTCGCACGGCACGCTGTGCGTCCTGCAGCATTACCGGATGATGGTAGCGCGGGCCCAATCGATAGCGAACCACGAACGCTGTGACGCCGAGCGTGTTCAGCCAACGCGCAACCTGCGCTCCCTCTTTGTCGCTCGCGAGGTGTTCGTAACCGCCGCCCGGAAAGACGATCACTGCGGCCCGCGTATCGTTCGCGGTCGCAAGGAATGGCGTGATCGCTGGCCGATCCTCGGCAGCATCGCCGAGCGCCCCTGGCGCGCGAGTCTGCCAGAGCGGAATCTCAGCTTGCTGGCGCGATTTGTCAGTTGTGTTGCGGACGTGCTGCGCGAGTGGCAACGAGGTTTCGCGGAGTGCCAAGGCGGCCAACCGTGCGACGCTCGTGGCGCCGAGCACCGAGAGATGAGTGTCGTCCTGTCGGCCTCCGGGGTACATCTTCGATTCACCAGGCGCCACCCACACGTACAAACGCTTCGATCCTTCGGGGCCCGTACCGCGCACGAGCTTCTCCGTGAGCGGTTGCAGGTCGATGAGCGGCACGCGGAGATTGTTCGCTACCTCTCGCACGGCCAACGGATATGCGCCGTGCGTGTCCTCGAGGTTGCCTTGCGCGTTCCACTTGCGGCGGACAATCGGCGTGAACAACACCGGTGTCGCACCTTTGGCTCGCGCCTCGGTGACGAACCGCTCGAGGTTGCGGGGGAATGCCGAGCGCGGGTCCGTGTAGCGGGTCGTGTCTTCCGCCTTCTCATCGTTGTGGCCGAACTGGATAAAGACGTAGTCGCCGGCTTTCAGTTTGCCGAGCAGGGCACCCCACTTCCCCTCGTCGATGAAACTCTTGGTGCTGCGACCGTTCACGGCAAGGTTGTGCACGGCGACCTGATCGTCGAAGAACTGTGGGAGCAGTTGTCCCCATCCGCGCTCGGGATTCGTCTCGGGATTCGGTTTGTCGGCCATCGTCGAGTCGCCGATCATGTAGACGTCGATCGTCGGCGCCGGTGCCGCGACGAGAAGCGCGGTTAGTGCGATGAGTCCGGCGCGCAGTCTCACGATGAGCTACCGCGGAAGTGGTGGAACCCAGCCGTCTAGTACGTCGCTCGGCGTGTACTTCTTTGCGTCTGCTTCCGCGAGGACACGACGTGCCGGGCTGCGCACGGCACCAGGCCCTTGAGTACCGTACTCGAAGAACCGGGCCGACGCAGGCTCGTACCAGATCCGATTGCCCGTCGAATCAACAGACGACATCCGATCCCAGCCGCGCTCGCCGATGTGATCGTCCATCCAACAATCGATGAACGCCACGCTGCCGTTCGCACGCGGGTTTGCGAACGGATGCCATGGCCGGCCGAGTGTGACTGAGTTCGGCGCCATGTCCGGCTTTTCTTTCTTGAGCCGGCTGTGAACAAACAAGAATCCGTATGGATGCGCGAGATCGGTGCTCGCTGCCGTCACGTAGCCGTTAGTCGTCTTGCTGCCACGATCGCGCGAGACGATATCGCAATCGTCGAACACCGCTTGCCCCGCGCCGAAGATGAAATCGACGTGACCCCAGATCTCGCACTTATAGAAGTAACTGCGCCCGGAATTCGGAAAGAGTGTGTCCTGATACCCGGTCAGCTTGACGTTCACGAAGGTCGCGCGATCGGAGCCGAGATCCAGCATCAACGCGACCGCTTGCATGTTCTTGAGCTTCGTCTTGTCGCTATCGGGCTTTGCAAGATTTCCAGGGTAATCGAACGCGTTCTCGATCGTGAGGTTCTCGGCGCGGAAGTCGGGCGCGACGATCCGCAGGGTGAAACTGCCGCGCGTGCCGTACGTTCCGCCTCCCGGATTCGGCGTATCGGCGGCGGCATCGTACGTGAGCACGGTGTTGTCGCGATTCTCGCCGACGATCGTGACGTACGGCCGATCGATCGTGAGCTTTTCGCGATAGCGCCCCGCCTTCACGAGGATCGATACGCGACCGACGCCATTGGGCGGAAGCGCCGTGAGCGCGGCACCGAGCGTGTGAAAGGTCGGTGCGCCCGCGGAACTGTCGCCGTCGGTACCGTGAAACCGCGCGTCGACGATCGCCGCGTACCGGCCCGCGTTCGCGGCCGCGGCGGCAACCGGCATCGGCACGAATTTGCCGGCGCACGAGTTCGCCGGTGCCTCAGCGGTATTGCCGGTGAGCTGAACGTCCTCGCCCGTAATCGAAAGATTCATCGGTCCCGGTCCGCGCGCGAGCGTGAGATGACTCGCGCTCAGCTTGATCTCAGCGGGATTGTCGAAGACGACATTGTCGAACGTCATCGCGAGACGACGGCGCGCGTCGTAACCGTCGAGGATGACCTTGCCGCCGCCCGACACGCGAACGTCCTTCAACCGAATGTCACGGAACTCGGGAATCAGATCGCCCGTCGTCTTTGCCGAGGCTGTATAGTGCGTGTCCATCTCGATCGGATCCTTGGTGTTGCGAATGCAGACGTCGCGATACTCGACGTCGTGCACTAATCCGCCGCGCGCGGCGTTGGACTTGATGCGGAGCCCGTTATCGGCTCCGTCGATCGAGAGATCGAACACGCGGATGGCGCTCGCGCCGCCGTCGGTCTCACTGCCGATCGACATTCCGTGACCGCGATAGAAATGGTTGTGCGAGATCGTCATGTGCGAGCTCGCGATATTGCCGGCCTTGATGGCGACGTTGTCATCGCCGGTGTTGATGAAACTGTGCGTGACGGTAACGTTGCTCGCGCTCGCTGGATCGATACCGTCGGTGTTTCTCGCTCGTGGGTCGCGCGTGTCGATGCGAACGCCCCACGCCGTGAAACCGTTGCCTCGATCGAACACGACGTGAAAATTCGCCGAGTTCTTGAGCGTCACATTGTAGAGCGTCGCATCGTTGGACTTCGTGAGCTGAACGAGCCGCGGACAGCTCTGGCTCTGGTTCTTCACTTTCGCGTCCTGGGCCAGGTCCCACCACGACTCGGTGCCGCCGAGTAGCTTGGCCCAACCGCGTCCATCGATGGTGCCCGGGCCCATGAGGCCGACACCGTTGGCGTTCTCGGCGCTGATGAGTGGACGACATCCATGCCCACGCTCGTCGACAGTGCCGCAGCGTCCGTCGATGTCGTACTCTTTGGGATCGCGCGAACCGAAAACGATCGCGTTGCTGTCGACGACGAGCGTGACGCCGCGGCGCAGCGTGATCGGGCCGATGAGAAATGCGCGCTTCGCGCCCACGGCGCGCAGGACGACCGCGCGTCCGGCCGAACAGCGATCGATGGCACTCTGAATTCGCTTCGTGTCGAGCTTGCGTTCGTCGTCGTCGGCAAGCGTCGTGTCGGCGACCGGCGTCAGATCAGCGGTTAGCGTGGCACACGCCGCCGGAACCTTGGGCTCGACGACGGTTCGCGTGTCTTGCGCGCGGGCCGTGACGGCTATTAGGGCAGCCGCCGACGTGAGAATGAGTTGCTTCATGGTTTGCTCATCGCTCAATCGTCAACTTGATCGGCGTGCTGAGACGCTGCGCCCACTGATCCAAGTACGTCCACCAATCACGCACGTCGCGGAAATCGCCGCTGTCGGTCCATCCGGCGCCGGTCCAGTAACTCACAGCCTCGCCCGAACGCGCGCGTGACACGGCGAAGTAGTGGTCGTTGGTCTCCTTCCAATCGACGACCGCGTCACGCGGGAGCATGACGGCGATTCCGAGGTCACCGTGGCCGCCATCTTTCGGCAGCACTGGTCCCCACTCAGTGAGCCACGCCCACGGTTGCGCTTTGCTCTCCAAGCCAACGACGTTCTTGCGTTTCACCAAGCCGGTGACCCACGGAATCTCGGTGGCGCCCGGTCCCTCGGCGCGGAAGGTGCTCACGACGTGATTCAGATTCTGTCCCGCGTCGAGCGCGATCCGCTTCGTCTCGGAGACGCGTAGTCCGCCGGCGTCCCATGGCTGGTACTGCAGCTCGAAGATCGTGCGCACCGGGCCGTTGGCAATGATGCGCCACGTCTTGAAGTTGTAGGCGCGATACAACTTGTCGCCGCGCCAAATGCCCGTTCCGCCGGCGCCGAGTGATTGGCCGACGTCGAAGAAATCGGCGCCCTCGCCCGTGTCGTGGTGATACTCATCGTGCCCTTTCTTGTACCACTTGTCGACGATCGGGTCGCGCACGCGCTTGACCCAGACGTCCAGACCGCTGCTCAAGAGCGAGTCGACCTTC
>DASYSU010000008.1:0-5754 GCA_036002925.1 Gemmatimonadaceae bacterium | reverse complement strand
CTTGCATGAGACGCGTGAGAACGAGTGAAGCCGCAAGACCGATGGCAACGCCGAGTCCCGCAAGTCGCAGCCCGCGGCCGACGACCATCCCCAAGACGTCACGCGGCCGCGCGCCGAGCGCGAGCCGCACGCCAATCTCTCTCGTGCGCTGACTCACGAGATACGCCAGCACTCCGTAAATACCCAGCGCGCCGAGGATCAAGCCCATCGCACCGAAGAGTCCGAGGAGCACCGTGAGGAGGCGTGGCCGCGCGACCGCGTCGCCCACGGCGTCCTCGAGCGTGAACGCCGACGTGATCGTCTGTTGCGGATCGACGGAGCGGATCGCGTCCTCGACGCGCTTGATCATCAACTGCGGATCGCCTTGTGTGCGCACGACGAGGTTCGTCTTCACCCGAAAAATCTGATAGGCGCTCGCGTAAATGCGCGGAGTCGGCGTCTCATCGACCGAGCCTTGGCGCACGTCACCAACGACGCCCACGATGGCGAAATGATTCGTGTCGCCGAACGTGATGGTCTGCCCGATCGGGCTACGCCCCGGAAAGTATTTCTTCGCTAACGCTTGATTGATCACGAGCGCGATCGGCGTGCCCTGACGATCCTGTTGCGACAGATCGCGTCCAGCGAGAATCGGGATTCCCATCGCGCTGAAGAACCCGTCGCTCGTGAACATCAGCGTCGCCGACGGAAGTTGACCATTGGGTCCCGGCGTGAAGCCCGGAGGAACGAAGCCAAGCTGCTCGCCGTCGCCATGGAAGGGCAGATCGCGCACCGCACCGGCCGCGATCACGCCCGGAACGGTGCGCACTTTCTCGATCATGTCGCGATATGTCTGCCGCATCGCCACCGGCGTCGAATGTCGAGCCGTCGAAATGCTGTAGTTGATCGCAATGCGATGACTCGGCGTAAATCCGAGATCGACCTGCAGCAATTTGACGAAGCTGCGCGTCATCAACCCCGCGCCGACCACCAAGATCATCGCCAGCGCCACCTCGGCGACGACGAGTGTGTTGCGCAGTCCACCGGCTCCGCCGGTGCTGCCGCGCGTTCCCTCACGAAGTGATTGCTGAAGTTCCGGGCTCGATGCGCGAACGGCCGGGACCAAGCCGAACGCAATGCCCGTTACCAACGAGATCCCCGCGGTGAAAGCGAGCACGCGATAGTCGAGACCGACCGCCTCGGCGCGCGGCAGTTGGCCGGCCGCGAGCTGGACGAGCACGCGTCCGCCGAGTTGGGCGATGATCAATCCGAGCACTCCGCCGAGCATCGCCAAAACGAGACTCTCGGTAAAGAGCTGTCGAATCACGCGCGAACGCTCAGCGCCGAGCGCGACCCGAATCGCGAACTCGCGCTCGCGAGCAGCCGCGCGTGCGAGTAGGAGACTCGCGAGATTGACCGCCGCGATGAGCAACACGAAACCGACCGCGCCGAGTAACACGAGCAAGCCGACGCGAACTTTTCCTACGATGGAGTCGTGCAACGGGGCGACGGATGCTCCGCCCAGGTTGCGATTGTCCGGATATTGCTCGGCAAGCCCGCGCGTGATGCCGTTGAGCTCCGCGTTTGCTTGTGCAACGGTGACGCCGGGCTTCATGCGCGCTACCATGTCGAGAACCCGCACGGGCCGAATTCGTGGAATCGACCCGTCGGGAATCGTCGAATAGGGAATGAAGACCTCAACGCGCGGCGCCGGGAACTGGAACGACGACGGCATCACGCCCACGACCTCGTACGAATTCCCGCCAAGAGTGAGGCGGCGTCCGATGACCGACGACGCGCCGCCGAATTGTCGTCGCCAGAAAGCGTAGCTCAACACGACGAGGCGGTCATTGGAGCCGCGCACCATCTCGTCATCGCGCGGAACGCGGCCGAGCTGCGGCTTGACGCCGAGGGTCGTCCAGAAACCCGGCGAAACGAAGGTCGCGTCGAGGCGCTGCGGCTCCCCCATGTCGGTGAGATCGGTTCCGCTCTGTCCCTCGCGATAGAAATAGCCGGCGATGTCGGCGAGCACGCGACGACGGGCGCGCCAGTCGTCGAGGTTCACGGCCGAGACAGGGCCGGGGATCATCGCGCCATTGGAGGACTCGTCCTGCCAGACGCGGAGGAGCTGCTCCGGATGAGGGAAGGGCAGCGGTTTGAGCAACACGCCGTTCACGACACTGAAAATCGCGGCGTTGGCGCCAATGCCGAGCGCGAGAGTCAAGATCGCGACTGCGGTGAACGCGGGGTTTTTCCCCAGTGTGCGAAGTGCGTAGCGAATGTCTTGGCTTATGCCATCGAGCCGCTGCGAAAGATCTCGACGCTCGTTGATCGCCATGCGAACCCCGGAGTAGAGTGTCCCGAAGCAACAACGTGGAAGCTAATTCTTGGACACGCTCCGGTGGTCGTTCGTTCTCCGAGTCAGCCCGCCTCTTCATCGAGGAGGCGACGTTTGCGTTCGACGCCCCACTTGTACCCGGCGGACTGGCCGTCGGCGCGAACGACGCGATGACACGGAATCACGACGGCGAGGCGATTTGTCGCGCACGCCCGAGCCACGGCACGCGATGCGTTCGGCTGACCGATCGACTCGGCCACCTCTTGGTACGACCGGCTCTCTCCGGCCGGAATCTCCTGAAGCGCGTTCCACACTCTCATCTGAAACGCGGTGCCGTCCACGTCGAGTGGAATGCTGTCGCCCGACGATTGCCGCGGGCGTCGCACGCGCTCGAGCACCGCGCGCACCCACGTGCGACCCAGCTCATCATTGCGCTCGAGAGTCGCATGCGGGAAGTCGGCCCGCAACGCACGTTCGACCCCGCCGTCGCTCGAGCCAAGTTCCACGGCGCATACGCCGCGCGGAGTCGTCGCGACGAGGACGCGTCCGATCGGCGCCTCTGCGATGGTGTACGTGATGTGAACGCCTGCACCGCCGCGCCGAAACGACGCCGGCGTCATGCCGAGCATCGCATCCGATCGCTCGTAGACGCGGCTGCTGGAGCCGAATCCGGCTTCATACGTCGCGCGACTCACGGTATCGCCGGCGCGCAGTCGCGACTTGAAGAGACTCAACCGCTTCGCGTCTTGGTACGCCTTGGGCGACATGCCAACGAGTCGCTTGAACGACCGATGAAGGTGTGATACGCTGAGCCCGGTGTGACTCGCGAGTTCGGCGAGCGGCACCTGGCGGCCGGCGTGATGATCGAGATATGCGCGGGCTGCTTGAACTGCCCTTTCGCTCGGAGAATCCGATTCGTCGCGACGTGGCTGACAGCGGAGGCACGCGCGATACCCCGAACGCTCGGCGTCATCGCAATCGGCGAAAAAAGAGACGTTGGCGCGGGATGGCCGTCGCGACGGGCACGACGGACGACAATAGACCATCGTCGACGCGACGGCGTAGACGAACTGCCCGTCGTATCGGGCGTTACGCTGCTCGACGGCGCGCCAGGCTTCGCTGTCGGACATAGGCGTAGCGATCCCGTCGTGCTGGACTACCATGGTCGCCATGATTTGCTCTCTGAAAAGGGCAACCGCAAGCTACGGGAACCCCTCGCCGCTCGGCTATCCGCGAATTACTCTCAAACTTGACGACCGTCGGACCGGCGCAGCAAGCGTGGAATCGCCGGCGGTTCAACGAGAAATCTCATACGCAATGCAATCGGAGCGATGCCTGGAGTGAACGTTCGATATCGAACGGCATGCGAAGGAACTCACAACTGGGAGAGCCGATATGACGTCGACGACTGCTACCGCACAAGCGTTCGGGAAGAGTTACGGTGGAACCGCGCCTCAGAACTACGAGCGCTTCTTCGTTTCGGCGATCGGTGCGCCACTCGCCGCCGATCTCATCGCAAAGGCAGATCTTCGCTCCGGTGAGCGGGTACTGGACGTCGCGTGCGGCACCGGCGTCGTCGCGCGGCTCGCGATGGCTCGCGTGGGCCCAAACGGCGAGGTAGCGGCGTTGGACATCAACGGCGGCATGTTGGGAGTCGCCCGCTCGATCGCGCCTACCGCTCCAGCGATTCGCTGGTATGAAGCGCCTGCGGAGTCGATTCCGCTTCCCGACGAGACGTTCGACGTGGTGCTATGCCAAATGGGGTTGCAGTTCATGGTCGACAAGGTGGCCGCACTGCGGGAGATGCGTCGCGTGTTGGTCCCGGGCGGCCGCGCGATTGTCAGCATGCCGACTCCGACCGCGTTCTTCGACACGCTCGATGATTCCTTCGCGCGTCTCCTCCCCGCCGGCTCACCGTTCGTGCGCAAGGTCTTCTCTCTCAACAACGCGACTGAGATCGAACAGCTTTTTCGCGACGCGGGATTCGGTAACGTCACCCTCGGCAAGGATGCAATACCGCTCCGGCTCCCCGCCGCTCGTGATTTTCTGTGGCAGTACGTCCACAGCACGCCACTCGCGGGAATTGTGGCTGGTGCGGACGAGGACGCCCTCAGCACGCTCGAGCGCGACGTCGTCGCGAAATGGCAGCCGTGGGTTAAGGACGGCGGGCTGGCGTATCAGCAAGACATGATCGTCGCGACAGCCCGAAAGTAGCGGAAACGTCCTTCACTTAGACGTTCTTGATCTCGCCGATCAGCGCCGTGAGCGAGGATTTCGCGTCGCCGAACAGCATGCTGGTGCGCTTGTCGTAGAACAACTCGTTCTCGATTCCGGCAAATCCGGCGCTCATGCCGCGCTTGAGAACAATGACGCTCTTCGCGTGGTCGGCGTTCAAGATCGGCATGCCGTAGATCGGCGACGTCGTATCATTGCGCGCGGCGGGATTCACGACGTCGTTCGCGCCGATGACGAGCGCCACGTCGGCGCGGTCGAAATCGCCGTTGATCTCGTCCATGTCGTAGAGCTTGTCGTATGGCACGTTCGCTTCGGCGAGCAGCACGTTCATGTGGCCCGGCATGCGTCCGGCCACCGGATGCACCGCAAACTTCACCTCGCCGCCGCGCTTCTCGATCATCTCCGACAGCTCACGCACGGCATGCTGCGCCTGCGCCACGGCCATGCCGTAACCCGGAATCACGATCACCAGCTGGGCGTACGCCAGCTGAATCGCCGCGTCCTCGGCGCCGATCGATCGCACGCTGAGGCCGGCCGATGATTTGCCGCTGATCACCGCCGTCTCACCACCGAACGCGCCGAACAATACGTTCGTGAACGAGCGGTTCATCGCCTTGCTCATCAGCACGGAGAGAATGAATCCCGACGCGCCGTCGAGGGAGCCGCTGATGATCAATATGACGTTGCCAAGCGCGAAACCCGTCGCGCACGACGCGAGTCCCGAATACGAGTTGAGTAGCGCCACTACGACCGGCATGTCGGCGCCGCCGATCGGAATCACGAGCATGATGCCGAAGAGGAACGATGCGCCGATCATCGCGTAAAACGCCCACTGCTGCGTCGGATCGATGATCGTGTACACGAGCAGCGCGAGAATCCCGAGGAAGAACACGCCGTTGACGAAGTTCTGCCCCTTGTACGTGACGGGCTTCGACGTGATCCACTCCTGCAGCTTGCCCGCGGCAACGAGCGTACCACCCACAGTGATCATGCCGAGCATGACCTCGAAGCCGAGCGCACCCATCTTGAAATGCGTCGGCACGCCGCCCGACGTGATCTCCGTATAGAACTCGGCGACGCCCACGAGGGCCGCCGCGAGCGCGCTGAACGTGAGTGACAGCGCGATTCGTTGCGGCATCGCGGTCATTGGCACCCACATGCCCATCGGATATCCGATGATCACTCCGAGTACGAGCCCGGCG
>DASYSU010000007.1:0-10455 GCA_036002925.1 Gemmatimonadaceae bacterium | reverse complement strand
GGTGCTGACCAGCGACAGCCCGAGCACCAAAATCAGGCGCCGCCAATGCGGCGTGACGTAGGCCAGCGCTCGTCGAAGATCTCTGTCCAGCAGCGCCACGATTACTTCTGCGTCGGCGAGCGCGGAACGAGGATGACGTTGGTCATGTCCGCGCCGAGATTGATCTGGCCAAGGTGCTGGAACCCGGCCGTTGCATACCGATCGATCGTCGCGCCGGCCGTCGTGATGTACAGCTGGCTCCCGTTCGAGCTGACGATCAGTCCCATGCGTGGACGCCCCGGAAACTCGGTCTTACCGACGACGCGCCGGCTCTCGAGATCGAACGTCCAGAACTGATAATTGCCGACTTCCGAGTGGATGCCGTACGCCCGTTTGCGGTCGGGCGTCAGACGGAAGCTCACACCTTGGCTTGGTCCGAGCGCGTAGAAGTCGAGCTGTCGATTGACGAGATCCATTCGTGCGACGCCCATCTGCGTCCGATGATTCACCGGATCGGTCGTGCGGAACAGACCCGTGTAGAAGCCCGGCTCCTCATAGACGTCGTACGGAAAGCCGAACGCGATGCGCCCAAGTCCTTCCTCGAACAGCGTGCGCGATATTTCCCAGCGATCGACTTGCTTGAGCGTGTTCGCATCGTAGATGAGAACGTCGTCGCTGGTGAAGAAATACATCAAGTCACCTTTCGGCGAGAAGATGATCTGGGCGAACTCGCGCTCTTCGCCTTTGGGCCAGGGAATCGTATCAGTGACTTGGTGCTTCGCGAGATCGTAGCGCAGTAGCGTCGGCGCGCTGACCTCGTAGCGGTCCAGCTTCTTCGTGTACGCTTTGACGACGAGGACGGCGAACCGCTCTTTGGGATCGAGGCTGAAGCCCCACATCCGGACCTTGGTGCTGTCAGTCGAGAGGGTAAACACGCCGCTCGACTTTTTGGTCGCGAGGTCGACGATCTCGAGCTTCTCGTTTCCAGGATCGGTCACGTACAGATGCTTGCGATCGAACGAGAGCGAGAGTTCCGGAATGCCGACGCTCGACTTGATCGTATCGCGCACCTGCATCGTCGCCTCGTCGAGCACGAGGATGTTCCGCGCATACGTGCCGACGTAGATCGTGCCGTTGCCGCCGGCCGCGATCGGATCGCCGGTTTGACGCGGCATCCCGGATTGTGCGCCAGTCGCGGACGCGGCGAGCGCAATGATGCCGGCCGTCGTCCTGAGCGCGCTCGCTGTCGTCCTGAGCGAAGCGAAGGATCTGCTATTCGCTTTGCTCAACAGGATGACGGATGCGTTCTGAACGAGTCTCATGGGAAGATCAGGTCGATCTTGCGCCAGTCCTTCTGCGCCGATGCGCATTTGGCGGTCCAATCTGGCGCATGGTTGTAGAGATCGGGAACGTGAGCCGGCCAGAAGCACGTGAGGTGACAGTCGAACAGATCACGCTCCACAGGTTGGCACAGCCCCGCGGTGCCTCCGTTGCTGTCGACCTCCCAACCTGGCGAGAACACGAATGAGCAACCAAGCGGAACATGTGGACCCTGTGGCGGTCCGCCCTGCTGCAACGCGATAACGTCATTGTCGATGATCGACTGAATGTGTCGCGCCTTTTGGTTGATCGGCTTCAAGTGTCGCATGTTGGTTGCTAGTTGCTGGGACTGGTTACTGGTTACTGGTTACTGGTCGTTAGTTGCTAGTTGCTAGTGTTCGCCGTTGCCGTTGCCAGCAACCAGTCGCCAGCACCAGCAACCAAACAGCGCCGTTAATCAAATTGCGCCAAGTACTCTGGCTTTCGCTCGGCGAGCGTGCCGTAGATCTCGAGACAAGTATTCGTCCACGCGCGAATCCAATTGCAATAATGCAGGTTCGGTTCGACCGTCGAGCCGTACCGCGTGTGTGCTTCGTGGTAGCATCCGCCGGCGCACAGCGGACGCGCCCAACACGTCGAGCAGTCCGTCTTGTTCGCGATGTGGTGTTTCTGGAGGAAGTCGTCCTGACGAGCGTGATCGACACCGTCGAACACGCTGCCGAGCTTATGCTCGTCTGAGCCGGCAAAGCGATGGCACAGCGCGACGTCGCCGTCCGTGGCGACGCCCATGAGCCCAAGCCCGGCGCCGCATGGATACGCCTTGCTCATTCCCTTGTGGATCTCCTCGAGCGTGTCGCGCACGTTCGAGAAGCCGTGGCGTCGCCCCGCGAGTGCGGCGTCGAGGAAGTCCGCGGCCAGTGCCTGAAAGCCGCTCAACAGTTTTTGAAAACCCTCATCCTCGATCGCGTACTCGCGCTGCCACGATGTTGTCACCGGCGCGAAGCCGACCTCCCAGAATCCGATCTCCTCGAACAGATGCTTGTAGATTGACGCGACGTCGAGGTTCTGACCCGTGAGCGTGACACGCGCGCCGACGGGTCGGCGGCGATGCCGGGCGAGCAACGACTTGATGTTCGGCAGGATGATGTCGTAGCTGCCCATACCATTTGAGAAGACGCGAAACTTGTCCTGTTGCTCCCGCGCTCCATCGATCGAGACGGTGACGCCGACGTCGTTGGCGACGATCCAATCGATGATCTCCTCGCGGAGCAAGGTCGCGTTGGTGGTGAGGCTCGCGTTTACCTCTTTGCCGGCCGCGGCACCGCGCTCGCGCGCATAGGCAAGTGCCGATTGCAGCATCTTGAAGTTCATCAGCGTCTCGCCGCCGAAGAACGTCAAGTTCACAGTCGGTGAATCGCCCGCCTCGGTGAACAAGAAATCGACGGACTGCTTCGCCGTCGCCTCATTCATGAAACGCGGCTTCGTCTTGGCTTCGACGATCTTGTCCTCGCCGTACTCGTAGCAGTAGCCGCACGACAGGTTGCACTTGCTCGTCACGTTGAGGACGAGCGTCTGCAGCGGGATGTGCCGTTTGGGCTTTTCCGCTTTCGGTTTGGGCGGAGGAGCGGCGACAGTATGAATCGCGCGCAAGCCCAGGAGCTCATCGACGGACGTGCGAACGTCGTCGGCGCTCCAACGATCGCTCAGCGTCGCAACGAGATCGGTGGCCGATCGGTCGCCGGCAGCAAGCGTCTCGAGGACCGCGTGCGACAGATCGTCGATCTGCACGACAGCGGCCGACGGAACGAGATAGAGGAAGCGCGACGATCCGCTTCCATTGAATGCGTGAAACTCGCTGCGGCGGAGATTCATGGTTGCGTCTGCCAGGGCACGAACTTCACGTAGAGGGGCACCGTCACGAGCAACAATGCGCGGGCCTTGAGCGGTCGCGGATTCTTGCCCGGCGGCGTGTACGATGCGACGACCCAGACATCGCCGACGTTGTTTCGGCTCGAGCTCCGAGCCGGATTCGGACCGTCGAGCGCCGGCGTGAACAGGCCCGTCTGATCGAGCGTACCGACGAACTTCACGTCATCGTCATCGTACGTGACGCCATACTCTTCGAGGCTCCACGTTGCTTTGACGCGACCGATCTCGAGATCGTCGTCGGTGTCGGCCTTGCCATCCGGGCCATTGTAATACGCGATCGCGTCGAACTGCTGCAGCTGCTTGGGAAACACTGCGCCGCCGACGCGAGCCATGCCCGCGAGCGGCGTCACTTTGATGCGGCTGATCTGATCGTAGACGACCGCTGCATCGCGGAGCGACGCACCGCCGGCGAACAGGTCTCGCTTGCCGACCGGCGCCGTCGAATCGACGTCGACGCGCAGTGTCACCGAGTCTGGCGTCGTGCGAACCACGCGCTCCACCGTCACGCCGGGGCCAAAGTCCACGGCCGACGCCGCGAGCGTACGTGATAAGTTCGCTCCAAAAATCGTGACGTCTTGCCCGCGTGTTCCGACGTGCAGCGCACGCGGCGAAACGCCGGCGATGACCGTGTTGGCGCCCAGTTTCTTGAGCGACACGTCCATGCCAATTTCCTCATAACCGCCGGTGAACCAGCGGCCCGACATCTCCTCCCAACCCGGCTCGACGAACATCACTTCCCGAAGCCCTGTCGAGTCTCGTCCGCGCATCGCCGGATCGGTGGATCGCCCGCGCCATTGATAGCCGGTGTACACGATCGACCGTCCGCTGCGGTGCACCACCTGGCCACCGTCGGCATATCGGTAAGTGGCTTGCGTAACGAACTCACCCTCGGTGGCACCGCGAGCGATCGTCATGTGACCATAGAACGCGCCATGGCCCGGTTCGGAGCCGCTCAGCGTCCAAGTTCCCTCGAGATGCGGCGATCGCATCGTGGCTGACCACGCGGTCCATTCAGGCGTTCGCAACGGGAACGCCTTGGCGAGATGCGTGAGCGCAACGTCCATTGGATGCGGCTGAGGCACCCCGCTGTCGTTCACCGCTGGTCCACCGCGACGGAAGGCTTGAAAGTCGGCGTCGGGATAAAGCGACCGATGCGTCGCGAGCAGCAACTCCCACTCGCCGCGCGTCCGTCGCTGCGTGATTACGCGTCCCATCGAGTGACACGCACGGCATGTCGTTTCCGTCTTGGGATCGGCCGTGTAGCGATAGTCGATCATCCGGCGCTCCGTCTCGAAACGCCCGGGACGCAGCTCGGCCGGCGCGAGGCCCTGATGATCGCTGAGATAGCGAACGATCATCCGCGCCGAGGCCGGATCGATCTTCAGCTCGTTGAGACCCGCCATGCGACGCACCGACATCTCCCACCCCTCGGGCGTCTTTCGCTCGTAGGAGATACGCTGCATGTAACCGGCGGTGTCGCGTGTGTGGCACGTTGCGCAGAACCGCACGGTGAGCGAATCACGGATAACGAAGCCGGTCGTCGTATCCGGTGCCGGGCCGGCCGCTCCGCCGGTGCGGCCGCCACCGCGGCCACCGCGCTGCGCTGAGGCCTCGCGGACGATGACGAGACAGAACGCGGTCAGTGCGACTGAGGACCAGCGGCGAAAAATATTCGCGAACACCACACGCGGCATGACGTCAATTCTCCTCGTGAGAACGCGAGAGAGCAATACGGCGCGGGCCCGCGGCTGTCAAGCCAACGAGAGCATGTCGAGACCGATCAGCGTCGACAACGCGCCGAGAAAATCGGGAAGGGGAGCGGGCGGCGCGTTCCTATTGTAAGCATCGAAGAGATCCGGAACCTGCTCGTACCGCGATGCGAGCTGCGCGATGACCACGAGATCGACGTTACGACAATAGCGAACGCCGTCTGGCATGGCCGGCGCCACCAGGTGTGTCTCGAGCACGACCCGGTTGCCACGCACCGTCGCGCGCTCGACGACGCGCAACGACTCGCCGAATCTCAACTGGACCGACGATCGCAGCTTGAGCTGTTCGAAGGCCCCGAGCACGCGTGGATCCGAACGCAGCGCCGAGATGTCCAGCTCGCGCGATGATTCGTCGAACGTCGCATCGGCTCGGCTCTGCCAGAACTCGGTGGCGTACGTACCGGCAGCCTCGCGTGACAAGTCGGCCGATTGACGTTGCAAGTTCTCGTACATCCCCCGTTCGCGTGTCGAGAATAATCCCAGGGCTGCGTGCGTCATGCCCGAGTCCAGCAGTGCGGTGTGCACCGTGACCGATGCCAGCCACGCCGACGCGAGCGCCTTCTTGACGCCGAACGACGACAGTGGATCGACGAACGACGCCGCGTCGCCGACGAGCAACACTCCCTCCTCGGCGGTCGCTGTGGCCGAGTACGGCGAGGCGTCGCATCCCCACGGCGCGTCGATGAGCGTCGCGTCCTCGACGAGCGATCCGATCATTCGAGTCCGCGCCAGCTCCCTGCGATACCCCTCGGGAAGTTGGCCCCGAGCTGGAAGCTCGCTCGCCGCGGGGTCGAGCATGACGGTGACGTAACGACGACCGGGCGCGACGGGCACCGACCACGCCCAACCACCGTCGTAGCTCTCGACGAGCGTATGCGTGTCATCGTCGATCGGCCACGGGCCACTGCGCTCCCACACGGCGACGATCGCAGTCGTGCGAGTAGACGGTTCGGCTCGACGCCAACCGCGCTTGGCAATGACGCCCGAGCGTCCGGTGCAGTCGAGTATCCACGGCGCGCGAATTGTGTGATGCGACAACGCGCGATCGTAGCGAATCACCACTCGTCGCCATCTCGCGCCACGTCGCGAATCATGGCATCATCGATCACCGTTGCGCCCGAGTGACGTGCGGAATCAACGAGCACTGCGTCGAATCGATCGCGCGATACTTGATACCCGAAGACGCCGGACTCGAATGGCTCGACGCGCTTCGGCTGTCCCGCCCACTGCACCGTGTTGCCCGAGGCGCGGATGAACTGCGCGTCGTCGATGTCGTCACGGATTCCGAGTCGGTCGAACAGCTTCGTGCAGCTCGGTGGAAGCGATTCCGCCAACGCGCGGCGAGGCCGGCGGCCGATCAACGCGACCGAATGTCCCCACGATGCGAGCTGGCGCGCCGCGGTGCTGCCGGCTGGACCAGCGCCGATGATGGCGACGTCGACATCCTGAGAATCGCGTGTCTGGCTCACATCACGTCACTCGAGCAGAGTGCATCGGGAAAGCTACGATTCGGCGCGCTAGATTGCGTCCACAACGATCGACCAACAACCATAGAATGCACATTCTCGTTCTCAATGTCGGCTCGTCGTCGGTCAAGTTCCAGCTGATCGATACCGACGGCCAGGCGATCGCGGCCGCAAAGGATCGTCGCCTCGCAGGCGGCCAGATCGAGCGCATCGGCGGGGAAGCGATCGTCTCGCTTGCCGCGACCGACCAACGTCCAACCAAAAGCGCCGTTCCCATCCGCGATCACGCGGCGGCGGTCGAGCATATCATCAAGTGGCTCACAAGCCAGGAGTCCGGCGTTCCGATCTCGAGTGTCGCTGAGATCGAAGCAGTCGGGCATCGCGTCGTCCACGGTGGGGAGCGATTCACCCGCTCCACGAAAGTCGATGACGACGTGTGGCGCGAGCTCGAGGAATTGATCGAGCTTGCCCCGCTACACAATCCGCACAACCTACGCGGCATCACGGCGGCGCGCGCGGTCCTCGGCCCTGGCGTTCCACAAGTCGCCGTGTTCGACACGGCGTTCCATCACAGCCTGCCTGAGACGGCCTTCGTTTATGCCGTTCCGTATCAGCTGTATCGACGGTACCGCGTGAGGCGATATGGCTTCCATGGCACGTCTCACCGTTACATCGCGTATCGCTATCGGCAACTCACGGAGAAAGCGCGCGAGGCCACGAAGATCATCACGCTGCACCTTGGTAACGGCGCGTCCGCGTGCGCGATCGTCGGCGGGATTTCCGTCGACACGTCGATGGGCTTCACGCCGCTCGAGGGGCTGGTGATGGGCACTCGATCCGGCGATCTCGATCCGGCAATTCTCGACTTCGTCTCGGCCAAGGAGGGCCTGAGTCTTCGCGAGGTCGACTCCTTGCTCAACAAACAGTCAGGGCTACTCGGCATCTCCGGCCTCACGGCCGACATGCGCGAGTTGTTGGCCGAGGAGGCGGAGCACGGCGATCGTCGCGCGCGGCTTGCGGTCGACGTCTTCTGTTATCGCGTGAAGAAGTACATTGGCGCCTACCTCGCCGCGATGAATGGCGCCGATGCCATCGTGTTTGCCGGCGGTATCGGCGAGAATTCGCCTGAGGTGCGGGCTCGCATCTGCGCCGGACTCGAATGGCTCGGCATCGAGATCAACGCGGCGCGCAATAGCGCGATCGTCGGCGTCGAAGGGCGCATCGATCGCGAAGGATCGCGCGTCAACATATGGGTGATTCCAACTGATGAGGAACTCCTCATCGCACGCGATACTTGGCGCGTGGTAACCGGTGTCGAGGGCACGTACTAACGCGCTGGAGGCGAGCTGTCGACGAGCTAGCTGGGTCCGTTGCTCTGTTGTTCGAGATCGCGCAACTCCGCGGCCGCGTCGAGCGCGTACCCGATCTCGCGTGAAAGCGCCCGCGCCTCCTGAGTCACACTTGTCACGCCATCAAGCGCCGAGTCGAGGCCTGATGAGCGAACCTTCAGCATGTCGAGCGCGAGATTCTGCAACAGCAATCCCGCGCTCTCGTATTGCTCGACCAACGCGTCGCGCGATCGGGCAAGGTCGGCAAGCATGTCACGCTGTCGCTTGAGAAGAGTCAATCGCCGCTCGCGGTCACGGGTGGCTTCCGTCGATTGCTCGATCTGCGCGATGCGCTGCTCGAGCGCCGGGAGCCGGTCCGGCGCGATCTCGTTGTCGAGTCGGTCGAGCGCTGCGGCGAGCGCGGTGATCCGCTCGTACAATGCGTCGGCAGTGCCCTTGACGTCAGGAATCCGTTGACGTTCGGCGTCGCTCAGGCGCTTGATCAAGTCGTTCACTGTGCGGCGATCGGACGTCGCTTGCCGGAGCACGTCACCGTGTGGTCCAGCCAAAAGCTTGTCGTTGCCGCTTGGTGGGGGTGATGTGGGGGACGACAACGCCGGCGCTGCAGGCGCCGGACTCGGAGGCACAGTGCCGAAGACATCTTTCAAGCGCGCGCCGTCGGCCCACAGCTTTCCTCCAGACTTCACCACGCCGAGACCCATACCGAGCACGGGAAAGATGGCCCACCAGAAGGTGTGACCGTGGCCCGAGGTGACCGCGTTGATGCCGAACAGGAACGCACTCGTCCCGACGTAGCTCACGAGCTGCTGCCGGAAGGATCGGATGCGGTCCGGCAGCGGTTTGTCGCGCCCCTTGCCCTCGCGGCGCGCCGCCCTTCGTGCCTCACGGCGCTCGATGCGGTCGCGCGCGTCGTCGAGCTTCGCGACGATTCCGATTGTCGCCGACTGCAGACGCTCCGACGCGAGATGGTTGGTGATCGTGACTAGCGGTAGTTCGAAGTCGAGGCCGCGGCGGCGTACGCCGGCATTCGTCGTATTTAGGTCAGGTGATGTTGCGGGCGGGAGCGGCGTGGTTAGAGCGCCGTCAAGCGCCGCGATGAGAGCCGCGCCATTGGCGAACCGGTCACCGGGGTCCTTCCGAAGAAGCCGCATGACGATGCGGTCGAGATCATCCGGAACGTCCGGCCGCTTCTCGCGCAGCGGCACCGGCGCTTCCGTGACCTGCTTCATCATGATCGATGGCGTGCTTCCGCCGGTGAAGGGCGGTGCACCCGACAGCATCTGGTACGCGACCGCGCCTAACGAGTACAGATCCGAGCGGCCGTCGATCTCTCGATCGCCCGCGCATTGCTCCGGTGACATGTAGGCCGGCGTTCCGATCGCGGCGCCGGTTGCCGTCAGGCGCGCCTCACCGTCGCTCGCGGCGCGGGCGATGCCAAAGTCGGTGACCATGGCTCGGCCGCTGTTCCCGTCGAGGAGAATGTTGTCGGGCTTGATGTCACGATGGACCACGCCGTTGGCGTGTGCGTACGCCAGCGCGTCGGCGACCTCGCGCAGGATGCGTCGCACATCGTCGACAGGCATGGCGCCGGAGCGCTTCACGCGATCTCCGACGCTCTCGCCTTCGATGAGCGCCATCACGAAGTACACGAGGCCCTCGCGCTCATCGACCGTGTAGATCGGCACGATGTTCGGGTGGCTGAGTCGCGCCGCTGTCTCGGCTTCTCTCAGGAATCGCGAACGAATGTCGGCGCGGAAGGCGAGATCCGGCGGGAGCAGCTTGACCGCGACGCCTCGCTTCAGCCGCGGATCACGGGCCCGGTATACGATCCCCATTCCGCCTCGCCCAATCTCGCGCTCGAGATCGTATCCGGGCGAAAGCACACGCGCGAGGCGCGCCGACAGCTCCGAATCGGTATCAGTCGGATTAGGGTTGGTCACGCGGCGCTCGGCATGGCGGACGTCAGGCGCGGACAGGACGGTCGTAGTCTAGCGTCGATTCACGACCCGTCAAAGCTGCCTTGGTCCAACCTCGCGTTAGTTGGCGTTACCGCCGCCGACAACACTCGCGGGCGCGGGGCGATTGGTTTTCACCAGAAGTGACGCGGCGCCAGCGGTCCGCTCCTGGCCTCCGATGAGGCGACCGGTCCGAAACGCGCTGACGGCCACGCCTAATGCTGCGATTCCGTCGAGGATGATCTTGATCGTTCCCCAGACGAAGCTGACGTTGTACCGATCCATCATCTCGGGTTTGACCTGCCCTTTCATTTGCAGACCGTCCAGGGCGAAGATCGCGACGCCACCGGCCGCGAACACCGCCACGAATGCCGACAGCACAAACACGAGCCAAATCACGCCACGCTCACGTTGGGCGATGGCGACCGCCAACGACGCAACCCAGACGAGGAGCAGAAAGCCGACCGCGCCCGAGCTGACGCCGGCAACGCTGATTCGCCAATTCACGTTTCCAAAATGAAATGGCCAAATCGCGACGCTGATCTCCGCAATGGAAATGAGGGTGATCAGCCCCGCCACGAGATAAGTCGGGACGCGTACGCGACGGAGGAGATCAGAGGGAGGAACTGACAAGGCGGGACCTACCGGCAAGGGTGGAAACAGTCGTGTTCGTCGGGGACCAATAATA
>DASYSU010000006.1:0-14832 GCA_036002925.1 Gemmatimonadaceae bacterium | reverse complement strand
CTCGGCGTGCCGCGCGTGTGGGAGAAGATGCAATCGAGAATGGAGGCGGCCGGCGCAAAAAGCTCAGGTCTTCAGCGGAAGATTGTCGCTTGGGCGCGGCGCGTGGGCCTCGCCGGCGGATACGCCGATCAACGTCAGGCGCGGCGACCGTTGCTGTTTCCGATCGCCGACCGATTGGTGTTCTCGAAAGTCCGGAAGCGCCTCGGGTTCGATCGCGCGAGAACCCTGATCACCGGCGCCGCACCGATCTCGACTCGCACACTGGAGTTCTTTCTCTCGCTCGGCTTGCCGATTTGCGAGGTATACGGCATGAGTGAATGCACCGCCGTCACGACCTTTGCGACGCCGAAACACTATCGCACTGGAAAGGCCGGCGCCGTCATTCCTGGAACGGAAGTGCGCATCGCCGATGATGGTGAGATCTGCATGCGTGGTCCGCACATCTTCAAAGGCTATCTGAACGATCCGGTGGCGACGGCCGAAGCGATCGATGCCGAGGGTTGGCTTCACTCCGGCGACATCGGGACCCTCGATGCCGACGGATTCCTCCAAGTGACCGATCGCAAGAAGGAGCTCATCATCACGGCCGGCGGCGAGAACATCGCGCCGGCGCTCGTCGAGGGTCAGCTGAAGTCGATCCCTGTCGTGAGCCAAGCGGTTGTCGTTGGTGATCGCCGCCGCTATCTGTCGGTTCTGTTGACACTCGATTCGGAGAAGATCCCGTCTGTTGCATTGGCGGCTGGTAGCCGCGCGACGACGCCGAAAGAGGCCGCCGAGTGCGCGCATTTCACGGCGTACGTGCAGCGTGAAATCGAAACGGTGAACGGACGACTGGCGCGGGTTCAAACAGTGAAGCGTTTCGCGATCCTCCCCACCGAGCTCTCGATCGATGGCGGAGAGCTCACGGCGACCCTCAAGCTCAAGCGCAAGGTGATCACGGAGAAGTACGCCGAGGTGATCGAGCGGTTGTACCGCGACTAGCGCAGTCGTCCTCGCCGACGCGAAGGATCACCGCGAGATGCCTTCGGCGACGCACTTCGCCAACGCCATCACCGTGATCATCGGATTGACTCCACTCGATGCCGGAAACGCGCTCGCGTCGGCGACGTAAAGTCCACGCACGCCGAACACTTGACCCGTCTCATCGCAAACCGCCGTCCGCGCGTCCCGCCCGATACGGCACGTGCCCATCTGGTGCGCGCTGAACAGCAATGAGCGATTGCCGGCGAGCGGCTCGCGCAACAGCCGGTCGCAAAACGCATCGATGTCGTGTGACGTTGTCGCTTTGGTTCGCCGAAGCGACGGTCCTTTCGTGTGAAGTGTGAGCACTTCCTCGGCGCCGGCGGCGAAGTGCACGCGAGCCGCGGCAACGATTCCCTTGGCGACGAGGGACTGCTCCATGGTCCCTGGCTGGTAGTCGATCATCGTCGTGCCGTCGCGTCGAACGCGAACTCGTCCGCCGCTCGCGTCGCGCGTGAGTGCGATGATCGCGCTCGCATTGGCGCAGCGCTGCATGAGACGGCGATGATCGCGCGCGCCCGTCCACGGAACGGCCAGTGCGAGAAGTCCGGGATGCGTCGGCGCCGTCTCCATGCGAAATCCATAATTGCCGGAGATTGCCGTGAAATGATTGCTGACGATCGTCTGCGGCGGACCTGTCCACGGCTCGACCCGGTCCGAATACACGCCCGCGATCGCCGACGTCGGATGTACGAAGAGATTCCGGCCGAGCGCCGGCAGCGTAAGTCCGGAGCGAAGTAGCAGCGCGGGTGACTGAATCCCGCCCGCGGCCACGACGACCAACGGCGCTCGGACGATCACGCCCGACTCTCGTCCGGCTGCATCACGCGCCACTGCTTCGACGCCCGTTACCCTCCCACTCGTCATCGTGACGCGCTGAGCGGCGCAACCAGCGATGATCGTTGTGTCCCCGGTGCGTTGTGCGTCCGCCAGAAACGTCACGGTCGTTGCCTGCTTGCCGCCGACCCGACACCCGAAGGTGCAGTAACCGCATTGCGTCGTATCGCAGCCGTGCGAGTTGCGGGCAATCGGCGACCATTGATATCCCAGCGCCTCGCACCCCCGCTGAAGCGGCGCGTTGTTGGCGTTTACGACGCTCTCGTTCGTCGACACGCAGGATCGGCCCCACACGAAGTCCGTAGCCCGCGCGAATCGCTCGTCGGTGAACCAATTGCAACCGGACTTCTGGGTCCACTCGTCGCGCACGTCATCGGGCGTCCGAAGCGACGTCTGCCAGTTCACCGCGGTGCCTCCGCCGAGGCAAGCGCCGGCGAGAATCGACAAACTCAGATCGCGGGTCGAGGTGAGTCCGGCGTCGAGAAAGAGTCGCTGCGTACCTTCGAGCTCCCGCTGGCTGAAGTCGGCCGCCTGATCGGGCGGTCCAGCTTCGAGCACGATCACTCGCATGCCGCGCGCGGCCAGATCCGCGGCGGCGACACCACCGCCGGCGCCGGAGCCGACGATGCACACATCGCAATCGAGTGTTGTTTGCGCGGAGATCGGTCGCACGCGCAACGCGGCCAGTCTCGGCGCCGGAAGAGAAGAAGGACGATAGCCGATTGGCTTCCATGTCACGTTGTCGCCGGCGCCATCGGTCACGCTGTACGATAGAAAGTTGCTGAGGCGCTTGAGCGCCTGGAAACCGCTGCGCAATTGCGGAACCGGGCTATTGGCCAACGTGAGCAACAAACGCTCGCGTTGCTCGACGCTCATGCGCGAGACTCCGCGAGGCGTTCGGGCGAGAACCAGCCCGATCACCCCCAGCTCGAGAGCACCGAGGAGTTGTCGCAACTCAGTTTGTTGCGCCGGAGCGAGCCGGGCGATTGCCTCCTCGGCGGCCTGTGGAACTCCGAGTCGCGCCGCGCTCGCCGCGAAGAGCACGGCATCGTCACCAGCCTCGGCGGTGAGCGCCGGTTGGAATGCCTCGCAGAGCGAGGCGAGTGTAGCTCGCTCGCGCGGCGTCAACGCCCGGGTTGTTTCCATGATTGCCCCCAACTTGCAGACAATGGGAGGGCAGCGATAGTCGACGAAAATGCGGGAGGAACAATGCCGTCACTCTCCGATGGACTGAAGCACATCGCGCGACCGCTCGAGTCGGACAAGGATCTCGACCCGTTGCTCGACGCCGTCGGCGACGCGCGCTTCGTCCTCCTCGGCGAGGCGTCACATGGCACGTCGGAGTTCTATACCTGGCGCACGCGGATCTCGAAGCGGCTGATCGAGGAGCGAGGGTTCTCATTCATCGCCGTCGAGGGAGACTGGCCTGACTGTTATCGCGTGAACCGATACGTGAAGCACATGCCCGATTCCGGCGACAGCGCGCTCGACGTGCTGCACGCATTCGAGCGCTGGCCGACGTGGATGTGGGCGAATCGAGAAGTCATCGAGCTCGTCGAATGGATGCACGATCACAACCGTCGCATCGCGAGTGAGCGTCAGGTCGGATTCTACGGCCTGGACGTTTACTCGCTGTGGGACTCGATGCGGGCAGTCACCGAATATCTCGAGCGTATCGATCCCAAAGTCGCCGCAGCGGCTCGCCGTGCGTACAACTGCTTCGAGCCCTTCGCTGAAGACGTGCAAGAGTATGCTCGCGCGACGGCGCTCGTGCCGACGTCGTGCGAGGACGAAGCCGTCGCCGTGCTTCGCGAGCTGCGTGTGAACGCGCCGCAATTCCGCGAAGACGGACGCGAGGGCTTCTTCAACGCCGAGCAGAACGCGCTCGTCGCGAAGAACGCGGAATTGTATTATCGCACGATGGTGCGCGGCGGACCGTCATCGTGGAATGTGCGCGATCATCACATGGTCGAGACGCTCGATCGGCTAGTGGAACACCACGGTCCTCGCGCCAAGGCGATTGTCTGGGAACACAACACGCACATCGGCGACGCGCGCTTCACGGACATGGCACGCGCGGGCATGGTGAACGTCGGGCAGCTCGTGCGTCAGGCGCGGGAGCGCGAGGGAGTGCTCTTGGCTGGATTCGGTACGCATCGTGGAACCGTGATCGCCGCCGACGAGTGGGGCGCGCCGATGGAGCGCATGCGCGTACCACCCGCGCGAGCCGGCAGCTTCGAGGACGCCATGTACGACGCGGCCGTCGGAGACGCGCTGTTGCTGTTCGACGGCCACGACGACGGTCACGTTCCGGACCTCTACGAACCGCTCGGCCACCGTGCGATCGGCGTCGTCTACGATCCGCGCGCCGAGCGTTGGGGAAACTACGTCCCGACGATTGTGCCGCGCCGGTACGACGCCTTCCTCTACATCGATGAGACGCGCGCCGTCGATCCGCTGCACATGCCGGCGCACGTGGGAGGAGAGCCGCCGGAGACGTACCCAAGCGGAGTGTGAGCGGGAATCATAGATTGGGCCATGGCTTCGTTCCCGGCCACACGCCCATCGGTGCTCCGTGCTCTCCATACCGACGATCGCGACACGCGCGATCGCGCCCGGGAGACGCTGGCCGCAACGTATTGGAAACCGGTCTACAAATACGTGCGGCTGCATTGGAGCGCGTCGCGCGAAGACGCTGAGGATCTCACTCAAGAATTCTTCATTCACGCGTTCGATCGCTCGACGCTCGAGCGTTACGACCCGAGCCGCGCGCGCTTTCGCACGTTCGTTCGAACGTGCGTCGACGGCGTCGTCGCGAACGCTCGTCGTGATGCAACGCGCGTCAAGCGCGGTGGCGCGATCACGTTCGTTCCAATGGACTTCGCCGGCGCCGAGTTGGAGTTGGCGAGCGTCGCTCGGCCGGCTGACGCGGAGCTCGACGACTTCTTCCGGCGTGAATGGGTGCGCGCCGTCTTCGAGCAGGCGATCGAACGTCTGCGGCGAGAGTGTCAACTCGAGAGGCGCGAGCCGCATTTTGCGCTGTTCATGCGCTATGACGTTGAGCCGATGGACGACGGCACGCGACCGACGTACGCGCGTCTCGCGCGCGACGTCGGCCTCCCCGAGACGCAGGTCACGAACTTCCTCGCGCTCGCGCGACGCCGTTTTCGGCATCACGTGCTCGAGGTGCTCGTCGATCTCACGAGCAGCGACGACGAATACGCCGAGGCTGCACGCGACCTTCTTGGCGTCGACGCATGAGCGAGGCGTGAGCAAACCAATCTCCGACGTCGCCATTCGACGCCTCAAGATGATCGGCGAAGTCCCCGATCTCTCGCACACGAAGTACGAGCTCGTCGAACCGCTTGGCCATGGCGGGATGGGTTCAGTGTATCGGGCGCGCGATCGAGCGCTCGACCGTCTCGTTGCACTCAAGGTCGTCGGGACGTTCGCCGCATCGCCCGACGCGATCGATCGTTTGGTGCGCGAGGCCAAGGTGCTGGCGCGACTCGAGCATCCAGGGATCGTGCCGGTTCACGACGTTGGTGCGCTCCCCGACGGCCGCGCCTTCTACACGATGAAGCTCGTGCGCGGTCGGCGGCTCGACGAATATGTGAATGATGAGACCACCGCCGCCGAGCGCCTGAGGATTCTCGAACGTTTGTGTGACGCCGTAGCGTTTGCCCACGCCAACGGTGTGATCCATCGCGATCTCAAGCCGGCAAACGTGATGGTGGGTCCGTTCGGCGAGGTACTCGTGATGGACTGGGGCGTCGCCACGCTCACGGCGGGGACCGAGGGTGAGAGCAGTGTTGTCGGCACGCCCGGATACATGGCGCCGGAGCAGGCGCGTGGAGACCGGGTCGACGAGCGTTCCGACGTCTATGCACTCGGTGCGATTATGAGCTTGCTCATAGGGCACGGAGCACCCAAGCCACTCCGAGCAATCGCCGCGCGCGCGATGTCGCCAGAGCCGACGCAGCGATATGCGACGGTCGAGCAGCTCGCCGCGGACATTGCGCGATTTCGCGCTGCGCTGCCCGTCGAGGCGTATCGCGAAGGCATCGCAGGGCGGCTCGCCCGGGTCGGACGAAAGTACGCGGTCCCCATCGCGTTGGTTCTCGCCTATCTGGCGATGCGGCTCGCTCTGCTTCTCCTCCCTCGTTAAAGACCGCCACAAAAAGAGGTAATAGGTGAATGAAGCCGCGACACGTCGCGGTCCGCGGTAATCCACGACAACGGAGTGAGCATGAACAAAGTCCTGCTGGGAATCGTGCTGGGCGGGGTACTGGGTGTGTTCGACGGACTCTCGGCGCTTGTCTCGGCTCCGGAGACGCGGCCCGAGATTCTCGGGATCGTGATTGGTTCGACGGTGAAAGGAATCGTCGCCGGACTGTTGATCGGATTTTTCTCGCGCAAGGTGAATTCACTTGCACTCGGTGTTGTGTTTGGTCTGGCCGTCGGTTTGTTGCTGGCTTGGCCGATCGCGTACATGAACGCGCTAGCCGGCCACCAGTATTACTGGCAGATCATGCTTCCTGGTGGCGTGCTCGGGATCATCGTCGGCTTTGCGACGCAGCGCTACGGAGAGGCGCGAGCGCGCAGGGAGAGAGCTGTGTCGCCATCGTGAGGCAATGAACCGCGCGTCGCGCTGCGCCTACTCATACAGGTCATCGAGCTTCAATGCGGCCAGCTCGATGAGATAATCGCCGATTCGCTCGACCGCCGCGCCGACATACGCCGCGCCCTTCTCGGCGGTGGCTTTTGCTGGGTTGCCGATGCCGGTGTCCGCCGTGACTTGCGTCCACCGGCGCGGCGCCCATGCCCAGCCCTCGCGAACTCCGCGAAGGCGCGAAGGACGTGCGCGGCCCGGCCCGGCTTCGTTGAGTGGACGAACGAGATCGGGCGCCAGATGGAGCATCGCACTGGTCTCCGCTTCACCGGCATGATCTCCGGCCTCTTCGATGAACTCGTGCACGTCCACGCACGACCACCAGTTGATCGACGACAGAAAGACCCGGGTTCGCGGTTGCAACTCGCGGATCATTTGCCGAAAGTCGTTGCCGCCGTGGCCGTTGAGGATGAGCACCTTGTGAATTCCCTGGCCGTCGAGCGCTGATACGAGATCGGCGAGGAGCGCGGCCTGCGTGCTGGGATTCATGTTGAGGCAGAGCTTGATGTCGAGCTGCGTCGCGTTCACCCCGAAAGGAACGGTCGGGAGCACCGCGACTCGCGCTCCGCGCGACCAGGCCCGCTCGGCCGCGCGCGCGGCGATGTGATCGCACTGGATCGTGTCGGTCGCGTAGGGCAGGTGGTAGTTATGCGCTTCCGTGGCGCCCCAGGGGAGAACGGCGACCTCGTACGGCGTCGCGTCAATGGTCTTCCAGGTGGTTTCGGCGAGAATGTAGGGTCGAGTCATCCCGTTAATGTACCGGGCAATGCTCGGCGCTTCGAGCGCGCAATCAATGCATCGATGCTCCACGGACCACCGCCGGCGGCGACGAGATACAGGAACACGAAGCAGAACAGGACGACATTGTCGCCGCGATTGTTGATCGGAAAGAACGATCGGCGTATGTGCACTTGGAGGTACGCCCAGATCATCTCGACAGCCAGCACGAACGCGACGGGACGCGTGAGCAACCCGATCAGGATAGCGAACCCACCGAAAGTCTCGAGCACCCCGGCGAGTCCCATTTGAGATACGAGGTGGTAGACGTGCGGCGTGCCCTGGTCGGGGACGTCGAACATCTTCTGTGTTCCGTGCTCGAAGTACAGCACGCCCACGACGACGCGCAGCACGCTCAGCGCCCGCGCGGTCCACGGCGATTGCCACGACTCGAAGATCGAAACGATGCCCTCCCGATGCCCTTGCCTCGTAATGGCGCGCGGCGAGCGCGGCCTTCCAAGGCAAGACTTCCGCCAGTCGGCACAAACCGTGCGCTTGTCACTCGTTAACCCCAACAGGGAGCGCGGCGTGGCGGACGAAAAACGGAATGACGATCAAGACATGAACGCGGCAGGGAAGCAGCCCCGCGAGGGTCAATCGGGCGACAACAGCGAGAACAACGAGTGGCTGCGGGACCAGGTCGGCGAAGACCACAACCTGAGTGGATCGAGCACGTATCGCACACTTCCCGACCAACCGGAGGGCGATCAGCCCGATCAAGACCCGGGTGACGCGGACACCAAGGATCGGCAGTCGAATCGGTAGAACTGGTTACTGGTTACTGGTTACTGGTTGCTGGTGCTGGTTGCTGGCCATCGCCGCCTGCAGTTGCCAGCAACCAGTACCAGCAACCAGTACCAGCAACAAGTACCAGCAACCGTCACTGCTTCTTCCAGCGATTGTTCGTTCGATCGACATCCGAAAATACCTGCTCGGGGTCGATCTCGATCGCGGTCACGCTCGATGCTCCGTCGAGGGTGACGACGTATTGCCGTGCGCCGGCGAGCCACACGTCGACCGGAATCACTTGGCGCTCGACTCGGCCGTCGCTGCGCGTCACGGCGAGGCGAACCGGCATCGGTGCGAGGCCTCGATCGTCGATCGTGACAACGAGCTTGCCGCCCGATGGCACAACTGAGCCGATCGCCTGATCGAGCGTCCACGTCTCGTACCACCATGTCCGCCAAAACCACGAGAGATCGCCGGCGCCGAGGGAGTTGAAGCTGTTGAAGAAATCGAACTGCGTCGGGTGCTTGTACTGCCAGCGTAGTCCATAGGTGCGATACGCGGCGAGAAAGGCGTCGTTGCCCAGAAGCGCGCGCAAAGCCACCATGTTCGTCGCCATCTTGTCGTACGACGCGATGCTGTACGCCGGCGTGTCGTAGGGATACTGATCGCCGGGCCGCATGAGCGGCACTTCGCCATCGGTCCGAGCGAGCTCGATGTAATTCTCGCGCGAGATGCGTTCGCGGTCGTATCCCTTGAAGAACGCCTGCATCCCCTGCGCTTGATTGAAGCGAGTGAGGCCTTCGTCTTGCCACGCGAAACGTCGTTCGTCCGAGCCGACCTGCATCGGAAACCACATGTGCGCCGTCTCATGCACCTGCACCGAGTAGAGGAGCAGCGTGTCGCGCGGTCCGCCGATGCATGTGAGCATCGGGTACTCCATGCCAGTGCACGACACCGGCCCCTCGAGCGCCGTCATCTGTGGCCACGGATACGGCCACAAGTAAGTCGAGAGGAATTCGACGACCGATCGCTCGTACTCCGCCGACCGATCCCACGCCCACTTGCGTGCCTCGGGCCGATAGAACGTGTTGATCGCCGTCGTGTCGGGGCGCCCGCGTCGCTCACGATCGCCGACGACGGCGACGGTCGCGTCCCACAGAAACTTCGACGACGCGCCCCAATCGAAGTCTCGGACGTTCCGCGCGCGAAATCGCCAGGTCAGCACGCCGTCGAATCCGGTATTGGTCGCCTTGGTCGGACCCACGCCGCGATCCTGATCGCGCACGACGTTCACGACATGGGTGCCGCGACGAGCCTCTGCCAACCGATCGCGCGTCTGACGGGAAAGGACATCGTTCGGATTCGTCAGCTCGCCCGTGGCCGCGACGAGCCAGCCTTGCGGCACGTTCAAGTTCACCTCGTAGTCGGCGTAGCCCATGTAGAACTCGGCGCCGCCCAGGTATGGATCGTTCTGCCAACCGTTGACGTCGTCGTAGACGGCGATTTGAGGATACCAATAGGCGATCATGAATACGTCGCCGGTCGTTCCCTCGCGCGGTGCGCCGTCCGGAGGAACCTGGAACGCCCATGCGATGTCGAGGTCGAGCGAGTCGTGAGGCGCCAGTGGTCGAGGAAGCACGATGCGCATCGACGTAGCCCAGATCGCGTAGCCGGCGCCGGTGTCGCGCTTGGCGAGCGCTTGGCCCCATGCGGCGACGCGAAAGATCTCGGTACCGCCGGTGACCGGCGTCTCGACGACGCGTGGCGACGACGGCGCGAACAAATTCTGATTCAGGTGCACCCAAATCGTCCGCAGCGTGTCGGGCGATCGGTTGAAGTAGCGAACCGCCTCGCGGCCGTTGATCTGACTGGTCGACGGTACGAGCTCGGCGTCGATGCGATAGCGGGCAAACTGTTGCCAGTAGTTCGGACCCGGCTCGCCCGTACGCGTGCGAGTGCCCTTCGCCACGGCTCGCGCGAATCCGTTTGTCTCGAAGACGGGGTAAGGTGTCGGACGCAGTGCGCGAGGGATCGGGGCAGGTGTCGGCTTCCTAGACCCGAGGTGCAGCGTCGAGCAGCCTATCGCGAATGACAGCACCCACGAGATGCCAATCCGAAGTTCGGTGGCTCGTTGCTTCTTCAGAACGTTCATCACGGATTTGCGCACTCTCGTTGTTGGTCGCAATGATTTGGCGATGCTCGGCTGCGGCGCGAGACGCACCGTGGCTCGTGCGATTTACACAATACTTCATTGAAAATGTCGCGCTGCGGCGTCCGTACATCCGTCGCGAGTGGCTCGAAAGAGCGATTCAATCGGCGGACTGGGTTGAACCGCAAGATGACGGCCGTATTCGCTACTGGCTGTATATTCCAGAACTGGAGCGATATCTGCGAGTGGTCACCCTCGAAGACGGTGTGACCGTTCACAACGCGTTTCCGGATCGCCGTTTCAGGAGGCCCGATCGATGAAGCTCAGCTACGACCGCGCGACCGACTCTCTGTATGTCCTGCTCGTGGATCGTCCGGGCGCTGACGTCGTCGAAGTTGCGCCGGGCGTGTTAGTCGACATCGATGAAACGGGACAAATCGTCGGAATAGATCTCGATCACGCGAGTCGCTTCGTCGATGCTGAGACGATCGAACGTCGAGCCGTGCCGATCGAGTTCCGAACTGCATAAGCTCGAGGTCTAGATCTCTCCGCGTTTGGCGAACCGCGCGATGTTGTCCCCCGCCCGAAACGCGAGCGCCTGGATCGTCATCGTCGGTTGGCCGCGCCCGCTCGTCACGAGACTCGATCCGTCGACGATGAACAAATTCCTTACATCGTGCGACCGATTGTACCGATCGACGACCGATGTCTTGGGATCATTCCCCATTCGGCATGTGCCGAGTAGGTGCACGCTGAAGTCCATGCTCTCGACGGGCAGTTGCCACGCCCGCGTGGCGCCTGCCGCGTTGAGGAGCGCCTCGGATCGTTCGGCGAAGTGCTTGTTCAGCTTCAAGTCTTGGGGATGATCTTCGTACGTCATCCGAATCGCCGGCACGCCCCACGCGTCCTTCACCTCCGGATCGAGCGAGATGCTATTCGCCTCCACCGGCAGCGAAGTAGTGTGTCCGAAGCAGAACACGGTGTGATTGTACGCATGCGCGAGCTGCCGCTTGAACTCCTTACCCCATCGCGGCGTATCCGGAGGCAAGCCTTGCATGGCGAATCCGATCGGCGTCGCGTCGAAGCGGAAATCGAAGCCACCGCCGCCGACTAGGCCGAGCTTGGGACCGACCTCGTACAGATCCCACACCACGCGTGTGGCGACGAGCCCGCGGTATCCGTTCACCTCATGCTCGAAACTGCCCATCGCGCTCCCGGAGCCGTTGAACATCAGATACTTGCCGACGGTTCCGCTCGAGTTGGCCAGTCCGTTGGGAAACAGGTTCGACTTCGAGTTGAGCAGCAATCGCGGTGTCTCGGCGCCGTTCGCGCATACGACGACAGCTTTCGCGCGCTGAAAGATTTCTTTCTTGTCGCGGTCGAAATACTTCACTCCCGTCGCGCGTCCTTTCGCGTCGAGCTCGACCTTGCGGACGTACGACTCCGGTCGCACTTCGCACCGGCCCGTCGCCATCGCCTTCGGGATCACGGTGACGAGTGCGCTGGACTTGGCGCGCACCTCGCAGCCGAAACCATAACACATGCCGCACTGCACGCATGCCGAGCGCCCTTCGTACGGACGCGACGTGATCGACATGGGCGCGGGGAACGCATGGTAGCCGAGTTTCTTCGCGCCGATCTCCATGAGTACTCCGGTGGATTTCGGCGGATGGGGCGGCATCGGATAGGGACGCGAGCGCGGTGGATCGAACGGTCCCGGAGCGCCGGCCACGCCGACCTCCCAGTCGACCTTCGTGTAGTATGGCTCGAGATCCTGATACGAGATCGGCCAATCGGTGAAGCCGGTGCCGGCGAGCGTCCCATGCACGCTCGCCTCCTTGAAGTCGATCTCACGGAAGCGCCAGTAGTTCGCCGAGAAGTGGACGCTCGTCCCGCCGACGAGTCGCCCGTATTGGACCGATGGTTTCACACGGGCCTTCTCGTTGGGTTTCTTCCGAAACGTATTCGGGGACTTGTCCCAATCGTTCGTGAAGAAGTTCTGATTGAAGACCTTCAGTTCGTCGTGCGGGAATTCCTTCTCGGTGCGCCACGGTCCCTGCTCGAGGACGACGACCTTGAAGCCCGCAGTCGAGAGTTCCTTCGCGACCACGCCGCCCGCGGCCCCGGAGCCGACGATCACGAAGTCGACTTCTTCCTCTGGCCGATAACGCGGCCCGCTTTGTTGCAGGGGCGCGAGTGGAGGATGTGTGTGATCAGCGGACATCGCGATCGTACCAGCCGAAGGGTGGTCCCCACGAGTATCGGTCCTCAAAGCCGATCATCTTCCAGCCGATCTTGTTGTAGTTGCCGCCGTACTCAGGGTTGGCGAGCATCCCGGCGATCGTTGCGCCGCGAATCTCGCCGAAGAACGGACTCTTCTCTTTTTCGAGCGCCGTCAGCACGGCGATCTGTTGTGCGTCGTTGAGCGCGGCGTACGACTTGGCGCCCCGGAACATTTTCGCTGAGCGTGCACGAAGTTCTTTGAGGCCCTTCGTGACCGGCTCGCGGCGCTGCTTCGCGTACGTTGCGAGCGCCTGGTCCATGAAGTAGACGACGTGCGCCTCACGCGCGCCGGGCGTCTCGTCGCTCGGGATGATGTGCGCGGACATGGCCTCGAGGTCGGCCGCTTGATCGGCGCTCAGGAATTGAAACGGCGGCCGCGGGTTCTGACGGCCGGCGCGCGCGGCGTGCGCGCCGGCGGCGAGCAGTTCGCGCGTTTCGGCGGCGAGCCATACGGTGGCGATCGATCCGCCTGCGCCGGCGAGAAATGTCCGACGAGAAATTTCAGGCATAGGACCCTGCGGGCGAGGAACTCGGATGCTTCACGTGAACCGAGCAACTTGGCGTCGCAACCAGCAACCAGCAACCAGCACCAGCAACCAGCAACCAGCAACCAGCCATCCTCACGCGTATACTTGGCATCCCCCCAACGACTATTCGTCGGAGAGTTCATGCGCCGTCTCGGTTTGTTCTGCCTCGCTCTCAGCTGCGGGCTTCTTCTCGCGCCACTTCGTCCGCTCACCGGCCAACAGACGCTAGGATCCGGCGCCGCCTCGACCACGGCCAAGGCCGATCCGGGCGGCAAGAAGGTCCTCGGGCTTGCCGACATCGCGCGCTGGAAGCGAATCAGCGGTGCGGCCCTCTCCGCCGACGGCGTCTGGACGACCTACGCCTACCAGCCGAACGAGGGCGACGACACGCTGTTCGTCCGCCAACTCGCGGGCGACAAGACCTACACGATTCCCGTCGGGTCCGGCGCACAGTTCTCGGACGACTCTCGATTCATCGGCTACTTCGTGAGCCCGAGCGAAGCGCGCGGCGGCCGCGCTGGTCGCGGCGGTGGCGGTCGGGGCGCGCAGGCCGGAGTGCCCGCGGCCGCCGGACCGAGCCGTCGCTTCGAGGTGCTCGATTTGACCACCGGCGACAAATACCCGGTGCCGGACGCCGCAACATTCAAGTTCTCTAAAGGATCGAAGTTCCTCGCCGTCCGGACCAACAAGGCCAACGCCGCCGCGAAACACAGCGGCGCCGATCTGGTGCTTCGCGACCTCGCGACCGGAATCACACAGAACATCGGCAACGTCAACTTGTACGACTTCGACGACGCAGGTCGCATGCTCGCCTACACAGTCGATGCCGCGGAGCGCGTCGGCAACGGCGTGTACGTCGTCGATCTCGCGACGAGTCAATCGAAGGTGTTGAGCTCGGCGACGGCCGACTTCGACCAGTTGACCTGGGGCGACAAGAATGATGCGTTGGCCGTCTTGCGCGGCGACAAGAAGAAGGAGAACGCACAGCGCGATAACACACTGCTCGTCTGGCGCGACGTCACGCCGGCGAAGCCGCAACTCGTCGAATACGATCCGTCGAACGACGCGAGCTTCCCGAAGACGCACGTGCTGAGCGAGCTGGCTTCGTTGCGCTGGACGCGGGATGGCTCCCGGATCTATGTCGGACTCAAGGAACAAGAGCCGGACAAGACGGCGAGCACCGAGCCCCAAGCGAACGTCGATGTCTGGCACTGGAAGGATCCGGAGGTGCAATCGGTGCAGATCGTCCGTATCGCGCAGGAACGCCGGACGACGCTTCCGGCCGTGTTCAACCTCGCGAGCGGAAAGCTCGTTCGAGTCTCGGACGACGTGATGCGCAACGTGACGCCGACGCCCGACGCACGCTGGGCCCTCGGCCGCGTCGACACGACGTATCGCGGCGAAGTGCAATGGGGTGGAACCAAAACGGACTACTATCGCGTCAATACGGAGACCGGCGAGCGCGTGCTGATCGACAAAGGGCTCACACGCACGATGGGCACCTCGCCGGACGGCAAGTGGTTCTTGTATCTGAAGGACAAGAAGGTGTTCGCGTACAATCTGGAAACCGGGCGGAGCACGGCGCTCGCCTCCGGCGACAAGATCAGCTTCGTCGACGACGCCGACGATCATCCGTACGAGAAGCCGATCTACGGCGTGGCCGGCTGGTCGCGCGACGGGAAATCCGTCATCCTGAATCACCACTTCGAGGTGTACGCGGTTCCGCTCGACGGTGGGAAGCCGGTCAATCTCACAGGCGGAATGGGCGACGCACAGCAGACGGTGTTCCGCATCGTGCGACTCGATCGCCCGAACGGCGGTGGGCGTGGCGGCCGTGG
>DASYSU010000005.1:0-2832 GCA_036002925.1 Gemmatimonadaceae bacterium | reverse complement strand
AAGGTCCCTCCGCCGTTTCATTCGCGGCAATGTGAGGTTCATTCGTCCAATTCGCGTCTCAGATTGTTCCAACTGTCCACCGCCGAATCTCGTTTTGAACTCTTTGGAACGCGAATTAGACGAATGACTACCAATTGCCGCGAATGAAACGGCGGAACAG
Organism: Gemmatimonadaceae bacterium; assembly: GCA_036002925.1. GTDB lineage: Bacteria > Gemmatimonadota > Gemmatimonadetes > Gemmatimonadales > Gemmatimonadaceae > JAQBQB01. The sequence goes on along the minus strand of DASYSU010000005.1, from coordinate 2,672 downwards.
CAGAGATTGATTTTGAACCGCGACCGGCCACAGTACCGTTCCACCGTTCCACGTTCACACCGCCGTCACAGCACCGAACACGCTCGACAGCAGCCACCACACTCCGACCCCACCGATCACCGCCGGAATACCGAACTTGATCCAATAGTAAAGCCACAGGGGGACCGGATGCTCTCCACGCTCGCCCAACTCGCGCAGCGCCGCCGAGCGGTTGATGCACCAGCCGACGGCGATCACCGCGACGAGGGAGCCGAGCGTCTGCATGCCCGATCCGAACGTCAGGTCCCACGGAACAAAGATGCGATTGTTGATCGTGGGCGGAATAGCGATCAGAAAAACGCCGGCCGATATCGCCCAGACCGCACGCGTGCGACCAAGACGCGTGTTGTCGGTGAGTCCGGCAACGAGTACCTCGAAGGCGCCGATGTCAGAGAGATAGCCTGCGCCGAAGAGGCCGATGAAGAACAGGCAGCCGAAGAACGCTCCGCCGGGGATCGCGGCAAACACTTTCGGCAGCGTCGCGAAAATCAGTCCCGGCCCCGACGTCGGCTCGAGGCCGAGCGCGAACACGGCGGGAATCACGGCGAATCCGGCGAGCAGCGCTGAGCCGGTATCACCGATGACCGTCCAAATTGCCGGCCGCGCCAGGCTTTCATTCGCGTCGAGGTACGAGCCGTACACGACCATGAACGTTCCGCCGAGCGACAGCGAAAAGATCGCATGACCGATCGCCGCGACCATCACCGCCGGCGTGAGATCGACGAATCTGAATTTGAGGATGTACCACCGCACGCCCGCCATCGCGCCAGGGAGCGTGAGCGAACGCGCCATGAGGATGAGAATCACGACGAGCAGCACCGGCAACACTACCGTGCTTGCGCGTTCGATGCCGGCTCGCAGACCCTTGATGACAACCAGCGCGCAGGTCACGATAACGACCGCCGTGCACACCAGTTGCAGCACGAATGACTTGAGGACGAAGCCACTCTCCGGCGGCAGCACCGCCGACGCGTCGAGCGGAATGTGCAGGCCTTGGGCGAGCTGGCCGATCGCGTAGTAGAGCACCCAGCCGATGACGGCGGTGTAGTAGCCCGTGGCCGCAGTCACGACGACGAAGAAAAACCAACCGACGAACTTCCCAAACGGGAGGCCTGCCGCGGCGAACGCACCCACCGGTCCGCGCCGCGAGAATCGCCCGAGCGCGAATTCGGCCATCAGCGCCGGTACGCCGATCACAACGGACACGACGACGTAGAACAGAACGAACGCCGCGCCGCCGAACTTTCCAACCATGTAGGGAAAGCGCCAGACGTTGCCGAGACCGATCGCGACGCCGACGATGGTCATCAGCGTGCCGAAGCGTGACGCGAAAGTCTCCCGACGCTCGGTCATCTAGTCGGAATCACGGAGGCGAGCACATCGAGCGCCGTGTCGACGTCGGCGATGGTGTTGTAGAAATGCGGTGAGAGACGAATGACCGGACCACGCGCCGACGGCACAATCCCGCGGCGTCGCATTGTAAGCTCGACCGAAGGCGAGTCGTCGACGACGAACGCCGTCGTCGCCGTTTTGTGCGACATGTCCGTCGTGCCGTGCAGCGAAAAGCCACGTTCGGCGCCGCCGTCGATCAAGCGCTGTCCGAGCACCTCGAGCCACGGCCGGATGTGGTCGACACCGATTTCGTTGATGATCGCCATGCCGGCGCGCGCGATGTACGCGTTCACGACCGGCGGCGTACCTATGTCGAAGCGGCTCGCCGTGGACGACCAGTCGAGCTGCTTGACCTGAAACGCGAATGGATTCGCGCGACCGAACCACCCCGTCGTGAGTGGATGCAACCGATCGACGAGCTCACGCCGAACGTACAGGAACGCGATGCCTGGAACGCCCATGAGGAATTTCAGATTCCCCGCAGCAAGAAAATCGGCGCCGATCGCGCGCACATCGACCGGCACCGTGCCGAGCGTTTGATACGCGTCCACGTAAAGCAAGGCGCCGCGATCGTGAACGCGCGCAGCGAGATGTGGGAGGTCCTGCGTGAAGCCGTTGAGGTAGTAGCCGTGACAGGCTGAGACGATCGCGGTTCGCTCGTCGACGACGGCGTCGTATGCGTCGGGCGCGATCATGCCGTCGCGCACGGCGACCCATGCGACACGGGCGCCGCGTCGCTCCTGGGCGAGCCATACGTGACCGATCGTCGGGAACTCCGCCTCGGTGACGACGACCTTCCGCCGATCGCCCGCGAAGTCGATCGCGCTCGCCACCGCGCTCGTCGCTTCCGATACAGAGCTGAACACCGCAATCTCGTCGGCCGCCGCGTTGATGAGGCGGGCGAATTCCTGCTTCGCGAGCTGCACTTCGTCGATCCATGCATCCCAGTCCATCCCGGACTGGTTCCACGAATCGAGGTAGCGGTGTGCGGCCGCTCTCGTGGCGTCGGTTTGCGGCGCCTGTGAGCAGTTGTTCATCGCGATGAGCGAGGTCAGAAGCGGAATGCGCGCTCGCCATGTGGCGAGGTCATAGCTCGGCGCGCTGCTCGGTCGCTCGGTCTCGGTTGGCATGCCGTGATACTAGGGCGCTCGGGCGACTATCGCGATGTCTGAATGACGTCGTAGTACGACGCCAGACGTCCCTCGTTGAACAGCCGCACCTGCGTCAGCATCGACGCCAGC
>DASYSU010000004.1:0-4533 GCA_036002925.1 Gemmatimonadaceae bacterium | reverse complement strand
TCGTGGCAGCGCGCGGCGCGAACGTCACGATCGCATTTACCAAGCGTATCGGGGCCGGATTCTTTGGCGGCGAGGGGTTCATTCTCCAACGCATCGAGGGCGACGGGCTGACGTTCCTCCATGCGTCCGGTACGCTGCACGAAATCCGACTCGCCGCCGGAGAATCGCTTCGCGTCGACACCGGATGCCTCGTGGCGATGGAGCAACAGATCGACTACGACATCGAGATGGTTCCGGGTATCAAGACAGCGCTCTTCGGTGGCGAGGGGCTGTTTTTCGCGCGCCTTCGCGGGCCAGGACGAGTGTTGTTGCAGACGATGCCGTTTTCGCGACTTGCCGATCGCATTCTCGCCGCCGCGCCTCGCGCCGGTGGCGTGCGCCGTGAAGAAGGACTTGGCGGGCTCGGAGGCGGAATCCTCGGCGGTGTAATCGGCTCGATGATTGACCGCGACCGGTAGAACGTTGCGATCGGCAATGCGCATCACGGGCCGCTGATGCCCGCCATCGAAACACGATCGCTGCGGAAGGTCTATCCTGCGCCGTCAGCGCCGAAGCGTCGCGGCGGTGGGTCGCCACCTGGAATGGGCGCTGCGGGATCGCCGCCTGGTGCGGCCGGCGCGGCACGCGGTGAGATCGTCGCGCTCGATTGTCTCGATCTCGAGGTTCGCAAGGGCGAGTTCTTCGGACTCCTCGGGCCAAACGGGGCGGGTAAGACCACGACGATTGGCATTCTCACCACTCGCGTGAAGCCGACATCGGGCACCGCGGTCGTGGGCGGCGCCGACGTGGCGTCGCAATCCGTCCAAGTTCGCCAGCGCATCGGCGTCGTACCGCAACGTCCGAATCCCGACCGGAGTCTCAACGCGATCGAGAATCTGCTCTTTCACGCCGCGTATTTCGGGATCCACGCCGCGACGTCGCTCCCGCGCGCGAACCAACTGCTCGAGCAGCTCGGCATCTCCGACAAAGCGTACGCGAAGGTCGATGAGATGTCGGGTGGCCAGCAACAACGGTTGATGATCGCACGCGCGCTGATCCACGAGCCGCAAGTCCTCTTCCTCGACGAGCCCACCGTGGGTCTCGACCCGCAGACCCGTCTGTCGCTTTGGGAAATCCTTCGCGGTCTGCATGCCGAAGGTCGAACCATTGTGATGACGACGCACTACATGGAGGAGGCGGACAAGCTATGCGACCGGATCGCGATCGTAGATCGCGGACAGTTGCTCGAGCTCGACACACCCGAGGCCCTCAAGGAGCGCGCGCCCGGCGGCACGCTCGTCGAGATGTCGTTGAGCGGTGACGCGCGCTCGGTCGTTGATGCGGTGCGCGCCGTCGAGGGTGTGCTGCGGGTCGAGGCGCAGGGCCAGCTGCTGCGAGTGTTCAGCGATCGCGGAGGCCGCGTCATCTCGCCGGTGATTCAGGCCGCCGAAGACAATAGCGTGTCTGTGACTAATATCAGTCTGACCGAGCCAAGTCTCGAGACGCTGTTCGTCTCACGCACGGGGAGGAAACTCGATTGACCGCAACCGCGATCCTTCCGCATCCCGTCCGCGCGTCGTCGGTATTCTTCGCGCTGCTGCGACGCGACGTTCGCGTTGCGCGCAAGGAGATCGTCTTCTTCCTCGTGCGGACGACGATGCAGCCGCTGCTGTTCGTGATCGTGTTCGGATACCTGCTTCCCAAGATGAACTTCGTGGGCCGCGGCTACCAGACGGCGCTGCTTCCCGGAATTCTCGCCGTCAGCTTGAGCTTGTCGGCCATTCAGTCGGTTGCGCTCCCGATGGTGCAAGACTTCGGCTGGACCAAGGAGATCGAAGATCGATTGCTTGCTCCGGTTCCAACCCGGTTGATCGCCGCCGAGAAGATCGTTGCGGGCATGTTACAAGGCGTCATCGCGGCGGCGTTTGTGTTGCCGATCGCTCGCCTCGTGATGGGCCCGATCTCCGGATTCACGTTCTCGCACGTCGGTGAGCTCATCGTCATCGTCCTATTGGGCTCGATGGCCTTCTCGGCGTTAGGCATGTGGCTCGGCACCGCCATCGCGCCGCAGCAGATCGGGCTCATGTTCAGCGTGATCATCGCGCCAATGCTGTTCTTCGGTTGTGCGTACTACCCATGGCGCGGACTCGATGCCGTGCCGGTGATGAAGTATCTCGTTCTCGTGAACCCGATGGTTTACGTCGCCGAGGGAATGCGCGGAGCGCTGACGCCCGACGTTCCGCACATGCCGCTTGCCGTTGTCGGCGTCGCGTTGGTGATCGTCGCCGCAAGCTTCTGGACGCTCGGCATGCGGAGCTTCTACAAGCGGGCGATCGGATGACAACGCTGCCCGCGGACGACCCGATTGTCCGCTTCCAAAGTCTGCTCGATCGCGCAATGCAGATCCCGCGCGAGCAACTTCCCGAGCCGACCGCGTTCGCGCTGGGAACGGTCGACGCTACCGGCCAACCGAGCGTTCGGATCGTGCTGCTCAAGGACGTCGATGCGCGCGGATTCGTGTTCTACACGAATTTCGAGAGTCGCAAGGGACGCGAGATCATGGTCACGCGCCGCGCCGCGATGTGCTTTCATTGGCAGCTCCTCGAGGAGCAGGTTCGCGTCGAGGGGCGTGTCGAGCCGGTGAGCGACGCGGAAGCCGACGCCTATTTCGCGTCGCGTGCGCGGGGAAGCCAGATCGGGGCGTGGGCATCGATTCAAAGTCGGCCGATGCAGAGCGCGAGCGACTTGGACACGCGAGTGGCCGAGATGGAACAGAAGTTCGCTGGCGGCCCTGTGCCGCGGCCGCCGAATTGGTCCGGGTTTCGCGTGGCGCCGGAGCGGATCGAGTTCTGGAAGAACATGCCGAGTCGATTGCACGTGCGGCACCTGTACACTCGCAGCGGCGATACCTGGAAAGTCGAGTTGTTGTATCCCTGAGGAGGGACGCAGTACTGAGGGCGCGTTGCCCGTGTTCGAACCCCGCCATTTCGCCGGCCGCTACGTCGATTAAGTTCCGCGCATGGCTACTCACATCGCCGAACACGAGTCGGCCGTAACCGGCACGACGTGGACGATCGACGCCGCCCGCGCGCTGTACAACATCGAAGGGTGGGGCGCCGGGTTCTTCGACATCAACGACCGCGGCCACGTCGTCGTGCGGCCTGACCGCGAACGGCCGGATCACGTCGTCGACTTGTACGAGATCACGAACGACCTCGAGGAGCAGGGAATCGCGCTGCCGGTGTTGCTGCGCTTCTCCGACATCCTGCGCTCGCGTATCGAGCACCTGACCACGCGCTTCGAGCAGGCGCGCGAGGAGTTCAGCTACTCGGGCGGCTACACGACGGTGTACCCGATCAAGGTCAATCAGCAGCGCCACGTCGTCGAAGAGATCGTCGAGTTCGGAAAGGCACATCGCGTTGGGCTGGAGTGCGGAAGCAAGCCGGAGCTCCAAGCGATTCTCGGCCTCGCCGAGAACACCGAGCACATGATCATCTGTAACGGCTACAAGGATGAGGAGTTCATGCGCCTCGCCCTGATGGGACAGAAGCTTGGGCATCAGGTGTACATCGTTCTCGAGCAACTCAGCGAGATCGACGTGCTGCTGCAGGTCGCCGACGAGATGGGTGTCACGCCGACGGCGGGCGTGCGCATCAAGCTCGCCTCGCGAGGCTTCGGACGTTGGAAGGAAAGCGGCGGCGAGAAGTCGAAGTTCGGGTTGAACTCGGCGCAGCTCATGCAAGCGGTAGATAAGCTGCGCGCCGCGGGTCGGCTCGACATGATCAAGCTGATCCACTTTCACCTCGGCTCGCAGATTACCGACATTCGCTTCATCAAGCTCGGCCTGACCGAGCTCACGCGCTTCTACGTCGAGCTGCGGAACCTCGGGCTCGACATCACGCACGTGGACGTCGGTGGCGGCCTCGGCGTCGATTACGACGGGACCAACTCGACGTCCGACGCGAGCGTGAACTACTCGCTGCAGGAATACGCGAACGACGTCGTCTACACGCTGGCTGAGGCGTGTCGCGAGCACGAGCTGCCGATGCCGCACATCATCAGCGAATCGGGGCGTGCGCTCACGGCGCACCACGCGTTGCTGTTGATCAAGGTGATCGACGTCGAATCGCAGGCGGACAGACCAGTCCCCGAGCTCGGCGAGGACGATCACCAGCTCCTGCGGGAGATGTTGGCGGACTATCGCGATGCGTCGCGGAAGAACGTCACCAAGCGACGCGTCCGTGAAATCTTTCACGATCTGACGTTCGACAAGGAGCGCGCGCAGGAGATGTTCAACAGCGGCGTGTTCTCGCTGCGCGAGCGCGCATTGGCCGAGCAGATTTACTTCGCCACCGTCAACGTGCTGTCGAAGAGCATCGAGCGGCATCGCGACGCGTTCGAGGACATCATCGCGGATCTCGACGCAACGCTCGTCGACCGTTACTTCTGCAACTTCTCACTGTTCCAGTCGCTCCCGGACAGTTGGGCGATCGATCAGCTCTTTCCGATCATGCCGATCCACCGGCTCGACGAGGAGCCGCTTCGCCGCGGCAG
>DASYSU010000003.1:0-2450 GCA_036002925.1 Gemmatimonadaceae bacterium | reverse complement strand
ATGGAAAGAGCCGCGCGCTTCCCATCGGGTGAGAGTCGGACGAAGTTGAGTTCGTGCACATCGTCGAGCGCCGGGGTTGCGGTGCCCGATCGATCGACCCAGACGAGACGTCGGTTTGCGACGCCATGAGCAAACACGAATGCTCCCTGGTGGGCCATGAACGCATACGCGGCGCCGCCGCTTCCATCCATCATCCGAATCGAATCCTGGACTTGTGTGGGAACGCCCGACGCGCGCAGATGCCGCTGGTCGAACCGCACGGCCATTGCCACACCGTCATGTCGCACGTAGACGAGGCGTCCGTCCACCACACCTAACGCTTTCGAGCCGAAGACTCCGAGCGGAACGACCTTACCGTCATCGAGCGAGGCCGCCGCGATTTCCGATCGGTCGATCGTACCATACCAGATCGTGAACAGCACTGTCTTGCCGTCCTGCAAAACGCGCGGCCACTCGTGGCTGAGCTCTTTCCGCGCGGGATCAATGCGAGTGAGCGGCTCGAGCGCACCGCCCGCCGCCTTGAGGCGATTGAGACCCTTGAGTCCTTCCATGACGCCCGGGCCGACCACCAAGTCGCCGCTCGCGGACCAATCGACCCCGCCGTCGTCGGCGACGTCGGCGAGTGGGATTGGGCCTCCTCCATCGAGCGGGATCTTCGCGAGTTTTCGACGACGGGAAATGAACGCCAGCCACTTTCCGTCGGGCGAGAAGACCGGCGACGAGGCATTCTCCGTACCGGGGATGGGTTTGGGGTTGAGTTGGTCCAAACGCCGCAGATAGAGAATCGTTCCTCGGCCGGACGACGCGCGTCCCGCGAATACGACGCTGTGGCCGTCGGGAGAGATCGCCGGGGCTCCGACCGGAACCTGAGCGTCACTCGAGAACGCCGTCGTGAGTTCCGCGCGGACGGGAAACGGATCCTGATCATTCATCGATCGTCCCACGACTCTCACGAGCAGTGCACCCAGCACCAGCACGAGCGCGCCGAGCGAAAGGACCACGGGATCGCGACGCCGCGAACGATCGCTGGCGTTCCGACGACCACGGACCATCAATCCGGCCTCGGAGACCGCGGATGGGCCGGACAGCGCGAGGGCGAACTCGGGAGCGGTCCCGAAGCGATCGGCCGGCAACTTCGCCAATGATTTCAGCACCGCACGCTCGACGCTCTCCGGCACCGTGTCGCGCACCATGTGCGGCGGCGTCGGACGCTCGTTGAGCACCTTCGCGACGATCGCTTGCACGCTCGAGCCGGTGAACGGCGCGTCACCCACGAGCATCTCGTACGTTACGGCGCCCAAGGCGTAGATATCCGACCGCGCATCGATGTTGCGCTCACCCATCGCTTGTTCGGGCGACATGTACTGCGGCGTACCGAGTGACAAACCGGTCTGCGTCATCCGCTGACCGCCGGCATGTTGAACGGCGAGTGCGATGCCGAAGTCCGCCACGAGCGCGTGCCCACCCTGCAACAGAATGTTCTCGGGCTTGATGTCGCGGTGGATGATACCGATCGCGTGAGCACTCCCGAGCGCATCGGCAACCTCTCGCGCAATGCGGACCGCATCCTCGATCGGCAGCTGTCGCTCGCGCGTGAGCCGCGCTCGCAGTGTCTCGCCCGAGACGTACGGCATGACGTAAAACAACAGACCGTCCACCGTGCCGGAATCGAGCAGTGGGAGGATATGCGGATGCTGCAAGCGTGCGGTCGTGCGAATCTCGGTCAAGAACCGTTCGCTGCCGAGCGCGGCGCCGAGATCCGGATGCAAGACCTTGATGGCGACATCACGATCGTGCTTGAGATCGTGTGCGAGGAACACCGTCGCCATGCCGCCGGCGCCAAGCTCGCGATCGATGCGATAACGATCAGCCACCGCGGTGGTGAGTCGCTTGATGGCGTCTTCGACAAACATGTCCGTCATCTTGCGTCCGTAGGCACGCGCACGGCCACGCGTCCAACCACGCGAACCCAGCTCACTCGCCCGCCGGCGTCTCGCACGAACTCGATCGACTGCCCGCGATCCGGTCCATCGGTCACGACGACTCGATCAGGTCCGTAAAACGCGACCGGCATCTCCGTCCCGGGCTGGCCTGCGTTCGGCCGCTCTTGCACGAACAGCTTCGTCCCCTCGGCGCGCACCACGACGGTATTGCTCGGCCGAGCATACGTGCCGATGTACGGCGACGGATCCGGTTGTCGCGGGAGCGGCTCGACCGCGGGCAGCGTCTCCACGAGTCCGCGATGCGCGATCGCTTGATTCATCGTGAACGTCGCACCGAGGTACGACTTGAGCGCCTCGCGCTCGACGTCCTGAATCAGACGCCAGCCGGTGTTCGAGTTCGTTAAAATCGCAATCGCGAAGTTTCGCTCGGGGACGATCTCGAGAAGGAGAATGTGAGCGGCCAATGTGCCGCCGTGCGACGCGGTTCGAACTCCGCCGACAGTCCGC
>DASYSU010000002.1:0-14865 GCA_036002925.1 Gemmatimonadaceae bacterium | reverse complement strand
GTTACGCGGTGGCTGAGGCAGTTGCGCCGGCGGCCTGTGCTTGGCGCTGGCGAACGCGCTCTTCGCGTTGGCGCGTGAGGTGGGGCACGATTCCCACAAGGCGTTCGATCAGCATGAGCTGTGCGCGGTGATGCATCTCGTGCTCCTTCGCGCCCAGAAGACTCTCGAGCCGGGTTTTCGGATTTGCACCGGTGGGATCCGTAAACGTCTCAGCGAGGAATTCCGGGGATAGCGACTGCATCCACGTCGCGAACCGTTCGCCCTCTTCTTTCAATAGCGCAATGATCGCGGCTTTGGATCGCGGCTTCTGCTCTTCGGCGTCGGAACGCGCGATGATCGCGCCGAAATCATATCCCTTGAGGGTCGTGACTCTGCGGTCGCGGTGCATGTCGTAGTACATGATCGGGGCGAACGCGATGTGACGCAGCTGGGCACTGATCGACCGGCAACCGGGCGCCGCGATGAAATCGTATTGGTCCTCGGGGATGTCTTCGGCGACTTGAATGGTGTTCTTGCGGACGGTACGAAACGCATTCGCCAACTCGGTCGCGCCATAGCTGCTCATGGTGCCAATCTCCGGAGAGTAGTCCGCTCGTAATCTACCGCAGCATGGACTCCGCGTGTTAAGCTGCGACATGCGACCATCGAGAAAAAACCGCTCTGCTGCGGAAGCGGCGCTGGATCCCGCCTTGCGGGCTCGTCTCCACGCACTGATCGATGAGGGCGCCGAGATCTACGACCGATTCGACCGGGAGGTGCGCGAGCGGAACTGGCATCCGTTCGTGCCTGGTGATTACGGTGGCATATTGCAGACGCTGCTGGAATTTCGCGCACCGGGACTCAAGTTCCTCGAGTGGGGTTCGGCAACGGGAGTCGTGGTGGTGATGGCGGACTTGCTCGGGTTCGACGCCTACGGGATCGAGCTTGATGGTGGATTGGTTGCAATCGCCCGTGGTCTCGCAGAACGGTACGAGTCGCGGGCACGATTCGTCGCAGGGAGCTTCTTGCCGTCCGGCTATCGATGGCGGCCGACAACTGGCGATGGACGACTCGGCACGATTGGCCAAGGCATGTCGGCGTATAGTGAGCTCGGACTTGGTCTCGATGACTTTGACGTGGTGTACGCGTATCCCTGGAGCGGCGAAGAGCCGATGATGTTCGATTTGATGCGTGCATACGGGAACTCGAAAGCGCGTTTGCTCTTGCATGGCGATCACGGCGTGAACGTGTACGCCGGCGGCCGCCTCATATCAGCCGCGCCCGAGCCCGCGACGTGACGGTGCGGAATCCGACAGGCCTCGTTCGTGTGCGCGCTCTCGTCGCCCTGCTGTACATCGGCGCGTGTGCCCGTTCGGCGCCACCGCCCGCACGACCGCTTCCAGCGACGCTTCCGGCGCGGCAACTGCCGAATGACGTTCGTTGGTTTCGCACATCGGCAGAGTACCGTGCGTTGACGCGGCAGGCGTATCAAGTCGCGGGCGATCGAATCCCCGAGCTCGCCCGCGGGCTCGCGCCGACAACATGGGCGGTGGTCATGGACGCCGACGAAACGGTCCTCGACAACTCCGAGTACCAGCGACGGCGCGCGGTGCTGGACAGTGGTTACACCGATGCGAGTTGGGTAGCATGGGTCAACGAGCGCGCCGCGCCGCCAGTTCCGGGCGCACCGGAGTTGACGCACAAGGTTCACGCGCTCGGGGGCCGGGTCGCGATCGTGACGAATCGCGCCGACTCACTTTGCGCGGCGACGCGGACGAACCTCACGTCGGCGGGAATCGAGACGGATGTCGTCTTGTGTCAGCCGCGGGGTGAGAGTGACAAGAATCCGCGGTTCCGGCGGATTCAGGATGGGAGCGCCGCAGCGGGAGTTCCGGCGCTGACGATTGTCGCCTGGTTCGGCGACAATATTCTCGATTTTCCGAACATGACGCAGGCCGCACGGAATGATCCGCGCGCCCTCGACGACTTCGGCAAACGCTTCTTCATTCTTCCCAACCCGATGTACGGCTCGTGGCAGCAGGTTCGCGAGCCGTAACCATCGCACCTCTTCAGACGAGACACCCTCTGTGAGCACCACGCTCTCGATTTCACTTCGCGCATCTCGCTCTTCGATGCTGACGGTCATGCTTGTCTCGTTCGTGGGAGCATGCGCGAAGGAGTCGTCGGCCGGCGCGTCGGCGGCATCGAATGCGTTCGCGGATACGGCCGCCCAGGCGATCACGGCCGACAGTCTCTTGCAGCATATTAGAGATCTCTCAGACGATTCCACCGAGGGCCGCGCGCCGGGTACGGCAGGTGAACAGAAGGCAATCGCCTACATGCAGAACCAATTCAAGGCGATGGGACTCAAGCCCGGAAACCCGGACGGCACGTACTTGCAAAACGTCGACCTCATGGGATACGCGGTGCGCCCGAAAGCGTCGTTCACCGCTCGTGGGAAGACGATTGCCTTGCAGTATCCCGCCGACTACATCGCCAATTCTCGACATAATCGCCCCGAAACGATCGTCGACAACTCCGACGTCGTGTTCGTGGGCTACGGCGTTGTCGCGCCCGAATACGGCTGGGACGATTACAAGGGCGTCGACCTCAAGGGGAAGACGATCTTGATGCTGGTCAATGATCCGCCGGTGCGCGTTCCGAACGATACCGCGCTCGATACGACGATGTTCAAGGGTCGCGCGATGACCTACTACGGCCGGTGGACGTACAAGTACGAGATCGCGAGCGAGAAGGGCGCCGCGGCGGCGATCATCATTCACGAGACTGGGCCGGCAGGTTACCCGTACGATGTCGTTCGCGGCAGCAACTCACAGGAACAATTCGACGTCCTGTCGCCGGACGCTGAAAAGCGCGTGCCGGTCGAGGGCTGGATCACGCTCGCCAAGGCGAAGGAGTTGCTGTCGGCCGCCGGCGAGAATTTCGATTCACTCAAGGCACGCGCGGCGCGGAAAGACTTCAAGCCGGTCGCCATCAAGGCGAAAGCGAACTTCGACGTCCGGATCAAGGTGCGTCAGGTGCAGTCTCACAATGTCGTCGCGAAGATCGACGGCAGCGATAAAAAAGACGAATACGTCATCTACACCGCGCACTGGGACCATCTAGGCAAAGACTCGACGCTCAAAGGTGACCAGATCTACAATGGCGCCATCGACAACGCGAGCGGCAGTGCGGCGATTCTCGAGATCGCGAAAGCGTTCAGCAAACTGCGATCACCGCCGCGCCGATCGATATTGTTTCTCTCCGTCACGGCGGAGGAGAAAGGATTGCTCGGCGCCAAGTACTACGCGACGCATCCACTCTACCCACTCAACAAGACTGTCGCGAACATCAACATCGACGGAATCAACCAGTGGGGACGCACGAGCGACCTCACGGTGATCGGACTCGGCAACTCGACGCTCGACGATGTGCTCGCCGATGTTCTCAAGACGGAGAATCGTACCCAGCGGGCGGACGCCGAGCCGGAGAAGGGGTTTTATTATCGCTCGGACCACTTCGAGTTCGCCAAGCAAGGCGTGCCTGCGCTCGATGCCGACGCGGGTATCGAGTACATCGGAAAGCCGCCCGGATACGGTTTTCAGAAGCGCGACGAGTATACAAAGAACAACTACCATCAACCATCGGACGAGGTGCGGTCCGACTGGGACTTGAGCGGCGCGGTCGACGACACGCGGGTGCTCTTTCGCGTCGGGTACATGGTTGCGCAGGCTGACGCGCTGCCACAATGGAAGTCGGGAACCGAGTTCAAGGCGAAACGCGATTCGACAATGCGCGCGTCCCCCTAACTGAATGCGACGGTCGATCGATCGAAGGACGATTTACATGTTTGTCCTTGCGGCGCTCGGAGCGTGCACCGCGTCCGATGCAGCATCGCGGCAGCCGTTGCCCGAGAACAAACCCGCGCCTCCCAGTGGCGAGCTCGTGGTTCGGGTGCTCGACGTCGGCCAGGGCGACGCAACGTTGATCGAGAATGGAGGCAGCAGGGTGCTCATCGACGGCGGCCCGGAGCAGTCGCGTCTCGGCCAGTTGCTCGACTCGCTCGACCTCAACGATAGCACGTTCGACGTCGTGATCCTGACGCATCCGCACGCCGATCACCTCGTCGGACTGCGTGAGTTGTTCAACAGCCATCGGCACATCACGGTCCGCTTCTTTTTCGAAAACAAGGATCCGTTTCCGACTGCCAACCTGCGCCACCTGCGCGATTCGATCAACGCACGCGTCGCGCGCGGGGAGCTCATTTACCGCGATACCGACGATCCGTGCGCGAACGGCACGAAGCTGTGCACGATCACGATGAAGGGCGGCGCCAAACTGCACATCATGCGTCCTCTACCGGCGAGCAATCCAGCGTCGAGCGATCCGAACAATCGCTCGGCCGTCGTCAAACTCGTCGGGCCCGATTCGGCATCGTTCACGATGTGGCTCGCGGGAGACGCGGAGCAGCCTGCAATTGCTTGGTTCCTCGGAACGGCGCGATACAAGGTCAATCCGGGAATGCGCGTCGACGTGTTGAAAGCCGATCATCACGGGAGCTGTAATGGCGTCACCAACGCGTATGTGAATGCGCTCAAACCGCAGATCCTCGCCGCGTCAGTCGGCGCCGTGAACGGCTATGGGCACATGCATACGCAGGCCAAAACGTTGTATCGCACGCACCACCTTCCGTGGTACCGCACGGATCAGAACGGAACGATCGAGTTTCGCAGCCCTGGCGTGCCAGGCGGAAAGTTCACGGTGTCGGTTCAGCGAGGGGTGCGCGATATGAAAGGACCGTCGGACAAGCACTCGACGCAGGCCGATTGCAATCCCATTCCGTAGCACACGGCATTATCTCGACCGGTGATTCACAATGGCTGATTCCACACACCGTTGGGTCGTCGACTCGATCGAGGAGTCGATGGCGTCCGTCGAGGTCGACGGGAAATCGATGATGACTGTCCCGCAGTCGCTGCTGCCGAGCGGCGCACGCGAAGGACACGTGCTGAACGTCAAGCGCGAGCTGTCAGCCGACGGCATGCGGTCGGCGTTGACGATCGAGCTCGACCAAGACGCCACGAAGCGCGCGCTCGCCGAGTCGGCGGCGCAAGTCAAGAAGGGAGTGAAAGGGAAGAAGGATCCGGGCGGCGATATTACCCTTTGACTTCCGCCGCCGGTCGCAGCGGCGGAAGCGCGGACTCGATCGCGTGACGTTGCGGCTCGAGCCACGGCGGCAAGACGAGCTGTTCGCCCAGGTGTTCGGGCTCCTCATCGGCGGTGAAGCCGGGTCCTTCTGTCGCGAGCTCGAACAATACGCCACCTGGCTCGAGGAAGTAGACCGACTTGAACCAGAATCGGTCGATGACTTCCGTCGGTCTTCGATGTGCTTTCGCGATGCGCTCCCGGACTTTGAGTTCCACGCTATCGTCGGCCACGCGCCAGGCAACGTGGTGCATCGTGCCGACGCCCCAGGCACCGCGCGCGGTGTCGGGCATCTCGCGGATCTCGATGTGCTTGCCCGAGCCGCCGCCGCCGACGCCGTAGCGATGCCAACCGTTTTCCTCGCCGTAGCTCGTGAATTCGAGCACGTCGGTGAGGAACGATGCGGTCAGCGCGAGATCGCGCTCCCACACGCGCACGGCGTGCAGTCCACGCACCTGACGTTCAGACGGCACCGGACTCCGCGGCCACGCCTCGAACTCACGCTCGTCGGCCGTCTCGACCAACGCGAGCCGCTGACCATGCGGATCGGTCAGCGTAAGCACGCGTTCGCCGCGACGGACCTCGTCGTCGCCGAGCTTGGCGCCGTGATCGATCAGCCGCTGGCGCCAGTACTCGATGCTTCCTTCGGGAATCGCCAGCGAGATCTCAATGCCGAGTCCGACGCCGAGACGTCCCGGCGCGGAAAACCGGAACGGGAAGAACGTCAGATCCGTCCCCGGATGGCCGTCGGCGTCGGCATAGAAGAGATGGTACGTGCCGGGATCGTCCTGATTCACGCTCTTCTTCACGAGGCGCATGCCGAGGACGCCGGCATAGAAGTCGAGATTTTCCTGGGCGTCGCCGGAGATCGCCGTGATGTGATGAATGCCAGTGATGTCGGACATAATCGTCTCAGTCGTCGAGTGCCACAGCGCGGACGACGGCGGTGCCGTCGTTTCGATAATGTACGGAGACGCGCCAGGGCTGACAGCAGACCTGACAGTCTTCGACGTAGTCCTGGTTGTCGCCGCTTCCCGGGTCGAGGCTGATCGAGTTTGCTTCGCCGCAGTACGGACACGCGACCTCGCCGCTTGTGTCGGCGGTGCCGTCGCCGAGCGGAAAGTCTCGATCGAGATCGAACTCGTCGTCGGGCTGGTCGTTGAACTGATTGTCGAACGCGAAGCGCATCCTTCCAATCTACAGCGCGACGCGAGCGGTGGTCTTACAATTCCTCCATGTCCGATCTATTCGCCGCTCGCACGCAGATGGCGCTCTCGCTCGGCTTTCACATCGTGTTCGCCGAGATCGGGATCGCGATGCCGCTGATGATGGTGCTGGCCGAATGGCGGTGGCGGCGAACCGGCGATGAGGTCTTCCTGCGTTTGGCAAAGCGCTGGGCGAAAGGGAGCGCGATCCTGTTCGCAGTCGGCGCGGTCTCAGGGACGGTGCTGTCATTCGAGCTTGGCTTGCTCTGGCCGCGCTTCATGCAACTGGCCGGACCAATCATCGGATTGCCGTTCTCGCTCGAAGGCTTCGCGTTCTTCACCGAGGCGATTTTTCTTGGCGTCTATCTGTATGGTTGGCAACGGATCTCGCCGCGCGCGCACCTGACCGCGGGCGTGCTCGTGGCCGTCAGCGGCGCGGCGTCGGCGATCTTCGTCGTGATGGTGAATGCGTGGATGAACACGCCGACCGGCGTAACGGTGTCAGGTGGTCGGATCACGAGCATCGATCCGATTGCTGGAATGCTCAACCCGTCGTCGTTCCAGCAGAGTTTGCACATGGTATTGGCGGCATACGCGGCGACGGGACTCGCGGTCGCCGGAATTCACGCGGCGATGTTGCTTCGCAAACCCGACGCGCGATTTCACCGGCGGGCGCTCACGCTCGCGCTCATGGTCG
Source organism: Gemmatimonadaceae bacterium (assembly GCA_036002925.1). Taxonomy (GTDB): domain Bacteria; phylum Gemmatimonadota; class Gemmatimonadetes; order Gemmatimonadales; family Gemmatimonadaceae; genus JAQBQB01. The sequence continues at coordinate 7,779 of DASYSU010000002.1, read as the reverse complement.
GCGCGCCGGCGGCAATTCTTCAGCCAATTTCGGGCGATTTGAGCGCGCGTACCGTTGCGCAGTGGCAGCCGATCAAGTTGGCGGCACTCGAGGGACAATTCGCCACCGAGCGCGGCGCGCCACTTCGTCTCGGAGGATGGCCTGACGTGGATGCCCAGCGAACGCGCGCCGCGATCGAAATTCCGCGCGGGCTCTCGCTGCTTGCCTTTCACGATCCAAATGCCGAAGTGCGAGGGTTGACGGGATTCCCGCGCGAGAATTGGCCTCCGATCCCGCCGGTGCACCTGGGATTTCAAGTCATGGTTGGACTCGGGACAGCGATGGCTATCGTCAGTCTCTGGGCGGTGATTGTCGCGGTGCAAAAGCGAGATACGGCGCGTCACCGTTGGCTGCTCCGCGCGCTGGCGGTGATCGCGCCGTTCGGATTCATCGCCACCGAAGCCGGCTGGACGGTCACCGAAGTCGGTCGACAACCCTGGGTGGTGCAGGGCATTCTGCGAACGGCCGATGCGGTCACGCCCATGCCGGGCCTCGTCGTCCCGATGCTCGCGTTCGCGTTCCTCTACTTGGGACTCGGCGCAATCGTCGTCACGCTCATCGTCGGCATGGTGCGGGAGACGATGTGAGCGCGTTTTTCGCGAGCATCGGTCTTCCCGAGATCGTCGCTGGAATCATGGTATTGGCGCTGAATGCCTACGTGCTGATGGGCGGCGCGGATTTCGGCGGTGGCGTGTGGGATCTGTTCGCCGCGGGTTCGCGTCGCGACGAACAGCGCGAGCTCATCGCCAAATCGATCGCGCCGATCTGGGAAGCGAACCACGTGTGGCTGATCGTTGTCGCGGTGTTGTTGTTCACGGCATTCCCGGCGGCGTTCTCGACGCTCGGCATCGTGCTGCACATTCCAATCACGCTGATGTTGATCGGTATCGTGTTGCGCGGATCGGCATTCGTGTTTCGGAGTTACGGCAGTCGGGCGCTCGCGCCACGTCGGCGTTGGGGCATCGCCTTCGCCGGCGCGAGCACTGTCACGCCGGTGGTGCTCGGCACGATCATCGGGGCGATCGCGAGCGGAGACGTGGCAATCGCGTCGGGCCGCGTCGGTGCGGCGTCGTTCGCCCAAGTGTTCATCGCGCCATGGCTCGCACCGTTTCCAATCGCCGTCGGGCTCTTCGCTCTTGCGCTATTCGCCTTCCTCGCGGCGGTCTACCTCACGATCGAGGCCGGTGACGACGATTCGTTGCGCGATGATTTCCGCGCGCGAGCGTTGGTCGCGGCCATCGCGGTTGGCGTGCTCGCCGCGGTCGCGCTGCTTCTGTCGCGGACCGGCGCGCCGCGTGTCATGGCCGGCGTCGTAGGCGGATCGTGGTCGTGGTTGCTCCATGTCTGCACCGCGACGGCGGCGATCACGGCGATCCTCGCGCTCTGGCGACGTAATTTCCGGCTCGCGCGACTAGCCGCGGCGGCGCAGGTGAGCCTCATCCTGTGGGGATGGGTGTTGGCGCAGTACCCATTCATCATTCCGACGACGCTCTCGATCCGCCAAGCCGCCGCGCCGCGGGTGACGCTGACCCTCCTGATGATCGGACTCGGAGTCGGCGCCCTCGTGCTCATCCCGTCGTTGCGATTCTTGCTTCGGACATTCGCGGGGCACGCGGCAGAAGAGAGCGACGCGTGAGCGTCGAGGACGCTAACGGACGCTAACGGGTTGACCACAAACTCTGCCGGCCAAGCATCACCGATTTGAGAACAGCAAATCCTCCGCTTCGATCAGAACGACAAATTTGGCAGCGTATCGTCCAGATTATCGAGACGCTTTCGTAGGGTCAGCGAATAGTCGGTCATGCCGCAGCGCCGATACAAGTTCACGGCGCGATTTCCATGGAGAACAAGAGTGCGGAACTCCAGGGCGCCGGCGGAACGCGCGACCTCTTCGGCGGCGGCCATGAGTGCGGATCCGATACCTCGCCCGCGGAACGCCGCGCGCACTCCGAGGTCCATGAGATAGGCGAAGTGCCCGGTGGGACTGTCGGGACTCTCGAACGGAAGGCGATTGAGTACCGTCGCGAAGGCGACGACCGCGCCGCGGACTTCCGCGAGCAAGATGCGACCGTCGTGCATTCGACAATGCTCGAACGTATAGGTGAGGTACGCGTCTGCCATCTCCTCGCCACGCGGCAAGTGCGTGTCGAGGCCGCGAAGCGTGTCTTGGAGCTCGGCAATCAATGACCGCACGATATCCGCGTCGGTGTCGCGGTACGGTCGGACAGTGCAGTGTTCGATGTCGGTCACCGAATTGCTCGATTCAGGATCGCTTGATAAGCGACCGCACAGCACCAAGGAGAGCGGTTGGTAGCTGCTCCGGACGCTGGACGATCGTGTGGCCTGCCTGTCCAAAGATACGGGGCAGGTACTCGGACGCGTCACGGTCGACCGTGAGACAAAACGGATAAATGCCCGACGCTCGCGCCTCGAAGATGGCTTGTCGCGAATCTTCGACGCCGTAGTCGCTCTGATACTGATCGATGTCGTTGGGTCGTCCATCCGAGAGAAGCAACAGCAAGCGATGACCGGCCGCCTGGCGCGCGAGCTGTCGCGTGGCGTGTCGCACCGCGGCTCCGAGCCGTGTGAAACCCGCCGGCTCGAGCGCCGCGATCCGACGGCGCGTCACTTCATCGTTGCGGTCGGCAAACTGCTTGAGTGTCGTCACCTTCACATTGGCCGACGTCTTTCCAGCGAACGCGTACATCGCGTAGGAATCACCGAGTGCGTCGAGCGCTTCGCCGGCGAGGAGCAACGCGATCTTCTCGATGTCGACGATGCGCAGGTCGTTGCTCACTCGTGTCTCGGTCGAGCCGCTCACGTCGGTGAGGAAGGCAATCGCCAGTCCGCGGCGCGCGGGTCGTGCATCGACATACAACCGATCGTCCGGTGGATGACCGATTCGCCGATCGACGACGGCGTTGACGCACGCATCGAGGTCCAGGTCGTCGCCGGCACGTTGTCGTCGCAGAAGCGCTCGTCGCGCGCGCAAGCGCTCGAATCGATGGCGGATCTCGCGAACGATCGCCGCGTGGCGATGCAGCGTCGCTCTGGCCCAGTCGTCGTCACCTTCTTGCGCGGGGCCAGCGCGTACTGCCGCACCGTGCTTGACGTAAGCTCCGCGGTCTGCGTTCCACTCGTCGTACCAGATCGGAGGCGGCAGTCCCTCGAGCAAGTGCTCATCAGCATTGTCGTATGGCCGCACGCCGGACGTCGTGCCCCGTTCGCCCGTTGTCGTCGGAGACCGATCGATTTCTCGACCAGCGGCGCCGCCGGCTTCGCGGCTGCCTCGAGCGTCGGCAGCCGAGTCATCCCGCTCGGTCGATCGACCGGGACCGGATCCGGACCCCTGCGCTTGCTCGCCGTGCTGCGATTCCTGTGCATTCGCCTCGGTGTTACCCGTGCGGATGAAATGCTTTCCGGCATCTCCCGGTTGTGGCAATGCGCTCGCGTTCGATCGAACGATTCCCCAGATCGATGCGGGCGGCACGCCACGATACTTGGCCGCGGAACCAGAGGCGCTCCGAATGCGTTTGGCTGTGTCTCTCGCCCAGGCGAGCGACGCCGACGGCTCGCTCGACGGCGACGGTTCAGCGCTCAATTCCGCTGACAGCGCCTCTCGAACGAGACGCTCGACATCGCGTTCGGCTTCGTTCAATCGCTCGAGCGGCGGTCGGCGCGCAAGCACGGCCCGGCGCTCGTCACTCAATGCCTCGACGATCCCGGGATGCGCACCCGCGATCCGAGCGTCAATCGCCGCACCCTCGCGCACCATGTACAAGTCGCGCTCGAGTGGATCATTGAGTGGCGCCAGCACCGCGGTCCCTCGGACGATTCGCTCTGCCTGTTCGAGCGCGAAGAGTCGGTAACGCGCGATGGCGTCGGCGTCGCCCGACCGGGCCCCGAGCTCGGGGGGCAGGTAGATCGTCGCACCGTCGACGCCGGGGGCGGGCTCGCGAGCCCGTGGATCGCGTTTGGCGAGTTGCCGCACGCGCTCGCGATTCCAGAGATTCGTTTCGATGGGCGCGATCGGAATCGGTCGACCATAGACGGCGGTGAGCAGCAACTCGAGCCGTCGTTGCACGCGTTCCAGTGATACGTTGGGGTCGTCGGCGCGCATTGCGCTGCGCAACCGCACACTCGCTCGCTGCGCGCGATCCTTGATCTTGAGGACGAGTCGCCGCGCGGGTCCGACCCAGCCAGGCATCAGAGCGTTGCAGCGACGAGATCGGCGATCGCGCTCAGCAGGTCGGGATCGTCGGTCAGTGGACCGACAAACGCCGATTGACACGCTTGAACCGGCGGAATTCCGTCTGCGATCAGCCGGCCGGTCGAGACGAGGAGTCGAGTTCCCGGGCCCTCGGCCAAGCCCTGTTCTTTCAGTCGACGAACACGCCGCGCCAACTCGACGAGCGCCTGCGCCGTCGATCGCTTGACTCCGCTCTCGTGGACCACGATTTCGACTTCGGCGCTGGGCGACGGGAAATCAAAGTCCAGTGTCACGAACCGTTGTCGCGTGCTCGGCTTCAAGTCCTTCACGGCGTGCTGGTAGCCGGGGTTATACGAGATCACTAATTGAAAGCCCGGCGCCGCGTGCAGGAGCTCCCCCGTCTTCTCGATCGGGAGGATTCGCCGGTCGTCGGTGAGCGGATGAATGACGACGATCGTGTCTTGTCTGGCTTCGACGACTTCGTCGAGATAGCAGATCGCGCCATGACGCGCCGCGACGGTGAGCGGACCGTCGACCCACACCGTTTCTTCGCCCTCGATCAAAAAACGACCCGTCAGATCGCTTGCCGAGAGGTCGTCGTGGCAGGCGATGGTCACGATCGGGCGGCCGAGCCGCCAGGCCATGTGCTCGATGAAACGCGTCTTACCACACCCGGTCGGGCCCTTGAGCATCACGGGAAGGCCGCGCTCGTGACACTTGGCGAACACCTCGATCTCGTTGCTGGTCGCAAGGTAATACGGCTCTCCCTCGAGCCAGCGAACGCCTTGCTGCAGCGACAACTCCGCCGCGGACCCCGCGTGACGATTCTGTTTGAGCGACATCGGCCTCGGTAGTGACGGTTGAGCGACGTGACAGGATGCACGCAAGGGATGCAGCTGTGCCAGCGTTCTGACCAGCCTCTGACACTTACGGACTCGAACGTCGCACTCCACCTTTTTGTTCCATGAACAGACGCGACTTCAATTCACTCGTTGCCGGTGGGCTCGCGGCCGGCGTTTTGTCGCCGCGCTGGCGGGCAATTCTTCAGACAGATGTCCGTGTGAATGGCGACCGCGTCAACGCCCATCTCACCGCGCTGGCCGAGTTCGGCAAGAATCCGCAGGGTGGCGTGTCGCGCGTCGCGTACGGCGACGCGGATCGCGCCGCGCGAACGGTGGTGATGGATTGGATGCGCGCCGCCAAGCTCGAGCCCAAGGTGGACTTCGCCGGCAACATCATCGGCCGGCGTCCCGGCACGGACGCCTCGCTCAAGCCGATCGTCTTTGGTTCTCACATCGACTCGGTCCCCGAGGGTGGGAACTACGACGGTGACGTAGGATCGATGTCGGCGATCGAGGTCGCGCAGACGTTGGCCGAGCACAACATCTCGACGCGCCACCCGCTCGAGGTCGCGATCTGGCAGAATGAAGAGGGAGGATTGTACGGAAGCCGGGCCCTCAGCGGCCAATTGGTTGGGAGCGAGTTGAAGAACATCTCGAGCAGTGGCAAGACAATCGAGCAGGGAATCAGCTTCCTCGGCGGCGATCCGACAAAGCTCGATGAGGTGAAGCGTCGCAAGGGCGATATCGCCGCGTACTTCGAGTTGCATATCGAGCAGGGTGGCATACTCGACGCGAACAAGACCGACATTGGAGTCGTTGAAGGCATCGTCGGCATCAAGCAGTGGGAGGTCACCGTCACCGGCTTTGCGAACCACGCGGGTACGACGCCGATGGATCAGCGTCACGACGCGCTGCTCGCCGCGTCGCGTTTCGTCGAGATGGTCAATCGTGTCGTACGAAGCATTCCGGGCCGACAAGTGGGAACGGTCGGGCGAATTCAGGCATTCCCGGGTGCGCCGAATGTGATTCCGGGGAAGGTGGTGTGCACGCTCGAGCTCCGCGATCTCGACGACGCCAAAGTCGACTCGATGTACGCGCAGATTCAGACCGAAGCGAAAAAGATCGGTGCCGAAAATGGAACGCAGTTCGCGTACTCCGAACTGCACGTCAATGCCGCGGCCCCGAGCGATCCGCGCATGCGCGCGATCATCACTGATGCGGCCAAAGGTCTTGGCTTGTCGACGCGCGCGATGCCGAGCGGCGCCGGTCACGACGCGCAGGCGATGGCGCTGCTCGGACCGGTGGGGATGATCTTTGTCCCGAGCGTGGGCGGGATCAGTCACTCGCCGAAGGAATTCTCGCGGCCGAAGGACATCGTGAACGGCGCGAATGTGCTGTTACGAACCGTCCTTGCCGCCGATCGGCTCTGACGTCGCTACACGCCGCATAAACGTTCCGGACTCTAGGCCGGCGCGATTGCGAGGACTCGAAGCGGGCTGCCGCTTCCACGGACGATCTTGAGCGGAGCCGCGATCACGACCGCTCCCGTCGCCGGCAGCTGGTCGAGGTTGCGAAGGCTCGCCAGCCCGAACTTTCCGGCGCCGTGCATCGTCGCGTGATTCGGGAATGGCGGATCGAACATCCCGGCCTGGCCGGCGTCTGTCCCGACGGTCTCCACGCCGACGCCAAGGATATCGCGGTCGCGGGCGAGCAATTCCGAGGTCGTCTTGTGAAAGCCCGGACTGTGCGGACCGTCGTCGCGGACGTTGAGGAAGGACTTGGCGTCGGTCCGCGAGCTCCAGCCCGTTCGAAGCAAGACCCACGAGTTCTTCGGGATCCGACCGTGTTGCTTCTCCCAGGCGGCGACATGGTCGGGCATCAACAGGAAGTCTTCATTGGCGGCGACCTCGCGCGTCACATCGATCACGCACGCCGGCCCGACGAGCCTGCGAGCGGGAATGCGGTCGCACGTGTTGTCGGGCAGATCCTTGCCCGTGATCCAGTGGACCGGTGCGTCGAAGTGCGTGCCGGTGTGCTCGCCCAGATGGAGCACGTTCCAGTACCAGGCGGGTCCTTTGTCGTCGAAGCACGAGATGACGTCCATCGTCACACCCGGCGACTGACCGAATTGCGGAGGAAGCCCGATCACCGGCGTGTCGGGGCCGAGGGGCTGGGTGAGATCAACGATCTTGAGGGAGCCGGCGTTCAGCTCGTCGACGAGTTGTGTGAGAATGCTCATTGTTGTATTCCAGAGAGTCGGTTATAACGTGGAGCGAGTCAACCTCCGCCTGAATCCGTTCGCCTCATCGAATCGCCAAACCGCCGCTCGGGCCGATCAAAACAATTCGTGAAACGATTGAACGGGTGAAACGGATTTGGACGGATGAAAAGCAACGGATTTTTTTTCAACAACCTTCATTCGTTGCGCCTCAGGATGACACTCGAGACGCATCGCGCAAGTACCGCTGGAACTCATACCGATTCTCGAGCAGCGACAAGTCCGTGACGTAACCCGACGGACCAACCGCCTCGACCTTCGCCACGATCGTGGTGAGATCCGCGGTCGCGACTCGCACTATCGCCGCTCAAATGAAAGGTCCCTCCGCCGTTTCATTCGCGGCAATGTGAGGTTCATTCGTCCAATTCGCGTCTCAGATTGTTCCAACTGTCCACCGCCGAATCTCGTTT
>DASYSU010000001.1:0-5732 GCA_036002925.1 Gemmatimonadaceae bacterium | reverse complement strand
CGTCGGCGAGGAGCTCGAGACGCTCATCGATGCCGCGAAGGAAGCGGGCATTAACGCAAAGCTTCGAACCGGCGGCGTTACCGCCGACGCGTTTCCGTCGGTCACGTCGGTGGTGCGATTCATCCGCTGCTGCATCGTCGCCGGAGTCCGGTTCAAGGCAACGGCCGGCCTCCATCATGCCGTTCGAGGCGAGTATCGCCTGACATACGATGCCGCCGCGCCCACCGGGGCGATGTTCGGGTTCCTCAACGTGCTGCTCGCCGCGGGCATGATGCGGAGTGGATTGAGCGACACAGAAGCCGCGCAGTTGCTCGATGAGCGCGATCCCGGCGCATTTGCCGCGACGCCCACGACTATTCGCTGGCGTCACAAAACGCTCGACGAGGAGCAGACGCGATCGTTGCGCGACGAAGTCATGGTCTCGTTCGGCTCGTGTTCGTTCACGGAACCGGTGGACGAGCTGCGGGCGTTGGCGCTATCACCATGAGCCTCGACCCGACCAACGATCCAGCGCTGCGATCGTGGACAGCATCCGCGAACGACGCGTCGACCGATTTCCCGATTCAGAATCTTCCGTTCGGGATATTCAAGCGCGCGGGGACGAGCGAGCAGCCGCGCGCCGGCGTCGCAATCGGGGACCAAATTGTCGACGTGTCGGCGTGCGCGGAGGCGGGACTTCTCAGCGACGATGCGGCGAGGGCAGCGGACCACTGTCGCGAGGGCGGTCTCAATTCGTTGCTCGCGCTCGGCCGCGACGCCACCCGTACGCTGCGCCGCGCATTGAGTGACCTGCTCCGCTCCGGATCGCCGCAGTTCGAGCGGAATCACGAAATCGCCCAGCGCATTCTCGTTGCAATGAGCGATGCCGAGCTGTCGCTTCCGGCGCGCATCGGCGACTACACCGATTTCTATGCGTCGATCGCCCATGCGACCAACGTTGGCAGCATGTTTCGTCCCGACAATCCGCTGCTGCCGAATTACAAGTGGATTCCGATCGGGTACCACGGGCGATCGTCGTCGATCGTCGTCAGCGGAACAGGCGTTCGACGACCGGTCGGCCAGACGCGCGACGCCGCAGATGGGCCGCCGAGCGTTGGCCCGACCCGGCGACTCGACTATGAGCTGGAGATCGGCGCACTCATCGCGACAGGCAATGCGCTCGGTGCCCCAATCTCACTCGACGACGCCGAGCGTCACGTGTTCGGACTATGCTTGGTGAACGATTGGTCAGCGCGCGACATCCAGGCCTGGGAATACCAACCGCTCGGCCCGTTCCTCGCCAAGAATTTCGCGACGTCGCTGTCACCGTGGATCGTGATGTTGGACGCGCTGGAGCCATTTCGCGCTCGCGCGTATCCGCGTCCGGCAGACGATCCGGCACCCTTGCCGTATCTGTTTTCGCAGACGAACACCAACGCCGGAGGCTTTGACATCACGCTCGAGGTTTTTCTAACGTCGCAGCGCATGCGTGACGAGGGCGCGGAACCGCTCCGCGTGAGCGCCGGAAATTTTGCCGACATGTACTGGACCATCGCGCAACTCGTCGCGCACCACACGAGCAATGGCTGCAACTTGCGCACTGGCGATCTGTTGGCGAGCGGCACGGTCTCCGGACCGACCAAAGAGTCGCGCGGCTGTCTACTTGAGCGAACGTGGCGCGGAACCGAGCCGCTTGAATTACCGACGGGTGAGACGCGCCAATTCCTCGAGGACAATGACGAAGTGGTTCTGCGCGGCTTCTGCGAGCGGAGCGGTCATCCGCGGATCGGCTTCGGCGAGTGCCGGGGGACGGTCCTTCCGGCGACGATGTCATCCTGAGCGCAGCGAGGATCTGCCGGGCCGGAACAGCAAGCCGCGGAATCCGCGGAACCAACCGAAACAGCCACGGAGTGTCTCCGTGCGCCGCGACTGTTCGACGCACAACGAGCCCGGACGAAGCTTTTTTGGGACAACCGCTCCGGATGCTACTCGACGCCTCCCGAGCGGCAGTCCAAAAAAAATTCCGGTTCGTTGCGAATGACTCTCTCGCTGCGCCTTAGACTATTCCGTGCTGTTTCCGTTGACTCCGCGGATTCCGCGGCTAACACGACGCTGCCGTTCCTATCAGAGCGCGGGCCGCACAAGCAACACTTGACCGACACGAATCTTGTTCGTCGGCAGATGATTCCACGCCTGCAATCGGTCAGGCGTCGTGTTCCAGATCGTCGCAATGCTCCCGAGTGCGTCACCGCGTCGCACCGTATAGAATTTCGCTTTGCGTCGCGCAGCCTCGGCTTCTTTGCGCTGCGCCTCGGCCTTGGCGAGCAGTGCGCGTTGTTGCGCACTCTGAGCGACCGCCCGATCGTGGCGCACGGTCATGCCGACGACGAGAAGGTTTGCTTGCGGCCACGCCGCCGACGGCACACCGAGCTTGAGTTGCTCGTTCGGCGTCGAGATGACGACAGCCTTCGCGATTCCGAAAAAGGTTCGTCCCGCTGAGACGCGCACGAGCGTGTCGAGCGGAAACTCGCGTTGTTCGAACGTCGGCGGCAGGTCGGGTGCCGCGAGCAAATCGCGAGGTTCGAGCCCAAGGTAGATCAATCGCTGATTCGTGAGGACGAGAAGCCCACGAGTCGCCCGAAAGTAGTCGATGGCGGGTCGTTTGAAGACGGACACCATGCGGATCACTCGTTCGTCGGGCCTCAGCGTGTTCAACCGGAGCTCACGCTCGGCGATGGCGCGTGCGTCGCGCGGATCGGTGCGAGCCAGGTGCACGATGAGCTGAACCACGATCGCCACCGCGACGACCGCCGCGAACACGAGCAGGTATGTCGCCGCCGGTCGCATTCGCCGGCGCCTGCGCCGCATACCGCGCGGTCTCGTCGGAGTCGGTTGTCGGATGGGTCGAATGCCGGAGCCTGCGGGAATCGAGCTGCCCATGATTGAGGCGTTCAAGAAGTTTACCGGGTACGATGCAATGCCGCGTCCCCCGAAACACGCGGTTCCCACAAAAAGGATGCCGAACGCATGAGCGAAAACCCCGTAAACTGGTTGCGCTCGGGGTCGTTTCGAGCTACCCTAATAGGTCCTAACACATTGCCAATCTTATGATTGGCTTCGTCGGCGCCGACTCGTACGGAACCCTGAGTCCTCGCCTCAAGTATGACAACTGTGTTAACGGAATTGGCGGGGCCGGCCCTCTTGTCGCCCCGCACCCGATTGCCGTCTGGAGGTTGCTCATTCCCTCGAAGCGCTCCGTCTGGTCTCAGATTCTGCTCGCCGCCGGTTCTGTCGCGGCGATCATTTTCGCGACGAGTGTCACGCGACCATACTATGTGAGCCGCGCGCCGCTGGCGTCGCAGCTCATCGAGCATCGGTACGTCGACTCGAACGAGACGCGCGCGCCCTGGATGCACGCTGACGCCGAGGTGTCGCTCAAAACGGCGCAGTTCCTACTCGACCGCGAGCTGTTCGCGATGGACCTGCTGCGCACCGGCAAGGTGAACCAGGCGCGCGCGCGAGCGTTGGCCGATGTCGCCGTACGCGAGGCATACACCCGAAAGATTCCTCCCGCGCTCGTGCTTGGAGTGATGCTCACGGAGAACGACGAGCTCAAGTCGTCGGCTCGATCGCGCGTCGGGGCCGTTGGCCTCATGCAGGTGGCGCCAAAACCGTGGCAGAATCTCGGCCGTAAATTCGGCACGAACGTTCACACCGATTCGACGAATCTGAAGTACGGCATCTTCATTCTCGGCTGGGTGGCGCAGAAGGCCGCCGGCTTGGTGGAAGATCGCGACGCGGCGTGGCGCAAGGCGCTGCTACGCTACAACGGCTGCGTCAGCGGACGGAATACGGCGGATTGTCACACGTATCCCGACGACGTTCGCCGGCAGGTGCAGGCCGCCGCGAAGTCGACCTGCCGTGGCATCGACTTCGATCGCTGCGTTGTCCAGCCGATGTGGAGCGCGCGGCGCGACGCCGACACCGTGCTGTCGCAGGATCGCTAGGCGCTTCGGCGAACCCGCGCATCGGCGCGCGTCGTCGCGACGCCGCCGCCATCCTCATCGATCTTGAAGAAGCTCACGAGCTGCTCGAGCGATTCCGCTTGCGCCGCCACCTCTTGTGACGTCGAAGCCAATTCTTCGGCTGCGGCGGCGGTTCGCTGCGTCACGTGGTCCACCTGACTCATCGCCTGGTTGATTTGCGTCACGCCGGCTGTCTGTTCACGCGAGGCCGCGGCGACTTCCTGTACGAGCCCAGCGGTCCGGCGAATCGCCGGAACCAACTCCTCGAGTAACGCCCCCGACCGTTGTGCGACTTCCACGCTGCTTGTCGCGAGGCCACTGATCTCGGTGGCGGCCGTTTGACTCCGTTCCGCGAGTTTGCGCACCTCGGTCGCGACGACAGCGAATGCCTTGCCGTTCTCGCCGGCTCGCGCCGCCTCGATGGCCGCGTTCAGCGCCAGCAGATTCGTCTGGTAGGCGATGTCCTCGATGATCGAGATCTTTTGCGCGATCGCCGTCATGGCGACAGTCGTCTCTCGAGCCGCGTGTCCCCCTTGCTCCGCGTCCTTGGCGCCGCCGAGCGCCGCGAGCTCAGTCGCGCGCGAGTTATCGGCATTCTGCGTGATCGACGCACTCATTTGCTCGAGGCTCGCAGTCGTCTGCTGTACCGATGCTGCCTGATCGCTCGTGCCCTGCGACAAGCTCGCTGCCGTCGCGGCCATTTGGCCGGACGCGCCGGCGAGCGCCGTAGCGCCTGAGCGCACGGATCGAATGACGCGCTCGATGTCGTCGGCGAACGCATTGAAATGCCGGGACATCTCGCCGATCTCGTCGTTCGCGTTTGTCACCATGCGACCACTCAGGTCGCCGTTGGACATGCGCTTCAGGTTTTCCGTGGCGGCCACGATTGGCGCCGCGATCCTTCCGGCGAGGTGCATTGAGATGAGGAAGCCGCAGAGCAGGACGACAACGATCAGAATCGCGCTGGTCACGCGTGCACGCGACTGATTGCGCGCCGCGCTGGCGACGGCCGCGTCCTTGTCGCTCTGCGACGCGTGCTCGAGGTCGTCCATGAGCGCGGCCTCGGCACCGCGAGCCGCGAGATACTCGCCGTCGAACTTGTCTCGCGCCGCGGGCAATTTGCCGCTCGCCGCGAGCTCGAGAATGTCGCGCTCGAGCAGATTGAGTCTCTTTGAATCGAACGTCGTGAGCTGGTCGAGCTTCTTGAGTACTTCTTTAGAAGGACCAAGGCGCTCCAGGTCGCCGATGCGAACCTTGAGCGTACTATCCGCCGCGGTCTTCCGCGCGAGCTCCGCCTGATTCGTTGGGTCGAGTAGAAAGCCGCGGATGGCGTCGCTCACGTCGAGCATGGCGAGTCGCATCTCGACGGCTTTCACCGCGGCGACGTCGTCGCGCGCGATGACCGCGTCCAATTGATCGACGGATCGCGAGATCATCGACAACACGCCAATGCTCGCGATAGTGCCAACGAGTAGCACGCCGACGAGACCAAAAACGAGTTTGGCGCGAATCGTGATTCTCATCAGGTGACGGTAGGAAGGATGGCGCCGCGGGACCAATACTTTGTTCCTGGGCATGTCATGCCTGGTACGCATGCGGCGCAGGCGGGCATGACATCCCTAACAAAGGAGTATTGGCCCGGGCGATTCGCCGAGCGCATGGTTCCGTTCGTAACACGCGAACCAATCATTCAACTCGACTACCCATGCACAAATACATTGTCGGTCT